>NZ_CP083567.1 GCF_025143985.1 Sulfitobacter sp. W027
CTCGTGATTTTCGAGGCGCGGCGCTATTCGGTCTTGGCCAAAAGCCTCGCCGAAGAGGCCCGCGCGGCGGGGGTGACGGTCACACTTATTACAGATGTCTTTTGTGACTGGGGCCATGAGGTGGCGGATCTGGTGTTCGCGGTGCCCACGCAGTTCAACCAATTCTGGGATTCGACAGCCCAGATGGCGAGCCTGTCCAACCTGCTGATCCACAGCGTCTTTCTACAGCTTGGGTCCGAGGTAGAGGGCAGGCTTAACCGGATTGCCGATCTCTATGGTCGCTTTACCGGCCATGTCGACCGCCCTGCGCGACAGGGTGCCAAACGGAAAAACGACACAGAAAAACCCAACAGGAGTGAACACGATGACACCTAAACTCAAACTGGCCACGGCGCTTTCGACGCTGGCCGTCGCCGCCAGCCTTTCTACAGGCGCCTTTGCCGAGACTTTGCGCTTGGGCACGGAAGGCGCCTACCCTCCGTTCAACTACATCGAAGCTGACGGCAAGATCGCCGGTTTCGACGTCGAGATCGGTCAGGAACTTGCAAGCGGATCGGCGAGGAATGCGAAGTCGTTGCGCAGGATTGGGATGGGATCATTCCGGGGCTGCTGGCGAACAAATACGACTTCATCATCGCGTCGATGTTCATCACTGAAGAGCGTAAGAAGCAGGTGGATTTCACTGATCCTTACTACCTCGCCGCGATGACCAATGTCGTGCCAAAAGGGTCTGACATCACTGAATTTACCAATGAAGCCCTTGCCGATAAGGTCATCGGCGCACAGTCCGGCACCACGCAGGCCGACTATATCGAGGCGACTTACCCCGATGCGGATGTGCGGCTTTATCCAACGCAGGATGAGGTCAACCTCGACATGGCCAGCGGACGGATCGACATGCAGGTGGGTGACATGCTGCCGATGCTGGACTGGACGACCAAGACCGAAGACGGCGCCTGCTGCGAATTGGCTGGCGATCCGATCACCGATCCGGCCTTTGTCGGTGAAGGCGTGGGCATCGCGCTGCGTCAGGATGACGACGAGCTGCGTGAAAAGCTGAACGCCGCCTTGGCCGAGATGCGCGCTGATGGGACTTATAAAACCATCAACGACAAGTATTTCGACATCGACGTCTACACGATGAAATGATGACAGCCTCCCCCCAATCGGAAGCCTTTTATGTTTGAGTTGCTCTCTTACGGCGATGCCGGCTGGGGGGATGAAATCCTCGCGGGTTTGGCGATCACGATGCAGCTTGCCATCGTGACGCTTCCCGTGGGTCTACTAATCGGTTTTGTTGCGGCCTTTGCCTCCATGTCCCGCCACGCGGGCCTACGGGCTATTGGCTTTGGCTACACCACGATCATGCGGGGCCTGCCGGAAATCCTGACGCTCTTTGTGGTTTACAATGGCGTTGGGCTATTGCTGAACAAACTGGCCGTCTGGTGGAAGCCGGGCGGCACCAATATCGAATTCAGCCCCTTTGCCGCCGGGGTCACGGCACTTGCCATGGTCTTTGGCGCCTTTGCGGGCGAGGTGCTGCGCGGCGCGTTCCAATCGCTCGACGAAGGGCAGATGGAAGCGGGCCGGGCGATCGGCATGACACCGCGCAAAATCTTCTTTCGCATCCGTCTGCCACAGGTCTGGCGCTTTGCGCTGCCCGGTCTTGGAAACCTATGGATCAACATGCTGAAAGACACGGCGCTGGTGTCGATCATCGCGCTGGACGACCTGATGCGCATGACCAAAGTCGCCGTTGGCGTGACCAAGCAGCCCTTCACTTTCTACCTGCTGGCCTGCCTGATCTACTGGGTGCTCTGCGTCCTTTCGGAAGTAGTCTTGGCCCATATGGAACGCCGCGCCAATCGCGGCATTCGGAGGGTCTGAGATGAACCCGTTTGACATCATGGTGGAATATTGGCCGCGCCTGCTTGATGGCACTTTGATGACCCTCAAGCTCACCTTTCTGGGGGCGTTGATCGCCGCCCTCTTTTCCCCCGGCCTTGCCCTGATCCGCGCCAATACCGGCCCCGTCGCCCAGGCGCCTCTGCGGCTCTATATCTCCTTTATGCGGGGTACGCCGATCTTGGGGCAATTGTTCTTGATCTACTATGGCTCCGGCCAATTCCGCCCGATTTTGCAGGAATGGGGGCTGTGGAGTTTTTTCCGCGACCCGTTCAACTGTGCCCTGTTGGCTTTCGCGCTGAACTCGACGGCCTATCAGACAGAAATCCTGCGCGGCGGGATCATGGGCGTGGCGCGCGGTGAGATTGAGGCGGCCAAGGCCATCGGCATGACGCGTCCGCAAATCCTGCGCCGCGTGACCTTCCCCCATGCCTACCGCATCGCATGGCCAGCGCTTGGCAATGAGATCATCCTGCTAATGAAGGCCAGCGCGCTGGCCAGCGTTGTCACCGTCTTCGACATCATGGGCCGTACGCGGCAGATCTTCTCACGCACTTTCGACTTCTCGATCTATCTCTGGGCGGCGCTGATCTACCTCTGCATCACCGCGATCTTCGTGTTGCTCTGGCGACAGGGCGAGACACGCCTGAGCCGCCACATCGGGCCGCACAGCACGGTCCGCTCCATACTCTCTCCCCCGGAAGGACCAAAGCCATGAGCGAGGCCGACATCATCCTGAAAGCCGAGGATATCTGTAAATCCTTCGGCGCTGTGGAGGTGCTCAAGGGCATCTCACTTGAGGCGCGGGAAGGCGATGTAATCTCGATCCTCGGCTCATCCGGCTCCGGCAAAAGCACCTTTCTGCGCTGTCTGAATTTCCTTGAGACCCCCACCTCTGGCACGGTCACAGTGCATGGTGAGGAAATACAGGTGCGCGATGGCAAGCCGCTGAGTGCGCGTCATATCGAAACGGTGCGCAGCCGCTTGGGCATGGTGTTTCAACAGTTCAATCTGTGGAGCCACCGCACCGCCTTGGAAAACGTGATGGAAGGCCCGGTGCAGGTCAAAGGCACGCCAAAGCCCAAAGCCCGCGCCGCCGCCGAAGCGCTCTTGGAGCGGGTGGGCCTGCAAGACCGGATGGACATGTACCCTTCCCAGCTTTCCGGGGGCCAACAGCAGCGCGTGGCCATTGCGCGGGCGCTGGCGATGGAGCCGGATGCGATCCTCTTCGATGAGCCGACCAGCGCGCTTGATCCCGAACTGGTGGGCGAAGTGCTGAAGGTCATGCAGTCGCTCGCCGCCGAAGGGCGCACGATGATCGTTGTCACCCATGAGATGGCCTTTGCCCGCGATGTCTCCTCCGACGTGGTGTTCCTGCACGAGGGCCGCATCGCCGAGCGCGGCACGCCCGAGCAGATGTTCACCAACCCGCAAACCGAAGTTTTTCAGCGTTTCATCGCCAATGTGAAGTAGCGCCCTGCCCTTTTGATCCAGCGAGTTTCCATGTCACAGCACAATACAAACCCCGCATTTACCGGCCGCGGCATCCTGATCGAAGCGGCTGAGCTGCATATCGTCAGCCTGCCGCTCATCACCCCTTTTGTGATCTCCAACCAGACATTGACCGACAAGACTTTCCCGCTTTTGGTGCTTAAGGGCGAGGGGATTGAAGGCATCGCCGAAGCGGTGATGGACCAAATTCCCGACTACCTCGAAGAGACAATCCCCGCCGCAATGGCCTTCCTGCGCGATGTCCTGCTGCCGCGGATCGTCGGCAAGCGGTTCGCCTCGCCCTATGAGTTGGAGCCGATCCTCGCCCCATGGCGCGGCAACCGGATGGCCAAAGCCGTCGTGGAAATGGCGTTTTGGGATCTCTGGTCAAAGAGCCTCGGACTTCCGCTCAAGGCGGCGCTTGGCGGGGTGCGCGATGCGGTGGATGTGGGTGTGAGTATTGGCATCGGTAGCGTTGAGGTCACACTCGAACGGATCGCCGAGGCGCAGGCGGCGGGCTACAAACGCACCAAGCTGAAGATCGCCAAGGGCCATGATGTAGCGCTGCTCGACGCCGTGCGCGCGCGCTACCCCGACATCAAGCTGACGGTCGACGCCAATACCGATTACGGGCTTGAAGACCTCGCCTTACTGCGCCGGTTCGACGAATTCGACCTCGACTATATCGAACAGCCGCTCGCCTTCGACGACATCCACGACCACGCACAGGTGCAAGCGGCGCTGAAAACGGCGATCTGTCTTGATGAGAGCATCCGCAACGCCGTCGATGCCCGCAAGGCACTTGAGATGCGGGCGGCGCGGGTCATCAATATCAAGGTGGGCCGTGTCGGCGGTTTTGCCGCTGCCCGCGCGATCCATGACGTCAGCGCCGCCTTCGGAGCGCCGGTCTGGTGTGGTGGTATGCTGGAGGCCGGGATTGGTCGGGCGCATAACATCCATCTCGCCACGCTCGCAAATTTCACCAAACCGGGGGACACCTCCAGCGCCAGCCGCTATTTCAAACGCGACATCGTGAACGAACCGCTTGAGGCCGCCCATGGCGAAATGCCGGTGCCAAAAAATGGCGCGGGGATCGGGGTCACGCTGGATCGGGACTACATGAAGACCGTCACCAGCCATTTCGAGATGATCTGCCCATGACTGCCGTGAAGACCGAGGTTGAACTAGCGCTGAACTTGACGGCGTGGCCACAGACTCAAACGCGCCTGAGGATTTCCAGCGCCGGCCGTTTTGGGGGCGGATGACCCGGCGGATAATCCGACCTGATGCTTCGCGATCCAACACGAAGGCGGATTTGTCGCAGGAGCCTTTGTCGAAGGGCGGATGCTCGGGTTTCTCTTTGGGTTTTTCCGACCAAGGATCCGCAGTTGCAGCATTCCCACCGCCTCGCCGTCCACCCCGACAGCCGGGGGATGGGGCTGGGCGCACGACTGAAATGGTATCAACGCGACTGGTGTCTGGCGCGCGGGATCACCTCGGTCCGTTGGACCTTCGACCCTCTGCGCCGCATCAAACGCCAACCTCAACATCGCGCGGCTTGGTGCAACGGCGAACACCTATTTGCCAGATTACTATGGCAAAATGGAGGGCATCAACGCAGGTGTCGCGTCGGACCGTATCGTAGCGGATTGGACTTTGGGTTCTAAGCGAGTGACAGGCCTCGCCAAAAGGATCGAACGGCGAGAGTGAAGATACAACCGTGGCTCTCCACATTAAAATCCCTGAAACTATCGGCGACCTGGTTTCAAACGATCTCGATCAGGCGCTTTCCGAAAGAAAACGCGTGCGCGATGAGATGACGACCGCTTTCGATAAGGGCTGCTGGATCACCGGGTTCAACTCAGCGATCAACGCCTATGAGCTCAGCGGGTGCACTTAGGCTGGCGTGCGCCGATCATGGAGGGCAAGAATGGCATTAGGTACCAGACCGCTATTCAGTTCCTAAGCAGCCCAAACCCGCGCAACGTTTACGCTAAAACTCCGGACAATGTACCCGAGGCAAGATACCAAACTTAACTGTCCCCGACATCTCCTGCGCATCGTGCTTGCCTTTGAACGCAAGTTTCATCGGCATGGGCCGCTCGATTTTTGTGGGCCCATTCGATCGTGTCAGAGTTGAGCTTCAGATCGTTCATCGGGCCCGAGCCGTTTTTTCGGCGCGCATCTCTCCGACAGGTGGGAACACTCTGCGTCGATATTAAGTATGGCATCGAAGGTGCCGGTGGGGGACGTAATCGCAATTTCCAAACTTGCATGGGCGCGCCTTTTACCTTCTTACGAAACGTTGTTGTAACGCAGAGTTGTATTTAGAGACAGAACGCGAGGACCTGCACGAGGTGACCTCGCGTCAGACTGACTAAAGGACGTCGCGCTTCCTTTCGGGCCGCGAGTTTTCACGGTCAATTCAGTCTACCACCGCCAATTTTTAACATTTCTGATCATCCTTCACGTCGGAGAAAGAAGCAAAAGGACTTCGAAGGTCACACACACCCGGTTCTTACCGGGGATCATAACCCAGAGATAGCGAGCCCGCAAATCCCACTGCAATCGCACCCTCTGACCTCGGCATCGGTCAAAAGAACCTCTGTCGCAATATCTCTCAGCGCGGTCTGACCTTCCAGCTGGGCGCCAACCAGACTTCCGAGGCCCTTGACGCAGCTACGGGCAATCCCGTCTGCTGCACTTTTCGCGATCCCTTCTCGATGATCTCATTTGGCCGGATCGCTCCGAGCACTGCGTTTGGAGCGCCAACCGGCGTCGTGCGAACCGGACGAAACAAGGTGAACCCCGTCTCGGCATCCGGCGCAGCTTCGAACATCGCCCCTTCCAGCACCCAGATGTCGACCATGTGATCGGTCGACAGGAAAGTTTTCTCCGCCAATAGGTGCCCGGCATGGCGGGTTCCGTTCTCCTCAGACCAGAGCCCGTGGACATGCGCGAATATTTCTCCGTCGCGGCGACCCAAATGCGCACCAGCCTTTCGGATCGTGGCATCCTGCAAACACCGTTTCGCTGCTGTACCACGCGACATGGTGTTGTCCCAAAGCAGGCGCGGGCCGGACGAAGGTCAGCGTCTTGGTGGGGCACGTCTGACAAATCAAACCACGCACCTGCGCCGCCAACGGCATCGGTCATGGCTTGCAAAAGTGGCAACCCTGCCGTCAACTTGACCCGGCGATGTGTTGCCCGGCAGGGTATCGCGACAACCCGTTCTGCCGAGACCGGGCCGGGATGCTGCACCATCGGCACCTCAGACACCCGGCAAGCTCTCCACGGGCGATCAATTCTGCTCGGATCAGCTTCTTGGTGATCTTACCATAGCCGGACTTGGGCAAAGCGTCCCAAAACACCAACGGATTTTGGCATCTTATAGCGCGGCACCTTGGCCCCCAACCACTCTAGCAGATCTGCGGCCTCTGGCGTGTCCACCCTGCGCCACACAGACCGCGATCCCGACCTCGCCCCATGTCGGATCAGGCATTCCCAGCACCGCGCATTCGCTGATTGCGGGGTGCTGCAGAATTTTCTCTTCGATCTCGCGAGGGTAGATGTTGGAACCGCCCGAGATATACATGTCAGACGCCCGATCTGTGAGATAGAGGAACCCCTCAGCGTCCATATGACCCAGATCGCCGGTCAGGAAACCAGCCATCGCGGAACGCCTTGGCATTTGCCTCAGGGTTGTTGTGATAGCCCGCAAAGACGGCGGGACCGATGACCGCAACTTCGCCAGTCTCACCGGGCGCGAGTTCTTGCCCTTCGGCGTCCTGCACCTGAACCTGCATCCCGGTCCGCGCAAAGCCGCATGTGCCGATCCGCATCGCCGCATCATTGGCAGAGTGGTGCGCAGGGGGCAGAACCGTGATGTTGCCGGTCACTTCACCAAGCCGAAATACTGCACCAGAACCGGGCCCAGAACCTCAATCGCGCGGATCTGATCGGCGCGGTACATCGGTGCGCCAGCGTAGATCATATAACGTAGGCTGGAATGATCGTGCTCGTGCACGGAAGGATGCTCGATCAACATCTTCACGATTGTCGGCACCGTGAATGCATTCGTGACACGCCATTTAGCGATTAACCGCCAGACCTCGGCAGGGTCGAACTTTGCCCCGCCGGGGAGAATGGTTTTCACCCCATGCGCCACTTGGGTCAGTTGATGGATGCCCGCGCCGTGGGACAAGGGTGCTACGACGATAGAGGCATCAATCCGGCCCCGTCCCCGGCATCAGGTCGCAAAGGTGGTTGGTGATGACAAAAGCCAACTGGCCGTGGGTCAGAACGGCAGCCTTAGGCTTCCCCGTCGTGCCGGACGTAAAGAAAAACCACGCAGGATCGTCGCGGTCTACAGTAACGACTGGGACCGGTACAATCCGCATATGCCATGACGAGCGTCTCGTAGTCATCCTCTCCGGTACCGCCAATTGAGGCGGTGAAGGCGACAACGTCACATGCCGCGATATGCTCGGCAAATTCAGCTCCCGCTAACAATCCTTTGGCACCCGAAGACGCGGCGAGCCAAGCAACTTCCTCCGGCGTCTGACGAAAGTTTGCGGGCACCCAAATGCAACCGAGCTTCCAGCAGGCGAAGGCCGCCTCGAACATTTGATTGCAATTGGCCGATTGCACCAACAAGCGATCCCCTTTGCGCAGCCCATAGCGGTCGCGCAGCGCAGCGGCAAAGGCGGTCGCACGGGTCTCCAACTCAGACCAGTTCCAAGTTTCCTCTCCCAAACAAGGCCGATGCCTTCAGGGTACCGCCGCGCGCAGACTCGGTCAGAAACTGCGAAAGGTTCATGACGCGGGTAGAGACAGGCTGCATCAGACCACCCGCTCAAGGATCGACGCATAAGATGCCACCCGCCGCCCCACCCATATTGAACACCCCGGCAAGCTTTACGTCGGCAATCTGCATGCCACCGGCTTCGCCCATCAGTTGCATCGCGGCCATGACATGCATCGACACGCCCGTGGCCCCAATCGGGTGCCCCTTGGACTTCAACCCCCCTGACGGGTTCACCGGCAGCCGTCCGTCTTTGGCGGTCCAACCTTCGCGGATGGCGCGGCTCCCCAGCCCCGGTTCGGTCAGCCCCATCGCCTCGTATTCCAACAATTCTGCGACGGTGAAACAGTCATGGGTCTCTACAAGGCTCAGGTCGTCCAGCGTTACGCCGCTTGCCGCGAAAGCCTGCTCCCACGCCCGCCGCGCGCCGTCAAACCGGGTGATGTCGCGGCGCGACAGGGCCAGCGGTTCATTGGTATGACTGCGGGCCCGGAAGCGGATCGCGCGCTGCAAATGGGCGGCAACGTCGGGAGCGGCCAACACCATTGCAGCCGCGCCATCTGACACCAGCGAACAATCCGTGCGCCGTAATGGGCCCGCAACGAGAGGGTTTTTGTCAGACACGGTATTGCAAAAGGCCACATCAAAATCCCGCTGCATATGGGCGAAAGGGTTCTGCAGGCCGTTGTGGTGGTTCTTGGCGGCGATCATCGCCAAGGCCTCGGATTGGTCGCCGTAGCGCTGGAAGTAGCTACCTGCAATCTGCCCAAACAACCCGGCGAAACCGCCGCGCACATCAGCCTCTTCGCGCCGGTAAGAGGCACCGAGCAGGATATCACCTACCTCCACCCCCGGTGTGGCGGTCATCTTCTCAGCGCCCACCACGAGGGCGATCTTGCCCCGCCCGCTGGCAATAAAATCCATTGCCCCATGTAGCGCAGCAGACCCCGTTGCGCAGGCGTTCTCAAAGCGCGTCGCGGGTACGCGGGCCAGGGCTTCATTCCCCATGCCCACCAGCGCACCTTGGAAATCTTGATCTGAAAACCCGTTGTTGAACACCCCGACAAAGACGCCATCGACATCCTCAGCTGTCACACCTGCATGCTCCAATGCCGGACCTGTAACCTCGGCCATGAGCGCTTCTGTGTCTGGGGCTTCGCTTTTGCCAAAGGCGCTATGGGCCCAGCCCACGATATAGGGGTCCGTCATTCTTAGTCCTCCTGTAGAGCTGGCTGCGGCAGTCTTCGCGCCAACCGAATTTCAATTTCCCGCGCCTCGCGCTTTAACAAAGCCGCCAGTTCAGTGTCGCGCGGCGGGAGCATTCGACTTTCAATCGCTGCAATTGACATGGCCCCGGCAACGGACCCGTCGGGGCGGCGCAGCGCGACGCCAACACCCCAACTTCCCGGCACGATCCGCCCGGGGTTCAATGCAAACCCCCGCTCCCGTGTCGTCGCCACATCGCTGCGCAAGAGTTCCGCGTCATAATCCGGGTAATCCGCAGCCATTCTCTCGGCGTTGTCCTTCAACACCATTTCGACCTCGGCATCCGGCAGAGCGCTTAGCATAGCGAGCGAGCCTGCACCGATCCCAAGCGGATGCTGGGCCCCGGTTTCAAGCGCATGTGTGCGGATCGGAAAGGCCCCGTCTTCACGGTGCAGACAAACGGCGGCAGAACCGCGGCGCATATTGACGAAAGCCGTGTCGCCGCTCACTTCGGCAAGCCGCACAGCCGCATCCGCGGCAATCTCCAGCAGCCCATGACGCGGAGTTGCCAAAGTCCCCAGGACATAGCTCTCTTCTCCCAGAAAATAGAGCCGTGTGGCGCTGTCCTGCTCGACCAGTCCGCGCCGGATTAATGCAAGCATCAGACGGCGCACCGTGGGCTTGCCCAGACCAGACGCCGCAATCAATTCCGACAACGCTACGCCCCGCCCAGCACCGCGCCCGGTGATCTGCAACAGCGCCAAAGCGCGGTCCACCGCTTGGCTGCCGCTGGCGGGGGTCATGTGATCGCCACCGTTCATAATATGGACCTCTTTCAGCAACTTTGCGGGCTTCACAACAAAGATCTGCGCATTCTATTCACGAATGCAAGAAATATCTTGCTCGAAGCGCCGAACTCTGTTCCACATTATGGCTTAATGAGGGAGGAACTATTATGATGATGATTTCAAAGACCGCCTGGGCCGCGATTTTAGCCACCACAATCTTATCCGGCGCCGCGGGCGCTGAAACGTTGCGCCTGTCGCATAACACCGGCGACACCACGACTTGGCACAAGGGTGCCGAGAAATTTGGTGAGCTCCTGTCCGAGAAAACAGACGGAGCCTATGACGTCCGCGTCTTCCCCAATGCGCAATTGTCAGGCGGCGACCAAATGAAGCAGGCCGAGATGGTGGGCCGCGGGGCACTTGATGTCGTTGTCACTTCGGCAATCAATGTGACGCCCTTGGTGCCGGAGATGGCTGTTTTCTCGCTGCCCTACCTTTACGCCAACTACGATCAAGTAGACGCAACCACCCAAGGCGAGCCGGCAAAGCTGCTTGAGGACATTCTGCGCGAAAAGGGCATCGAAGTGCTGGCTTGGGGTGAGAACGGGTTTCGCGAAGTCACCAACAACGTCCGCCCGATCAAAACCCCCGAGGACATGAAGGGCCTCAACATGCGCGTCGCCGGGCCGATGTACATCGATGTGATGAACGCCCTCGGTGCCAATCCCCAACAGATGCAATGGGGCGAGACAATGACCGCCCTTCAACAGGGAGTTGTCGACGGGCAAGAAAACCCGATCGGGGCCGTGATCATTCCCCAGCAGGTCTTTGAGGTACAAAAGCATCTGACTGCTTGGCACTACTCCTATGACCCGATCTTCCTCGGCGTCTCAAGCGCGGTTTGGGGTGATCTGGATGCGGACACCCAAGACCAGATGCGCGCGGCAGCGACCGAGGCGATGGAATATCAGCGCGAGATCACCCGTAAAGGCACCGCCGAGGGCGTCGCCTTCCTGCGCGACAAAGGCATGGAGGTCTATGAGCCATCCGAAGACGAACTGACCGCCTTCCGCGAAGCGACCAAGCCAGCGTTTGACACTTGGGCTGCCAAGGTCGGCACCGAAATCGTCGGGAGCTTCCAAGAAGCCATCGCCGCGACACCCGCGAACTAAGGCCACGGCACGGCCCTATTCAGGGGCCGTGCCGATCCGGGGAGGGTCAAAGCCATGCGGTTTCTGCTGCAAGAATTCGAAAAGATCGTCTGCGCCCTGCTGTTTCTTGGCATGACGCTCATCGGTTTCATCAACGTTGTGGTGCGCTATGCCACGCATTATTCCTTTGCGGCATCAGAAGAGCTGCTGACCAACGGCTTTCTGCTGCTGACCGTTTTTGGCGCTGCGATTGCCGCGCGGCGGGGCCAGCATCTGGCAGTTACCATTGTGCAGGACTTCCTACCTCGGCCAGCGGCCCGTGTGGTTTTCGTTCTGTCGGTCATCCTTTCGGTCATGCTTCTTGCCGCTTCCGCTTGGTTTTCTTGGGCCACATTGATGAACCAGATCGACAGCGGCATCCGCAGCTATGCCCTCGGCGTGCCTGCCTGGTGGTATCAGATCGGTCTGCCCTTTGGCTTTGCCCTCATCATTATCCGCTACCTGCAACATGCGGCAGAGACATGGCACCCGCCACGGCAAGAACCACAGGCGACCCCCAGTGTCTGATATTCTTAATATGGGTGCGGGCACCCAGATGATTGTAGCCTTCTTCCTGCTCATGGCGCTGCGCGTTCCCGTGGCCTTCGCGCTTGGTCTCTCGGCCATGTATGCGATGTGGCAAATCGGGTTCGGTTTTGACCTTGCAGGCGACCTGATTGCCACCGGCATTGCCAAATACGCTTTGCTGGCCATCCCCTTCTTCATCCTCGCAGGAACGCTCATGGGGACGTTGGGCATCGCCGAGCGGATGATCCGCTTTTTCCGCATCCTGATCGGCAATCTACCAGGCGGCATGGGGGTCGTCGGCACAGTCGTCTGTCTCTTTTGGGGAGCTGTCTCAGGTTCCGGCCCTGCCTCTGTGGCGGCCATCGGCCCTATGATCATCAAAGGCATGCAAGAAGACGGCTACCCCCGCGCCGCTGCTGCCGCTCTGGTCTGCACGGGTGCAGCCTTCTCTATCGTGATCCCTCCTTCCATCGGCCTCGTGATCTATGGCGTTATCGCTGAGACTTCGATCTCGGCCCTATTTATCGCGGCGATTATACCCGGCCTCTTCATGGGGGTGTTGATGCTGGTCGTCCTGCCCTTCATCAAGTCGACCAACCGTGAGGGGCTGGACAAGCTTTCCCCCGTCCCTTCCAGCAACGGATATTGGCGCGATCTTGGGAAGAGCTTTCGCGGGTCCTTCTGGGGCTTGATGACGCCAGTCGTCATCCTCGGCGGAATCTATTCCGGTATTTTCACGCCCACCGAGGCTGCCTTGGTCGCCACTGTTTACGCCATAGCTGTCGGGGCCTTCGCCTATCGCACGCTGACAATCCGCGCCCTCTACGATGCATTGACCGAAGCCGCGTCCTCCTCTGCAGTGGTCATGCTGGTGGTGGCCTATGCAAGCCTGTTCGGATGGGTCGTAACCGTCGAAGACCTCGTCGGGCAATATTCCGGTCAACTGCTTGGCCTGTCGGACAATGGCGGGGTGATCTTGATGGTGATCATGCTGATCCTGCTGATTGCCGGCATGTTTATGGACCCCGTTACGGTCATGTTCATCTCGCTGCCGATCTTCATGCCTGTGGTACGCGAGCTTGGCTGGGATCCGGTGTGGTTTGGAGTGCTGGTGATGGTAAACCTTGCCATCGGCCTCATCACGCCGCCGGTCGGGATCAATCTTTACGTCGCTGCAAACATCACGCGGCAGCCGTTAGAGCGCATCGCCCGCGCCGCTCTGCCATTTTTGCTGGTCAGTGTCATCGGCCTTGCCATCGTGGCGGCGGTCCCTGCACTGTCTCTGTTACTGCCTGAGGTTTTGAAATGAACGATACCGTTGCCCTCGTCACAGGTGCCGCACGCGGCATCGGTCTCGCAACCGCGACCCTCTTTCACGCAGAAGGCAAGCGGGTCGTCATGCTCGACCGCGATGGGGAGGAGCTTGCGAATGCGGCGGCCACCCTCCCCGGGGCGCTGGCCATCATCTGTGACGTGTCGATCCCCCAGCAAGTCGCGCAGGCCGTAGCGGAAGTCGAACAGACATGCGGACGCCTCGACATTCTGGTGAACAACGCAGGCGTCGCTGACTTCGGGCCGCTGGCAGAAACCGACTTCGCCCGCTGGCGGCGCGTCATGGAAACCAACCTTGACGGCGTGTTCCTGATGTCCCAAGCCTGTCTGCCGCTCTTGTCTGTCAGAGGCGGCGCTATCATCAACATTGCATCAATCTCGGGCCTGCGCGCCTCTACCCTGCGTATCGCCTATGGAACATCCAAAGCCGCGGTTATCCATCTCACCAAACAGCAGGCAGCGGAACTCGGTGAGTTCGGCATCCGTGCAAACTGCGTCTGCCCCGGCCCCGTAGACACGAAACTTGCGCTGGCTGTTCATTCCCCGGAAATACGCGCGGCCTACCATGACGCGATCCCCCTCAATCGCTATGGAACAGAACGCGAGATCGCGGATGTCATATGTTTTCTCGCCAGCGACCGCGCGAGCTATGTCACCGGGCAGGTGGTCGCCTCCGACGGAGGGTTTGACGCCACCGGCGTCGGACTGCCTGCGTTGAGGGGGTCAAGCTAAGCCCACACTAGGCCGCAGTAATTAATCAGATGAGCCCCCTTCGCGACCTCTGTCGCCTTGAACGCTTAACCTAGCGTGCCCTTTCATCTTAGGGCAACTATTCACCTACTCGCGAAAATCTATGCGGCTCCACCATGATCGACATGCTGATTATCACTGATGCTACCTACCTCTAAAACCCGTTCATTCCGCATCCGCCGCCGCCCCCTACGGGCATCCGCCAAGACCTCCACAAGGGCCAACACACTTGCCTCCCAGCCATACCCATCCGAACGGAGCGTCCCGCGGCGGATCATATCTGCGTGCTGCGGCTCCCCCACCCTCGCAAAAGCCCTTATCGCCCGCGCAATATCCCGTTCATCCCGCGGATCGAACCAAAGCGGCGCATCCCCCAGAACCTCCGGCATCGCCCGCTCCGCGCGCAGATCACCGGCACTTTAAGGCGCATCGCTTCAAGCGGTGGGATGCCAAAGCCCTCATGCAATGCAGAAAATACAAATGCTGACGCTCCTTCATAGAGCCCTCGAAGATCGCAATCCGGCACCCGGCCAAGCGCTCTGACCCGGCCAGTATCGCCCACACCCTCGGCCACAAGACCCGGCACATCGCCACCTACGAGGACCAGAGGTGGCACTTTGGTGCCACAGGCGGCATGTGCCGCGATCAAGCCGCGCAGGTTCTTGTTTGGGCTGCGGTTGCCAACGCTCAGGAAGTACCCCCCCGGCGTCAGCCCATAGCGTGCCGGAACATCGGGAGCAGGTGGCAGGCGCAACATATGATCCGCGCTATTAGGCAGGATGCGAAAGCGGTTTTCGTCAATGCTCAAACGTCGCGCCAACATCTTTGCCGAATGGTGGCTCACCGTCAGCAACGCCGCCGCGCGGCGGGCAAGGCGGGGGCGCAGGAAGCGATGGCCCAGCCGATAGCGCGCAGCATAGGCGTCTGGAATCTCCCAAAGATTAGCGTCATGCAGGCACAGTACATGGGCGCGGTGCATCGGCGGGCCGCTATTGCCGAGACTGATCAGAACGCCCTCTCGGCTTGCCCGCCAAAGCGCGCCTTGCTCCCACAAATGCCCGCTCCCGCCCGGTACATGACGCAGACGCAAAAGCTGCCAGCCCGGCGTATCGACCCTCTTTGGCACCAACACCTCTATCGTGCCACGCTGGTCGCGCAATCGGCAGGCAGCGCCGGATTGCGAAACCGCGCGACATCCATGCCTGAACGCACGCAATGCACCCGTCCGCGTCGCGCGATCCCCGCCCAGACATAGGCCCGGCCCACCGCTTCGGAGACGCCGATAAACACGTCTGTTTGCCGCGCGGCCAGCCGTTCTGCCGCCAGATATAGTCTGCGTTTTGCGGGGGGGGGGGACGCCTTCGAACGGGATGATATGAACCCCATTCGCCACCACCGCCTCCGGCACAGTCCGCGCGGCGAGGCGTCCAAGAATCCCGGCTTTGCTTTGGTGGGTATGGATCACGTCTGGCTGCAACGCGCGGTAGATCCGGCGCAGGCGAAGCACGGCACGCATGTCTTGCACCGGATGGATCTGGTGAACCATTTCCGGCAGGAGGATCCGGGTCAGCACCCGCGGCAAATGATCCTCCCAATAGGGATCAGGCGCTGCACCGTGGATCAGAGAGACCCGATGCCCCTGCGCAATCTGCCAACGACAGGTCTCAAGCGTATTCTCTTCGGAACCGGCCCGCAGAAGGCGTGTAAGCAGGTGAACGATATGCATCGGCATCCCTCGAAGCCCGGGCTTCCACCCATTTCGAACGCTGCCAACTTCAGGCCTAAATTCTTACCAGATCCTTAACAAAGGCGATTTTCTTAGAATCTACCTTTAACCGGGACGATGACCTCGACAGTCGGATAATAGCTGCGGTAGCGCCCCAGATCGCGGGTCAATAGCGGCAGACCACGCACCGCCGCATGGGCACCAATAAAGAAATCGGGCAAGACACCGCTACGCGTACCGCCCGCCTTGCGGTACTTGCGAAAGACCTTTCCGGCCAAAAACAGTGCGGCATCTGGAATGGGCTCACGCTTTAATCCGATGCCGGTGATGGAGGCATCAAGCTGTTCTTTGCTATCATAACGCACCGAAAGCTCAGCATAGATCACGTCGTTAATTAGCAGCGGGCCGACCAGCGAGGCCGCTTCGAGCTGCGCAATCGACCAATCCGCAAACTGCGGATTGTCTGTCACCAAATCCAACAGCACATTGGTATCAACCAGCGTCAAGCATCTGGCTCCGCTGGCGAATCCCGTGTCAGCGCCATGATGGCGTCGGTATCCATCCCTGCCCCCGCATGGCCGCGAAACTTGGCAAAACGGCTCTTGGCCGGCCCCTCTTCTTGCGGGACAAGTTCCACCCGGCCATCACGGGTGCAGCGAAAGCTGACCTTGCTGCCCGCATGCAGGCCCAAAAGGTCGCGCACGGCCTTGGGGATGGTCACTTGGCCTTTGGATGTCACGGTAGTCTGCATCGGAATCGCCTTTGGTAAGGAATTGTAATTCCAAAGTATTACTTACCCGACCTCTTTTCAAGCTCCCACCGCGCGTGCCGCTGCAAACTCCGTTAAGCGCCCGTTAACCAAAGCGCTGCAATCCTTTCGGAATCCCTAGCGCGGCACCGCCCGCCAAGCCGACGAAAGCCCTATGCCCCGGATCATCTACATTCACGTACCGGAATGCGGCGGCTCCAGCTTTGGCGCAGCGCTGCAACTGCGGCATTTCCTGTCACAGGCGGTGATTAACCTTGATCCCGGAGATCCCACGCTCCCTACCGGGCCTCGCATACGCGCAGATTACGCACACCGCCGGGTGCAACTGCACCGGCTGGTGTCCCGGCGCATTCGGATGATCTCGCGCCTTGTGCAATACGACCCCGAGCTCCAGAACAACGCTGCAAGAGACTATATCTTCGTCACCCTTCTGCGCGATCCCGTGGCGCGTTTCGTGTCGCATTATAACTACCTGCAACGCCGCCACCCCGCCCCCTCACGACCGGCCACATTGGCGGCCTTCCTTAACTCAGCCGACGCCGCGCGGCTCGCCTCGCAGTACCTCTTTTACTTCGCGGGTCAGAGCCTTCAACCGGACCAAGACCCCGCACCGCTCATCGCCCGCGCCATCGCATCACTTGCGCGTTTCGACATTGTCGGCGACCTGTCCGAACCCCGTGCGTTTGCCCAGCAGTTGCAGCGCCACATCGGCACCCCCCTCCCCCTTTGGCGGCGCAACGCGGCCCCCGCGCCGACGAAGGTCCCAGCCGATCTTCGCCCAAGGATCGAAGCACTCTGCGCCGCTGACATCGCCGTTTACCAAGCCGCCCGAACCGCACGCATCGCCGCATGAGACGGGCACTCTCCCCCCTCTCGCTGCTGCTCATCTGTTGGAGCCTATCCGGCGTTGGTGTCGCCCTCACCCTCGCTTATCTCGACCGCCTCGATCTGGTGCAAACATTCATGCGCCGCGAAGACCTCAGCCTCTCGGCCTTCACCGCCACCGGGTTGGCTTGGCTGCTCTTGGCTCTGCTGGCCTATGCCGTGGGCGATACCGCCGCGCGTTTCACACAGCACCGTCCCGCCTCGATGCAGATCAACCCAATCCGCGCGGGCTATCTTACTGTGGCCCTCAACCTCCTCCTGCTCGGGGTTACCGCACTTTGGATCGCCACCACAGCGGCCAAGACTGGCGGGCTGATCAACCTCGCTGCCCTCGCCTCTCTCGACAGTTTGGCCACCCGCGATCTGCTGTTGGAGAACAAGCTCTTCACCGGCATGCGTCTGTTCTACGCTGCCCTGCCCGCCACGGCCTGTCTGGCTACAGCGCTCTTGTGCTTCGGCCCCCTGCCCCGCCAAATCCGTGGCCTGTTGCTCGCCACCCTGATCGGCAACACGCTGGCTCTTTTCATTCTACCAATCGTTATGAGCCAACGCCTGCTGCTGCTGCAACTGGTCCTGTCATGCTACCTCGTCGCCTGCCTGATCCAGGGGAGGCTGGTCGGCTGGGGCTGGAGCCTTCTGGCCGCGGCCCTCTTCCTCGGCCTTTGGATGATGCGTGAGGCGATCATCAATCCAATGACCCACCGCTCGACCCTCGACATCGGCACGCAGGAACTAGCCTTTTACCTCGTCAATGACATGTGGAACGGCTCTGCCCCGCTCGCGGTCGAGATTCCGCACACGTGGGGTGCCTTGAACCTAGAAGGATCGATGTTTCTCACCTTCACCGACAGCTATTTCGCCCACATCCTCGCCCCCCGCACCGACGCGCTGCAAGCCGTGCTGGGCGGCGGTGAATTCCCCTTTCTCACCGCCGCCTACGTCGATTTCGGACCGGTGCTCGGGGCGCTTTTCCTTGCCGCCGTGGGCTTTCTGATCCGACGCATTTTCATCCACGCACGGCGTTCACTTGGCTTCGCGGTGGCCTATTCGCAGATCGGCGCATCGCTGATGTTTTCCAGCCACTCCATCTATTTTACCCATCAGAACCTTTTGTTCTCACTCGCTCTGATCGCGGGCCTCCTCAGACTGGCAAAGCAACAGCCTGCGGCCCCGCCCCTGCCAAACGGTCTGACCCGCCCGGCCACTGTGTTCCCGTCCCAAAGACGCTCCCTTCCCGCAAAGGCGCCCCTGCATGAGCGCGCCTAAGCTCCCCGGCCTTCAGGCGCTCCGCGGGCTTGCCGCCGTGATGGTGCTGATCGGCCATGTCTTGGCCGAGGCCGAGCATTACTTCGCCCTCCCCCTGCCCGGTGACGCCATCCCATGGACACGAGGTGTCGATATCTTTTTCGTCATTTCCGGTTTCGTCATCACCCTCTCCGCGCAGCGCTACAGAGGCCGCCCGCGCGCCTTTCTCTGGCGACGCCTGCTGCGCGTCGCTCCGCTCTACTACCTCTTCACCACGCTCATGGTCGCCGCCCTGTTGCTCCTGCCCGCTACCGTCAAAGACACCCCGCTCGACCCCGGGCAGATCATCAGCTCCTACGCTTTCTTCCCCTACGCCCGCCCCGATGGCCGTATCGCGCCGGTGCTGTCGCTGGGTTGGACCCTCAATTACGAGATATTCTTCTACGTGCTGATGGCACTCTGCCTCGCGCTGCCGCGCCCCCTTTTGACGGTTTCGGGCCTATTGGCCGCCCTCGCCGCGCTCGGGTCAACCGTCAGCTTTCACCTGCCGCAATTCGCCTTCTGGACAAACCCACTGATCCTTGAATTCCTCTTTGGCCGCCCTCGCCCGCCTCTGGCAAAGCAGTTGGACCCGGCCCCACCTGATCCTCTGCATTCTGTCCCTCGCCCTCGGCTTCGCCCTCCTCATCGCCCTCAACCCGCTCCCCCTGCCCCGCTTCCTCGCCGCGGGTCTCCCGGCCGCGCTGATCGTCGCGGGTCTCCCGGCCGCGCTGATCGTCGCGGCAGGCACGCTTTTCTGCCCAACCGCGCAATCCCCGGACAACTGCTCGGAGACGCCTCCTACGCACTCTACCTTTCGCACCGCTTCGCCCTGCGCGCGGCTACCGTCTTGCTCCTGCCGCTCCTCCCCGCAACAGACCTCGGTGCTTGGGCCTACGTCGGAACAACCTGCCTCGCGGCGCTCTGCCTCGGCACCCTCACCCATCTGCTGTTAGAGCGGCCCTTCCTAATGGCCCGCCAAACCCCAAAGGCAGCCCCCGCATGAGCCCGCGTTTCTGGTCTTTCGCCCTGCAATGGTCCCGCGTTGGCATAAACGCGGGCCTCTTCCTCATCGCCGCACGTTTCCTCACCCTGGCCGAGATCGGCGCTTTCGCCACCGCCTACGCCCCCATCCGTCTGACCCAAGGACTACATAAAGCCGGGATCGGTGAAAGCGTGATCATCCTCACCCCCCGCCAACTCCGACAAGACGCCCTCTTCGCCCTGTCGCTCGGCAGCGGCATCGCCCTCACGCTCTGTTGCGCGGCCATAGGCTTCGCCCTCAACGCCGCGCTGCTCATCGGCCTCAGCGCCATCCCCCTCCTTCACAGCATCAGCGCGGTCTCCGAAGGGATCCTCCGTCAGCGCCTTCACCTCCGCGCCCTCGCGCTGCGCACAATGGTCAGCCAATCCATCGCCGGAGCCCTCGCCCTTTGGATGTTATCAAAGGGCCTCGGCCCGTGGGCATTGGTAGCTTTCGCCCTCAGCCACGCCACCATAAATACGACACTGTCCTGCCACTTGGCCGCATGGCGCCCCAAAAGCCGCCCCAACTGGCAATATCAGAGACTAATAGGTGTTTTAGTGATCGAAATCTCGTCACGAGACCTTCTCAGCACCGCCCTTTTCCCCCTCATGCAACTCGTCACCGCCCTCGCCTTCGGGCTCCCCGCTGCCGGGCCCTTTCAAATCGCCACCCGCATACTCAGCCTGATCGAAGCTCTCAGCCTCTCGCCCCTGCGCTTCCTCGCCCTGCCGCAACTCCGCCGACTACCAGCCGCCGAACGGGCAGCTGCCTTACCTGAGCATCTCCGTCTCACCGCCACGCTCTCCCTATGGGTCTGGAGCGTCACGCTCCTCACCGCCCCTGACATCCTCCCCCTGCTCATCGGCACAGCCCCAGCAGAGGCCGCCACACCGATCCTCATCGCCCTCACAGGCTTCGGCCTGCTATCGGCCCTGCTCATGCCGATCAACCAAGCCCTCATCGCCGCCGGCCACACCCGCCTAATGCTCCACCGCGCGGCGCTGCTTGTGACACTAACCTGCGTTTTCGCGCCCTTCGCTCCCTCCCCCGCCGCCCTCGCCGCCTCAATCAGCCTTGCAGCGCTCCTGACCACCCTATGGCACCTCTCCCGTGCCCTGCCGCGCCTAGGCCTCTCCCTCGCCACCCTATCGTCCCTCGCCCCGCCCCTCTGCACGGTCGCTGCGATTGCCGCGCTCTTCACCCTGCTCCCGCCCCTGCCCGTCCCGGCGCAACTCACCCTCGGAAGCGCCCTTTACGGCGCGTTCCTCCTGATCCCCTACCGCAGGATAGTCACATGAAACGCGTGGTCCTTCTTACAGGTGATTTTCCCTTCCAGAAACGCCGCCCTAGCATGCTCTGGGTCTCCCATCACCTCCGCGCGGCGGGCTGGCATATGACCCATGTAACTGTCGGTTATAGCTGGCTGTCCAAGGTCTTCGGAGATGTCCGCCTGACCGCTCTCGACAGCCCGCCGCACCACGACATTTACCATCACGACCCGCAGCTCACATCGATCTACAGCCTGCCGCCTATCCACCCGGTCAAAACGCGGAACACCCAGTTCAACAGGCTCCTAGAACCCGCCTTTAGCCTCTTTACCAACCACTGGCGCCGTCTCCTCCGCACGCCGCTGTCCCGCGCGGAGCTCGTTATATGCGAAAGCGGCCCGCCGGTCCTGCTCGGGCCACTGCTGGCCGAACAGGCCCCGCAGGCCGCCCGTATTTACCGTGTCTCGGACGACATCCGCCTCCTCAATGCCCCGGATATCCTCCTCCGCGCCGAGCGAGATCACCGCCATTTCACCCGCATCAGCACCGCCAGCCCCCATATCGCCGCCCGTTTCACCGACCACCCGAACGTCACTATCGACCCTATTGGCATCCCCCACCAAGACATAAGGGTCAGCACTGCTGACCCTTCCCCGACCCCCCGTACCGGCCCCATCGCCGTCTGTGCGGGGACCACGCTACTGGACATCCCCGCCCTCCCCCGTCTGGCCGACGCGCGCCCGAACTGGCAAATCCACGTCCTAGGCCGCCTGCGCCAAAGCCCGCCTGCGCGGCACAACATCACGTGGCACGGCGAGCAGGACTTCAACACCACCCTCGCCCATATCGCCCACGCCGACATCGGCCTCGCCCCCTACCGCGATGAACCGGGCGTCGAGTATCAGACGACCAATTCCAATCGGATCCTGCTCTACCGTCACCACGGGCTGCCAACCCTCGGTCCAGATCGGCTCTGCCATCCGACCCTACCCTCGATTATCGGCTATAATAGTCCCAAAGCACTCGATCGCTGCGAAACCTGGACCCGCCAACCCGAAGCAGTGCTAGATTGGAAGGAATTGGCCCAAAGCCTGTCTCAAAACGGCGTTACAGAGCCGCCAGAGGTCACATCAACCCCACCCGATAAGGCGAAAAAACTGCGTGTAAACACTGTGCCCGCGTTGGCCTGCAAAGCATAATTCTCCGCCTGCCCTGCCGCATCGCCGCTGCAATCCTGCAGCCACATCAATGCATCGTTCGAACATTTGAACGCGACCGAGCTGCCATCCACATCCCGCGCGACGGCCCGGCACCCAGCCGCCCAAGTCTCGGTCGATTGAATGACATGTACTTCGGTCCCGTTGCGCGACAGGTCGAAATCGCCGCCCAACAGGATCGCCGGCACCCCGTCATGGGTGGTGAACCCATTGCAAGAGGTCGCCGTGCTGAACCCATTTCGCCAGCCAGAGCAGCCCTGCAACAGCACATGCATCCCCGCCGTGCCGTCCTCATGGAATGACCATCCGTCCTTGGCCCCGCCCGAGGCGTCGCAATCGAAGAAGGCCACCAACCCATCCGTCCGCCGCACCCGCGCCGCATCCTGCAAGGCGGTCGGGCTCGACGGCGCGGAATAGCGAAAGGAGCAGTTCACCCCGACGATGTTGCGCGAAGCCACCGCATCAAAATGCAGCGCACCGCTGATCCCCCACTCGCAGTGGACATTCTCAAGGTAGAAATCCCTGTCATGGGTCATGAAACGCGCCCCATGAAAGGATCGGATCACCGCGATACTCTCCGTTCCCGGCGTTCCACCTACGTTGACATGCAGCAGCGTTCCGTCATGCACCCAAGTGTTGACCGTCGCAGCACAGGCAGCAACATCCGCAGCCTCGCTCAACTCGGCATAGAGCCCCTCGTCGGTCAGCAGATCGCAGCGAAACACCCGGCGGACCGAGCTTTTACTCGCCGTGAATGCCCCCCCCACATCGCTCCAAGTCACCGAGAATGGCCCCGCACGATAGCGCAAAGCACCAGCCCAGCCGATCACGGCAACCGGCTGGTCTGGCTCGTCATTGCCGTTCCGGGTAAAGCCTGCTTCGGCATAGTCACCCGGTTTCACCAGAACTCGATAGGCCGCACCGGTTGCATTGCCTGCCACAAAGGCCGCGTGAATGGTCCGCTTCGCATTTGCAAAATCTCCATCCGCGCTGCCCAAGCCGCTATTGCCGTCATCGCCAGCCACGCCATCCACATGGAAAGCCGCCCCGCTCCAAATCGCAGGATCAACCATATTGCGCGGCTCAACCCCCGCGCGGTAGACCCCGCAAACCCGCTCTATCTCGACGTCAAAGCGCGTCCGATCCCAGCTAAACCCCGTTGGAAAGGCGATAGGTACCCGGTTGCGGTAAGGCGCGAATGAGCCCAATCCGACCCCCAGCATCAGACCAACCCCTTGATGCCTGCCGCCGTCGTTCCCGTCGCCAGCACCCTCGCGATGCGGAGCGGATAGATCACACCGGGTGCCAAGCCGGGCAGGGTGATCACGTCCCCATTCTTCAATACGACCGCCATATCGCCTGCGGTCGCGACCATCACGCCTCGGGTCATTTGCGCAAGGTCAACGCTGTCATTCGGGGTCACGTCAAAGCCGCCGCAGATGGGGTCGGTCAGTCCGCCATGGTGATCTTGAAAATTGTCGAGAATGGGCATCGCGGCCTCCTTTAAACACTGAAAGCGACAGCATCGGAGGCGGGGATTAATGCACCTTGAAAGCACCGTACGGTGCAAGAAGGGCAGGGGGTTTCGCACGCGAAACCTAAAAGAGTGGCGATAAATGAGGGGAGGTTTCGCGTGCGAAACCTCCTCTAAATCTCAAATTTCCTCGAGGAGATACTTGATCCGGTCCATGACCAATTCGATCATTTCTTCGTTCACATGGTCGCCCCGAATTCGAATGGCATAGCCATCTTCCGTCTGCACCCGCTCCATGGTGACATCATTGGCCAAGCGAACCGGCTTTGACCGCTCGACAACCTTGCGGGGCCGACCGCCCCGCTTCGGGTCGACGCCCACCCCTTCGACGGTCTCGATAAGCGGCTCCAGCACCGCCCATTCATCCTCCGCCGTGGTAACCGCATGGGATTCCAGCGCTGTCCGCATCGCCTCGCTCTGCCCGGCCCGTAACCCGGTCGCAATCCGGAGACACTGCCGCTCGCTAAGCTCAGGCCCAAAGCGCAGCATATCGCCCAATTCCTCATGCACCAAAGCAAAGGATCGGATCTTAGACCGTTTCGCCTTGCTGGCCGAAGAAAACAGCGTCGCCACGGCTTCATCGACCGTCGCGAAAACCCCGTCATGCACCGTGATCGCCGCAGCCCGACCGCGCTCATATTGGCTGAGCCCGGTGCGGATTTCATTTTCTTCGATCATCGCCACAATTGCATCGGCCAATGTATCTGGCTTGCGCACGAAAGCCTGAATCGTCTGGTGCCGTTCGCCCCCCGAAAGCGCGTTCAACTCCCGCACAGCGGCCAAGCGACGAAAGCCCGAGATCAGGGCATATTTGCCAGCCGCTTCGGGGTTAGACGGCTCAAAAACTTCAATCGGAAGCCGCAGCCCATGGTCCGCAATCGAACGTCTCAGCTCCGCCAGATCTTCCTCATCCATCTTCAAACGGTCACGGCTAAGCGCATCCGCCGTGATTTCATGAAGCGGCACTTCCGTCAGGACGAGACCTTTTTCCCGTGCCAACCGAAGCGCCTTCGCATCGGCCTTATCGCGCGCGTTTTCTTCGCGCAGATGCTGGGGCAAGGGGTCTTTATGCCGGACCGCATCCGCCGCCACATCAGCGATCGGCGCGCGGGTGCCAATACGGGAGGTTTCGCGTGCGAAACCCTCCTCAATTTCCTTAAGCGCCTCTGCCGAGGGGACTTCAAGCTGTCTGCGTTTCGCCATTCTCGGCCTCCTTCCGTTCCTGATCATCGCGCCACCAAGCGCCCAGCAAAATCTCTTTGAACTCAGCATAGGTCCGGTCAAAAGTCTCCCGGCCTCGCGTATAGGTCTCGCGATTGAAGTCCCGATAATCGGCTTCGTAAATCCCGTTCACGCTCTCCCCGGCTTGCCCGACCATCGCCGTGAATTCCTGCCGATAGGTGTTGGTCATGTCACCGAAATAGGCCTGGATCACATTCGCCAGATCTGTCTGCTGGCTGGCATCAAACCGCGTGATAATCGCCCGGACCACATCCCATTCAAACTTCATCTCCGGCAGCCCTTCCCGCCGCCGCGCCGCGTTCTCTCCCTCCTCAATCGAGGCGAAGGTCGAGTAAAGCATATCAAAGAACCGCCCCGTGGAATCGAACTCTAAAAAGGACGCCCCTAAAGGCACCAAAATGATATCTGCCGCCGCCAAAGCGTTGATGGTCAAATAGCCGAGGGCAGGGGGGGTATCGAGCAAGATGATATCATACTCATCCAGAGCTCCCCCCGCCTCCAAGGCCGAAGAAAGAGCATCCCACAAAGCCCAATGCCGCAAGGCCATCCGCCAGACGGGGATCTGGAACTCAGCCCAGTAAAGGTTCAGCTGCGCGCCGACCAAGTCGATGTTGGGCCAATGGGTCTTTTGAATGACGTCTTTGAGCGAGATCGTCAAAGCTTCCGTCAGGGTCTCATCCAGCGGAATCTCAGGCTCTGCTGCCGCCGCGCGGACGCGGTTCTCGGCCTGCACCTGCACCGCATAATCGCGTGCGAGCAGGGGGAAAATCGTCTGCCATTCGTCCTGAACCTGGCCGCCCATGATCGAGGTCATCGACCCTTGGGAATCAAGGTCCACCACCAGTACTTTGTAGCCGTCTAATGCTGCCGACATCGCCAAATGCGCCGCGGTTGAGGTCTTGCCGACGCCGCCCTTAAAATTGGCGACTGCGACCACTTTTGCGGGCAGCCCTTTTGGCCGGTACGGGCGGTATTCCTTGGTGCTGACACCCTCTTCGGCAAAGTGATTTCGCAGCGTCAGAATCTCTTCGAGGCTGAACCGTTTTGCGCTGCCGGATCCTTCGCCCTGAGGAAGCTCGGGGTGTTTGTTTAACACCCTCCGTAGATGCGCTGGAGCCACGGGGATGAGGTATCGGCAAATCTCCCACGTCGAAAATTTTCGAAGCTTTTTCTGGCCATCTGGGGCATAACCGCGTTTAGCGAGATCTGCTCTGCCGCGACCGGCGAATGCGGCGGCTTTTGCGAATCGGGCGGTGTCTACTGGATCGCTGAGTTTCGCTGCTGCGGCCTTGGGGTCCAGATTGAAATAGGGGGGCAGGGGGGTGCCCGACTTCTTGTCCATGTTGTGATGCCTCAATCAGATCATCATTATTCGATGTTATCACCCTAATCATCGCACATCTTTTTTGGAATGGGAATCGGTAACGGTTGATGTACTTGTTTGGTAGAGGAGACGGTTTCGCACGCGAAACCTATCTTTTCATCCTCAAATTTATCGAAGAAAAAGCCTCATAGTTTGTTATTGTTTATTAATTATAGAATCTTTGCATTCAAATTATACCAGTAAGACAAAGGCTTATAGTCACTTAGGCACCCATCTACAGGTCGATGGGTGCCCGCTTACGGGCTGTCGGGAACCAGTATGCAGTATAGCGGGTGCTGATTCGCAGTAGGATGGGTGCCGATGCGCGGGAGCGGCCTGAAAACGGTGAATTAGGCGAACTTTGGGTGGTTGGTCGCTCATGTGCGAGGCCAAAATCTTGGTGAAAACTGGTTAGGGACCCGTTTCCGGGATGAGTGTTTCCCGTAGACGGGTCCCCATTGAATGATTGAGATCAGGCACCTTTTGAGCAATAATGGGGAGAGGGTCACCCAAGAGCGCGAAGCGTCAGAGGCGGTGGCGGTAGAGCAGAGACCGACATGAGCAGCAGCATTCTCCATGACAGGTTAACCGGTGCCCTTCGCCGGCAATCGGTGAAAAAGAACGTGGCTGCGATCCATGTGTCGGGAAAGCTCACTCTTTTGCAGCGGAAGCTTAGCAATGTCTTGCTGCTGAATGCCTATGACACGCTGGTGACGCGAAACAAACACCAGATCGACGCGCGGACGTTGTGCATGATGGTGGGGTATAATTCCAACGATATGGACACGCTGAAGCAGTCCCTTCGCAGTTTGGCCGAGACCACGGCGGAATGGGATATGTTGGATGCCAATGGGCGACAGGAATGGGGTGTTTCGGCGCTTTTGTCCTATGCAAAGCTGTCGGCAGGGGTCTGTGAGTATGCGTATTCACCGGCTCTGGCGGAAAAACTGCACGATCCTAAAGTCTTTGCGTTGATCAATTTGAACATCCAGCGGCGCTTTACCTCGGGCCATGCTTTGGCGCTCTATGAAAATTGCTATCGGTTTTTGCGTACCGGCTCGACCGGATGGTGGCCTATCGACTTGTTTCGCCGTCTTATGGGGGTGGATGGCAGCGCCTATTATGAAAGCTTCAAGCACCTGAATGCCAAAATTATCAAACCGGCTGTGGCAGAGGTGAATAAAACGTCAAATATCCTGATCACGCCTGAGCTGCATAAGATGGGCCGTCAGGTCAGCGAAATTCGGTTTCTTATCAAAGAGAACCCCCAGCTTGCGATGCTCGACATCGATGATGGCGAAGGTCTGCGGCAGGGGGCAGTTTATACCGCCCTCATGGAACTGGGGGTTTCTGACCGGCTGGCGCGGCAGTGGATTTCTGAGCATGGCGAGGATTATGTCTCGGAAAAAATTGCTTATTTGAAGGGCAGGGGGGGCGTTGATAGCCCTGTCGGATACCTCAGGGCTGCGTTGAAGAACGACTATAAGGCTGAAAAGCCCGTGGCGCCGACGCCCAAGGCAAAGGCCGACGCCGTTGTGCGCAGTGCTCAGACCGCCGCATCTGACGCTGCCGAAGAAGAGCGCGCCCAAGTCGTCGAAGGGGAGCGCAAGGTGCGGGCCGCGATCATGGCAAGGGTTCAGGAGATTGTTGAATCTCGCTCTCCGACGCAGAGGGACGCAGACCGCAAGCTCTTCTTGGCTTGGTTGAGCGATGAGCTTTTGAAATCCGAGTTCTCTCGGCTGGGCTGGAAAGCGGCCCTATGCGCGTCCGAGATGCGCGCCTTTTGGGAAGACCTGATCCCGGACGCTTTTGGTGAAGAGCAGTCATAAGCTCGGCGTTTAAGATGTCCTTGCCCAGCCTCCTAACATTTTATCCTAATCCTTTGAACGGTAAGTGCCAGTCGGCTTCTAATGGGAACCGAGGATTTGTGTGGCTCCAAAAAAAAGCCGCCCGGCAAGTTAGCACCGAGCGGCTTATTGGCTGTAGACAACCATTTAATTATCTCTCGGTTGAAACTGCATGCCGTTCGATGAATCTGTCACATCAAACGGCACGTCAGAACCCGAATGGTATCAATCCGTGTCGGTCGTACCAGTTGTTCCGTTCGAGCCTCCGCCGGCTGCCGCTGCCAACACCGCCGCAGCACCCAAACCGACAAGGCCGACGCCAACAGGGCCCAGGCCTCCAAAACCAAGGCCCCGTGGTGGGACCGGCACTACGACTTGGCTGTTGACGTCTACGATAACCTTGTCGTCGGGGGCTGCCTCAAACCCACCTGCCGAAGCGGCGATGGGCAGGGCCAGAGATACGGCAGCGATGGCAAAAAAGGATTTCATAATATGGGCTCCACTTTTACTCCTGCAATATCGCAGGGAATTTGATACAACACTATCAAAGCTCAGCGACCCGATGCAAGAGGGATTGTTCAACTCTGATAGTAACCTGAGTATGTGCCGTAGCGATCACCATAACCGTAGCGTTTCATCTTGCTATTGTCGATCTGGCCCAGAACCAAACCGCTCACCTTAAGGTTCACGCTCTGAAGGGCTTTCAGACCGTCAAGTACCTGCCGGTGAGATGTGTTATCCCAATGCACGGTATAGATAATAGCATCCACCAACTGGCCAATTACGCGGGCATCTGGGACGGCTAGAACGGGAGGGGTATCGATGATGATGTGATCGTAATAAGCGCGGAGTTCTTTAATAAATTCGGCAAATGTCTTCGATGAGAATAAATCTGCCGCGTTGATGCGGGATGTCTCGCCAAACAATACATCGGCCCCTAGTGTTTCATCATGAACAATCGCTTGATCGAGCGTGATTTCCCCCGATATTACCGACAAAAACCCCTTATGCACATCATGGCCGAAGTATTCGTTCAGCACCCGGCGCCGCAGGTCTCCTTCGATAAGGAGAACTTTTGCGCCGAGGCCCGCAAAGTTTTGGGCCAAAGCAATCGACTGAGTCGTCTTTCCTTCCCCGGGAACTGAGGATGTGGACATGATAACCTTGGGCGGGGTGTCGAGGTTTGCAAGCAAGAGAGAGGTACGCAAGTTTCGGACCGCCTCCGCTGCAGCCGAATTTGGCTTTTGTGTAAGGTATTCCAGAACGTTCTTACGATGCTTGGCCGGAATTTTCGGGATTTGTCCGATGACCGAGTAGCCTGTCTTATTCTCAAGATCTTCGGGGGTTCGAAATGTATTCTGCGCCATCTCTCGCAGCAATACGAGGCCGGCTCCTGTCATCAGGCCTAAGATCATAGAAAGCGCCAATATCCGTGATTTGCGCGGCGCGGAGGGGCCAGATGGTACCACGGCACGGCTGAGAACCCGGCTGTCGGCCTGTTGGATGCCCTGTTGAATGCTGGTTTCCTTTAGTCGACTGAGAAAAGCCTCGTAAAGCAGGCGACTCGCTTCAACCTCGCGTTGCAGTTGTTCCAGAGTGACCAACTCTTTCGATTGTTTGTCGATGCGTGCGGAAACGTCCTCGATAGAAGCCTCTATTGCGGTGAGTTGGGACTGAGAACGCGCAACCTCAAGCTCTACTCTCGCTACAAGCGCGTCCGCTCTCGTGCTAAAGGCCGACTGGCTACCTGCCGTTCCATCCTGCAGCTGTCGCAGCGCTTGGTTAAGCAAGCTGTCTTCGGCGATCTCTGCGAAGGCTGCCAAATCACCCTGTCGGGCCGCGCGTAGAGCCTCCAACTCTTCAGTTGTTGCCTTAACCTGAACAGCGAGGGTGAGGCGGCGATCTCTCAGTTCCTTTAACTGCCGATTAAGTCCAGCAAGCGTTTCGACATTGACCAGTTCTGTATTCGTCGAAAAATCCTTTAATCTGGCCTGAGCACTTTCAAGCTCAATCTGAAGCCCACTGACGCGTTCACTAAGCCAAGCGGTTGCCTGCTCAGTTTTTTCGAACTTAACAGCAATTTGGCTTTGGATGTAGAGTTCGGCAAGCCGGTTCGCGATTGCGGCGGACTTTGCTGGGTCCTCTGTCGTAGCATTGATCAAAAAAACAAAACTCTGGCGCAGATTGGAGGCCGAAGTTGCCGCGAGAACAGCATTAATTGTTGAGTCTAGGATGGCGCGGTCTGAGGTAGGGGCAGGTGCGGCGGGCTCCTTAAAAAGACCCCGAAGAAACCCCACAACCTGTCCTAAAGAAAACCGAGGACCCGGCTGCAGCCGCCTATTAAACTCAGGGTCTTCTAGAAGGTTCATGTCCAGCACTAGGTCTTCGATCAGGCCGCGCGACCTGAGAACCTCGACTTCGGTATTGATCGTAGATTGATCACCACCTAGGCCCGTGACGACGCTCTCGATATCCATAACTTGTTCTTGCCGGCTTTCTAGCGCGACGGCGGCTTTGGCGGTATAGACTGGGACGGCTACGCCATAGGCGTAATAACCTCCGATAAGCAACCCCAACAGGCCCGCTAAGGCAATCCAAAGCTTGCCGCGCCAAAGAGTGTGGAAAAGGCTAGCAAGATCGATTTCGTCGTCGCTCTGCTGGTCTTGACGATTGATGTCCGAAATTATCGGTGACTGCTTCATAAGGTTTCCATGCCGTCTGCTCGTTTGATGCAGGTGCCTACACCGGTATGCATGTCAATGCTACGCTAGATGGCGAGGAATCTTTACAAAGCAAGCCTGACAAGGTCACGCAGCCTGTGCTCGCGGTACTAACGGGTGGCACTGAAGTGGGGTGTTTCGCGCTAACCCAACCGATTGCTACTTCGGTTTGTATTGAAAGTTCCTTCGTTAACGAAAAGCAAAGAGGGGGGTGTTTTGAATAACACACTGAAATGGCAGGTTGATTTCAAAATTCACTCCGCGAGACTGACTAAAAGTTGCTGATCGCAGCACCTACTAGTGTTCTGAGTCTGACACCTCCTACCTGTTTCCGCGAGTTTCATCGAGTTTGTTCAGTGCGCAGCGTTCCCGGGTGAGGATATCCTCTGCGGTTTTGGTCCATTTGAAGGGTTTTGGCTTCTCGTTGTGGTGGGCCAGATAGTCGTAGATCGCGGCCTCAAGGACATCGACGCTGGAATAGCTGCCGCGCCGGATGCGCCTTGACGTGATCTCGGCAAAGAAGCGCTCCACCAGGTTCAGCTATGACGCGCTGGTGGGCGTGAAGTGCAGCGTGAAGCGCGGGTGCTTTTCAAGCCAGGCCTTCACCTCAGGCGTCTTGTGGGTGGCGTAGTTGTCGAGCACCAGATGCACATCGCGCTTCGGGGGCACAGCCTTGTCGATCTGTCGCAGAAATTTTAGGAACTCCTGCGCACGATGGCGTGGCATGCAATCGCCAATGACGGTGCCTGATTTCACGTCCAGCGCCGCGAACAGCGTAGTCGTTCCGTGGCGTTTGTAAGCGTGCGTTACGGTCGCGGCACGACCCTTCTTGAGCGGCAACCCCGGTTGGGTGCGGTCGAGTGCCTGGAACTGCGATTTTTCGTCGACACAGAGCACCACGGCCCGGTCCGGTGGGTCGAGGTAAAGCCCGACGATATCTGTGACCTTCTCTTCGAACATCGGATCATTCGAGACCTTGAACCCCTTCGTGAGGTGCGGTTTGAGACCGGCCTCGGCCCATATCCGCCCGACGCTCGTCGGCGAGATGCCCATGGCCTCGGCCATCAGCGCGCGGCTCCAGTCCGTTGCATTGGGAGGGGTTTCCTGCACCGTCTTGGCAATCACCTTCAGCCTTGTTTCCACGGGCAAAGGCGGCACCCGCGAGGGTCGCGTCTTATCACGCTTGAGACCGGCCACGCCCTCATCGAGATACCGCTGCTGCCAGCGCCAGACCGTGGGTTTCGACGTGCGCGCGCGTCGCATGATCTCGAACGTACCATGACCGTCTGCTGTGGCCAAGACGATCTCGGCCCGCCAGACAAGCTTGCGCGCAGTGTTGCGGTTGCTGATCAGGGCTTGAAGCTCAGCACGGTCGGCGGGGCCAAGGTAAAGGCAGATGTTATCGCGTCTCATGCCTCAAATATGGCACATCACGCTGTCGATGGGAATCTTCTGTCAGGTGGTTAACACTAGGGGTTGAGTCTTGTATTTGCCGTGAGAATAAGTTTATGTGGCATGAATTGAGCGTAGCGTGAAAGCTGTATGATCGCCTCCGCGGGCTTTACGAAAAGGGGAAGCTTACGGGTTTGGCGCTCAATAATATATAGTTGGGTTGAGGATGGTTGAGTGTTTTTCTGGGTCGCCACTATTGCGTGGGTTTCTGCTCAGTAGATTTGAAAAAAAACGAGCTGCTGTAGAGCAATCTGAGAGCGCGCTTTTGTCGAGTAAGTTTTTAAACATAGTTGCTTATATAAACACGTGCGCCGGACCGGCCATTGTCGCGACGGTAAAGTTTTGGCCAACAGGGGCATCGTATTTTGTTTGAAATTTGGATTTATCTAGCAACCTTTTCTATCAGCTTACTTATCAGTCTGTCCTTTATTGCATGGCCGACATTGCTCATGAGCCGCGAGCATATGGAGCGGGATCTCGCGGCCCCACAGGCCACACATACACGTCCCACGCCGCGCGTAGGGGGGGTGGGGATTGTTCTGGCTCTCGCGCTCGGGGTATTCTTGTACTTGGGTCAGCTTGGAAGTGATTTGGTAATCGCCCTGGCCGCTGGCGCAGTTGTGTTTTTGGTTGGGCTGCTTGAGGATATTCAGCGCAATGTGAGCCCACGTACGAGGCTTCTCGCGGCTTTCCTCTCTGCCGCGCTGGCAATCGGTGTCACCGGCGTTGTGGTCCCTGACCTTGGGCTGTTTCCCGGATCTTTGGCCCATTTAGTGGTTCCAGCGATTGCCATCACATTGCTATGGTCCGCCGGCACCTGCCATGCTTTGAACCTTATCGACGGATTGAATGGTCTCTCTGCACTTTATTCAATCAGCGCGGCTTTAGGGTTCTTTCTGATTGCGGGCTATACCGGTGACGTCGACGTCCAGATCGTTTCGGGATTGCTTATCGCTGCAGTCCTTGGATTTTTCGTTTTGAATTGGCCGATGGGGCGTATCTTTCTGGGCGATGCCGGTGCTTACGGCATCGGGCATATCCTTGCCTGGCTCGGAATTGTTCTCGTCGCACGCAATCCATCGGTGACCGGGGTCGCTGTTCTGCTTTTGCTGTTCTGGCCGGTATGCGACACGCTGTTTTCCATCATTCGCCGACGCTTGACCAAACGTGCGACGGACCAGCCAGACCGTTTGCATTTCCATCACCTTGCTGTGCGCGCTTTGCCATTGCTGAGCCGGCGCAATCGGCGCACACAGTTTGATAATTCAGTCGCAACTATCCTTTTGGTGCCGTTCTTTTGCGTACCTATGGCAACGGGCGTACTCCTGTGGAACCACCCCATAGCGGCAGCCGTCGCGCTGGCGACCTATATCGCTTTGTTTATGGGCACGTATGTCGCGTCGATGAAGTTCTTTAGGTCCCGCCGGTTCCGCCAGCCACTGAGACTTGTATCGCCCTCGCTTAATCGAAAAATACCTGAACGACAGATTTCGGCGTTTTCAGGTACCTATGCCTGTGACGGTGCTAACTTTGACGTTCAGATCTATAGAGATCATTCTGCTGTACGATGGACCTTGCAGGCCAGCGCTGCTGGAACAGGAATACTGGTGCTGAAAGGGAAGTTCGCAACAGACGCAGACGCCTATGGGCATTTCCTTCAGAGCGAAAAGCTCCTGAAGGCGGCTTGAGGGAACTGGATCAATTCGTCTGCTAAGCCTTAGTCACGTGGGCGCGTAGCAGCGAAGACCGAACCTCTCGTCCCATCAATTCAATTAAGACGCCGACCCGTTCGAAATCTGGAAGGGATTCGATATGCGTAATTAGGTCCATGAAAGGACCGGAAGTTACGCGAATTTGATCGCCAACTTCTAACGCATCGATCGGTGTCGCAAGTTCACTGGTATCACATCTGGCCCGTAGGCCGGCCATGAATTCACCGGGCAGGGGACGCGGTCGACGGGGGTCATTTAGAATCAGGCGTGAGACACCGCGGGTATTGTTAATCGCCGTCCAACCATTGGCACGCGGATCAAAGCTGACAAATAAGTATCCGGGGAACAGGGGCCGACGTTCCTGATGTGGTTCGCCTTGTCTGATCCGGGATTGAAGTATTTCCGGCGAGAACGTTTCAAAACCTTGACGCTGCAGATGCGTTCGTGCCTGCGTAAGTCCATGGGGGCGCAACTGCGCTACGAACCATTTCGAGTGGTTTTCTTCGGTCACTAGACGGCCTCCTCACCCATTTATCTTGCCATGGTCCGCGACGAGGGAGAAGTCAGTCTCATGGCAAGATTAGCTCGTGTGCGCTGTCCCCATAACAATAAGACTTTCCGGTGTGAACACCGGAAAGTCTTTGTCTTCGTGGGAATAATTGCCGCGGGCTAAGCCCAGCGGCCAAGCGATCCGTAAATGAGATTACTGAACTGAGCTTGCTACACTTGTAATCAGTGAAGGCGTGATCTGTGTTATCGCGCGATTCCAACGTGTTACAGGTTGTTCCGCGACAAATATGACATCGTTCGGCCGCAATTCCATCCGTGTGGCGAGGATGAGATTGGCGGCATTGCGTGCATCAAGGTTCCATGCGGTGACCGCACCGAACTCGCGCGGATTATCCGAGCCGCGTAGAACGTAAATCTGCGAAGGGTTGCCCGTTTGTGTATCGAACCCACCTTCAGAATAAAGCGCGTCCGCGAGCGTGACTGTTCGGCCGAACGGAAAGGTGAACCGCCCAGATTGGTTAACTTCTCCTGCGAGATAGGCGTAGTCGCGGTCTACAGCATCATTCGAGACCTGAGCTTCGAAGTTCGTACGGCTCTCTTGAAGCGCTGCTCTGCGAAGGTTCACGACAGCCTGCAACTCGCTCAGAGCTTGGCTGCGGGCCTGCTGGCGGAATTGTTGCACCGCGATCTGTTCTGCAAAATAGGCCTGAGCCCGGTCAAGCTGGTACTCGGTATCGACGAAGACGCTGTCGCCAGCGACGAGCCGCAATTTTTGCAGATCTGCGCGGCGGAGATATTCTTCGAGCGGGATCTGGAAAAGGTCGCCATTGCGGTAAAGCCGGATGGAGGCGTAATCCAGATCTGGTGTCTGGATGCCACCCGCGCTCGCGACGGCTTGGTCCAAGGTGAGAGGGGTAAGCGTGATCGGAATGATGGTCGGGTTGCCAACAGCCCCCCCGATGGACACCCGCTTCGAATTAAACTCAGCGATTTCCAGGCTGAAAGACGGGTCGATTTGCGCCTCGAGCAAGCGTTGGAAGAGCGCGGCTTCGGCCTCTTCGAGCGTAAGTCCCACGACCCGAACGCGGCCCACATCTGGAATGGCAATCGCGCCGTCATCTTGAACAGTATAGCCTTGCCGCCGGTTTTGTGCCGCGAGCAAACCGCTGAGTTCTTCAACGGTAGAAGCACCGCCCCGGGTGGCCAGGAGCAGCACGTCGCCAACACCAATATCATAGGTCGTGCTGGGCGGGGTATTTGGGACCCGAAGCGCAAGAGTGCCGGGCCGGGTCTGAATTTCCGACACGGGCGATGGCGTGGGGCCAGCGCCCCGTAGCCCGCCAGCACCGCCGGCCGTCTGGAAAAATACCGCGGGGAGCTGTTTCGGCTGATAGGTAGAGCTGTTTGCGGCCAGAACCGTTTCTGAGGTCAGGGGAACAATACGAACTTTGCTGCCAGCCTCTGACACCTTAGGAGAAATATAGGCGACACCGCAGCCGGTAAGAAGTGTCAGCGCAGAAACAGTGATAAGACGTTTGAACATTAAGGTACCTCTTGGGGAAACGGGTTGGCTGCAACTGACCTCTTGGAAAAGCTCACTATTGGGCCGCTCTAAGCCGCATTTTCTGGGTGTATGTGATTACGCCGGCTCCAGCGAAATATATCCGATCTGTGGACCGATCCACTGGCGCGATACGACGACGCGACCTGCTGACATACGGTAACGGTTTTCAAAAGTTTGATCGTTCCCATAGCAGGATTCAGTGATATTGATATTGCCGACATAATCGCAGATGAAGCTTTTGATGACAATCTGATCTTCGCCATCGAGATAGCGATGGATACGAACGGCGCTGCCCCCCTGGCGTAGGCTGGCAAGCACTTCCGAGACATTGGCGCTCATCAGATCAAACCCGAGGCCGCGGGTGCTGATCAGCACGCCTTGCCGCAAGTTGACCGATATTCCATCAGGGGTAACATAAGTGACCACATCCCTGTTTCGCCCCGCCTGAAGGAGAAGGGAGGTACGGTCTCCCTCCCCCAACTGAGCGACCATAAAAGGCCCATTGCCCAGCTGTGCGCGGACTTCAGGTGTCAGCTTTTGGCGGATCTGTTCGGCCGTCACTGGCGGGGCAGCAGGGGCGGAAAGCCCTTTGATGCCTTCGAGCACGGAGCCAAGCACCTGCTGTTCACCCTGCCGTGCACCACATGCGGCTGTGAGCGCCAGGATCGATAACGCGGCGATAAACTTCCTTTTCATCTCCAGAACCTGCCCCAGTTATCTTTCATTTCCGGTGTATGGTAACTGCGGACGCTATCATAAAGGCGATCTCGAACCTTCAGCCGTGCGCCACCATCCCGCGTCAAAGGTTGAATGACTGCCTTATAGGTGTCATCCGTTGGCTTTCCCAGAATGTGAGAAAGCGGCACGGTAAAGCGCAAACCTTTGTCAAAAGACCCTTCGCCGAAGTCGTCGAAAGAGACATCGGTGAGGGTTGCGTAAGCGCCCACGCTCCAGCCATTGGCGAAAACGCGGTCCAGTGTGAAGGTCGCCCCGTAGTCTCCGGCGAGATAGCGGCCCGCATCGACTTGGCCGAGATAGCCGTTCCCAAAATCATAATAGGCCGACAGATGGCCTGTCGCGACCTCATAGTCGCGGAACCCGAAGCCTTGATCAAAGTCACGTTGAACGGCGTAATTCACTTCTGCGCCCAAAGCGAGACGGCTTGCGACCGGCTTCCAGAGAACTTCGCTAGAGACCCCTCCGAACTGAGATTCAAGATAGCCAGCGGTGACACGGCCATAGAAGTCTTCGCCGGGGCGAAAGTAATGCGCCAGCGTTAGATGTTCGAGCGAAGTTTCACCCTCGCGCGCATAGAGCGCGCTTTCTGAGCGGACCCGTGGGATAACAGAATCCGATGGCCGATCGGCGTCGCCGATATTGCCAACCACACGCTGCTCGACGCTGCCCGAAACGAACCAGCCGGGCGCAATGTCATAGCGCCCTTGCAGACGCAGACCCGCGTTAACGCGCACCGGCTCATCCGGATCGAAATAGCTCGCGTTGAGATAAGGCCCTAAAGACCAAGTGAGCTTAGGATAGGTGTCCGCATCATAACTTGCGCCCTCTAGACTGTCCGCCGCATCTGCGATGTCTGCCCGCGCATAGCTCTGCCAAGCCCCGTCGGGGGCGTGCTCTAGGTTTTCAATGTCAGACCGGTTTAACGTGATCGCGGAGAGCGCAATCCCGTTCTCCACGGGCACAATGGTAAAGGTTTCTACCGAAGCGGGCAGGACCCTGGTGAGGATCCGGGCGCTGCGGCCAATTGCTTCTGGCCGCGCCAAATAACGGTCGTTGCGGATGTGAACTGTTGCAGCCTGTGCGCCGATCGTCATCGCTTCCAAAGCCATGCCATCGCTGGCAAGCAAGGCGTCGGTTTGCTTTCGCAGACTGGGTCTGACGCCCGCCACTTGCGTCCATCCAAGGTCCGATGCGGCCCCGGGGGCGCGCCGCTGAACCGGCAAAGGTGCGGTGCCCGTACCTCCATTGGCTGCGGGACGACGCGGGTTCGTGAGCAGGCTCACGGTGAAGCCGAGCTCTGACCCGTAAAGATAATGGGCTTGCAGGTTAACGTTGTCGCGGACCTGGTAGTCTACCCCAAAGTTAAAGGGCGATTTATGCTCGAACGAACCAGCCCGAGATTCACTCAGATAGGCATCTGAAGAATACTCAGCTTTCAGCGTAAGCTTGTCGGTAGCCGCCCATGCGACACCGCCGAACAGCGCTGCGTCGCCGCGAAACCATCCTGTGGCTTCAACTTCCCCGCCTCGTCCCACATCGCGATCAGGTCTGCTGTCAAACCGGTCGTCCAGAGCACCTAGCGGATTGGAGAAGCCTTTGTAACTTGCAAGGCGCCCCCAGCCGATACCGCCGCTGAAGGTCAGACGCGGAGAGAAAGATTTTGTGGCAACAATATATTCGCCGGAATAGACGCCGGTGCCGATGAAGTCTTGCAGGCCCACGGCGATGGCGGGGCGGCTGGGGGTTTCGTCGAGCACCCGGTAGCGCAGGTCGAAGGAGCGGTCGAAGAGGGCGCCACCAGTCGAAAAGTCCTCGATCTTGCTGTAGCGAAAGCTGCCCGCCAGGCGCGGTGTAATCTGAAAGCTAAGCGTCGAGCGCGCCGTGTTCCCGAACCTACTATAGGTGGCGGCAAGCTCAGCATCTTCGGCACTTTGAGCGGTGGGTATGTCGATCAACCCCACTGTGCCGTAGGTCGTATAGGAGGAACCCTGCGTCTGCGCCGCCGCTGGAAGCAAGACAATGCCAATGCCGATGATCGCGCGCTTTGTTCGGCGACGCGAGCCTCCCTTTTCACTGGGCGTGTCTGTCATGGGCATCCCTCCAATATTTTAAAGGGAATATCTGTCCCATGCCGCGGAGGCAACATCTCGTGGGATTTCACCCCGCATCCAAAAGCTCACATATCTTTGATGTGGCCTATCTGTCGCACTCAGGTTAAGGCGGGATTTCTGAACAAACCGAGATAAAGGTGACCTCTGGAGGCGGCTATGCGCGCGGGCATCACTTCGTGGCTTAAAAACTTAAAAACGCGCCCTCCGGCCGCTTTGGCCGGGAGCGCCGAAACCTATGCCCCCGACACCCCCTTTTTTGCGATTGGCGATGTTCATGGCTGCGCAGTCCAACTGGAAAAGTTATTAGCGGAACTGGACGGGATCGCCAGCGGTGAAGAGAATTTAGTCTTTCTGGGCGACTACATTGACCGAGGACCGCAGACGCGGGAGGTGCTCACGCGGCTCTATGATCTGAACCGAAGGATGCCAGGCAGGACCACCTGTCTCATGGGCAACCATGAGCGCATGATGCTCGATTTTATTGACGATCCTGCTGGTGATGGGTTGCATTGGCTCCAAAATGGCGGGTTTGAGACCCTCAAGAGCTTTGGCGTCTTGACAGTGCAGCATAGATTAGACAGCAGCACCTGCATCGGTTTGGCAAACCGGCTAGAGGCTGCCCTGCCGCGCGGCATGCAAGAATGGCTGCGCGCTCTGCCCCTGCAGTGGTCGAGCGGCAATATGCACTGTGTCCACGCCGCCATGTCCCCACGGCGCGCACCCCACGTTCAGCGCGCACAAACATTGCTTTGGGGGCATCCCAATTTTTTAAATACCGCGCGGGAGGACTCATCTGTTGTCGTTCATGGCCATACCATCGTAAAGCAAGCGGGCCTGTCGGCGAGCCGCATCTCTCTCGACACCGGCGCCTACCGAACCGGTCGCCTTAGCGCTGCGCGAATTTCGACCGGCGCCTGCCAATTCATTGAGGTGCAGTGACGGCTGTTTGAGGTTCTGATTTTCTTTAGATTGTCTCTTCCATTCCCCAAGCGGTATATATATGCGTTCACCCGTGAACGGTCCTCCGTTCGCGCCGGAGTTGCTTCGAGCGACCTCTGGTGCGGTAGCCGTGGCGCGAGAGGCGATGACGAGACCAATTGATGAAGATACCCGCTTTCGAGTGATGCGCGCGCTAGAAGCTGACCCAAAGCTTTCGCAGCGTGAGCTGGCGCGGACTTTGGGCATCAGCCTTGGGATCGTCAACTATTGCCTGAAGGCATTGGTTGAAAAGGGCCAAGTGAAAGTCGGTAATTTTCGCGCCTCCGACAATAAGCTCCGCTATGCCTATGTGCTGACACCGCGCGGGGTGCTGGCGAAGGCGCGGCTCACGAAGAATTTTCTGAAGCGCCGCATGGCAGAACATGAAGCGCTGGTCGCGGAAATTGAGGCGCTGCAAGAAGAGCTTGGCGCCGAGACGACGGGGCAGGGGGCCCCTGAGAAGCTCCGATAGTTTGTGTTATCAGGCGTTTTCTGGAGGGCACGAGCCGGACAGAGGCTTATAGCCTTCAAGGCATGATGGTGCGCAAGTGTTTCAAGTTCGCGTCAGTTTGTTTGTATGTTCAAAGGAGCATCTGAAATAATGAGCAATAAAAGAGTTCTCGTTACTGGGGCCGACGGTTTCATCGGATCCCACTTGACCGAGGCACTGGTGCGCGCGGGTTACGAGACCCGCGCCTTCGTGATGTACAACTCGTTGAACTCTTGGGGCTGGCTGGATCGCCCCGCTGAGGACGTGAGGGGCAATTTCGAGCTTGTCGCGGGCGACATTCGAGACCCGCATGGCGTGGCCAATGCGATGGAGGGCTGCGATGCGGTGCTGCACCTGGCGGCGCTAATTGCCATTCCCTTCAGCTACCATTCGCCGGACAGCTACGTGGCGACGAATATCACCGGTACGCTAAATGTGCTACAGGCGGCGCGCCGGCTGGGCACAGAGCGGGTGATTTCTACCTCGACTTCGGAAACTTATGGTACCGCGCAATTCGTGCCGATCACCGAGGAGCATCCGGTCAACGGGCAGTCGCCCTATGCCGCCACCAAGGTGGCGGCCGACCAGCTGGCGCTTTCCTTCCAGAAGAGTTTTGGCACGCCAGTGGCCGTACTGCGCCCGTTCAACACCTATGGCCCGCGCCAGTCCGCCCGCGCGGTAATTCCGACGATTATCAGTCAGATCGCCGCCGGAGAGCGCAAAATAAAGCTGGGCGCGCTGCATCCGACGCGCGACTTTACCTTCGTGCATGACACGGCGCGGGGCTTCATTCAGGCGATGGAATGCGAAGCCTGCGTCGGCGAAGCTACCAACATCGGCTCGGATTTCGAGATCTCGATCATGGACACGGTTAACCTGATCGCGGAGTCCATGGGTGTCGAGATCGAAATCGTGTCCGACGAACAGCGCATGCGCCCCGCCGACAGCGAGGTCGAACGTCTGTTCGCCGGAGTCGACAAGGCCCGCCGCCTGTTCGGCTGGGCGCCGGAACATGGCGGCCGTGAAGGCTTTGCCAAGGGGATCGTAAAGACTGCCGAGTGGTTCCAGAACCCGGTCAACCTCGCGGCTTACAAGAGCGGCCAATACAACGTCTGACGCGAGTTCCGGGCGTAGGAGTGATATATGGATATTGCAGAAGAATTGGTGCGGCGCATCCGGGGTGTGATCGGAACGCGAGAATCTTTCGTACCGCTTCACGTGCCGGAATTCCACGGCCGCGAGCGCGAGTTGCTGCTCGACTGCATCGATACGGGCTGGGTCTCTTCGGTGGGCTCCTACGTCGATGCCTTCGAGGCGGAGGTGGCGCGGTTGTCAGGCTGCGCGTATGGCGTAGTAGTGGCTAATGGCACCGCCGCCCTCCAGATTGCGCTGATCATAGCGGGGGTTCAGGCTGAGGATGAGGTGCTGGTCCCGGCGTTGACCTTCGTCGCCACAGCGAACGCAACCCGCCATCTCGGCGCCGTACCGCATTTCGTCGACAGCGCCTATGACACGCTGGGCATCTGCCCGCTGCGGCTGCGCGCGCATCTTGAACAGGTGGCCGAGGTCCGCAACGGCCAGACATGGAACCGCCGTACCGGGCGGCGCATCACCGCGGTGGTGCCGATGCATGTCTTTGGCTGCCCAGTCGACATGGATGGGCTCGATGCGGTGGTGGCCGATTGGCCCATGGTGGTCGTCGAGGACGCCGCCGAGAGCCTCGGCAGCACCTACAAGGGACATCCGTGCGGCAGTCTCGGGACCGTCGCGGCGGTTAGCTTCAACGGCAACAAGATCGTCACCACCGGCGGCGGCGGCGCGATCGTCACCGACGACCCGGCCCTAGCCAGACGCGCCAAACACTTGACCACCACGGCCAAAATACCGCACAAGTGGGCGTTTCTGCATGACGAGGTGGGCTTCAATTACCGGATGCCGAATCTGAACGCGGCACTGGGTGTCGCGCAGCTGGAACAGCTGGACACACGGCTGGCGCATAAACAACACTTGTTCTACGCCTATGCGCAGGCTTTCCTTGGCCTCCAAGGGGTAAGCCTATTCCACGCGCCCGAAGGTTCGGTGTCGAACAATTGGTTGGTGACGCTGGTGCTGGACCCCGCCCGCGCCGGCGACCGCGACCACCTGCTAACGGTCCTAAACGACGCGGGCGTCATGACCCGCCCAATCTGGACCCTGATGCACCGCCTGCCGATGTACCAAGACGCGCCGCGCGCCGACCTCACGCAGGCTGAGGATCTGGAGGCGCGCGTGGTCAACATCCCGTCGTCAGCTTATCTGGGCTCACGGGAGGGCACGGCCGCATGAAGGTACTCGCCGTTTCCGGCACCCGTGCCGACTGGGGACTGCTCCAGCCCGTGTTGACGCTGTTGCGCGACGATTCCCGTTTCACGCTAGAGATCCTCATCACCGGTCAGCACCTGATGGGGGGCAGCACGTCTGTTGATGTCATCGGGGCGGCGGGGTTCAACGTCAGCCATCGTGTCGACATGGGGCTGGCCGAGAGGGACGACGACGCTGCACTCTGTGCAGCCATGGGGCGGGCGGTGGCGGGCGTGGGTGCCGCTTTGGCGGAGGCGCGGCCCGACATAATGCTGGTGCTGGGCGACCGGTATGAAATACTCGGCGCCGTAACGGCCGCGCTGCTGTCGAAGGTGCCGGTGGCGCATATTGCGGGCGGCGATGTGACCGAGGGTGCGTTCGACGATTCCATTCGACACGCTATGACCAAGATGTCGGCGCTACATTTCACCACAACCGAGGAGGCGGCGATCCGCGTCCGCCAGATGGGCGAGACCCCAGGCCATGTTTTTGTCACTGGCAGCCCGGGGATTGATCAGGTTCTGGCGATGCCGCGCATGGAACGCGCCGAGTTCTTTGCCAGCGTCGGGCTGAAGCCGCAGGAAAAGAACTTCGTAATCACTTTGCATCCGGCGACATTGTCGGGGGTCAATGCCGCCATTGCGCGGGAGATGCTCAACGCGTTAGGCGCTTGGCCGCAGGCTGGGCTGATCTTTACCGGCTCAAACGCCGATCCCGGCGCGGCGGAACTGGACGCTATGGTTCAGGCCTACGTCTCCGGGCGCGACAACGCGGTGTTCCATACCTCGCTGGGTTCAGCGCGCTATTTTTCGGCGCTCACGCATTGCGACCTTGTGCTGGGTAATTCCTCCAGCGGTTTGTACGAGGCGCCGAGCTTCGGGATTCCCACTATCAACATCGGCGATCGGCAGGCAAGGCGGGTGCGCTCGGCCTCAGTGATCGACTGCGCGCCTGAGGCGGGCGCAATCCGCGCTGCCATCGACACGGCTCTGGCAGGCGATTGGTCTAGCGTGACCAACCCCTATGGCGACGGTCAGGCCGGGCCTCGCATTTTGTCCCACCTTGCTGCCGTGCAGGATCCAGCGGCGCTTATTTGCAAATCCTTCAAGGACATTACCCATGGTTGACCCCCTGACTACAAACCGGACGCTCATCATTGCCGAGGCCGGGGTGAATCATAACGGAGACTTGGGACTGGCGCTGGAGTTGGTGGACAAGGCCGCCGAAGCCGGGGCCGATTACGTCAAGTTCCAGACCTTCAAGGCCGCGAAACTGGCCAGCGCTGGTGCGAAGAAGGCCAACTACCAAATCCGCACAACAGATGCGGCTGAAAGCCAGCTGGCGATGCTGCAACGTCTCGAACTCTCGGTTGCCGATCACCAAACTATTATGGCACGCTGCGCCGAAAAAGGCGTGCGGTTCCTGTCGACGCCTTTCGACCTAGATAGCCTTGCCCTGCTGACCGAGACCTTTGCCCTCCCGGAAATCAAGCTCGGCTCGGGCGAACTGACCAATGCGCCGTTGCTGCTTGCCGCGGGCAAGTCCGGGGTGAAGATCATCCTGTCAACTGGGATGGGCAGTTTAGCGGAGGTCGAGGAAGCGCTCGGTGTTCTGGCCTTTGCAATGTGCCGCGAAGCCGATCCGAAGGGCCGCGCCGATTTCGCCGAGGTGCTGCTGGATCCCGCTGTCTGGCCGGTTTTGGCAGAACAGGTGACGCTGCTGCATTGCACGACGGAGTACCCGGCGGCGGTGGAGGATACGAACCTTCGCGCGATGGAGACCATGCGCCGTGCCTTCGGGGTTAAGGTCGGCTATTCCGATCACACCGTCGGCGAGGCGGCGAGCTTTGCGGCCGTGGCCCTAGGGGCCAGCGTGCTGGAGAAGCATTTCACGCTGGACCGCACCCTGCCGGGGCCGGATCACACCGCCTCGCTGGAGCCGGACGAACTGGTCTCACTGGTGAACGGCGTGCGGGTGGTGGAACGCGCATTGGGTACCGGCATCAAGCAACCCGGAGCCGCAGAGGTGGCCAACCGAGCCGTGGCCCGCAAGAGTCTTCTTGCCGCGCGCGACCTGCCGGAAGGGCATGTTCTGTCACTGAAGGACATCTCGGTGAAACGGCCCGGCGATGGGATGTCGCCTATGGCGCTGTGGGAGATGGTGGGCCAAGTCACCACCTGCGCCGTGGCGGAGGGTAAGGCGCTGGGAGTCTACCCGTGACAGAGGGCGTCGCGCTGGTGCTTTTGGGGGCGGGTGGACATGCGCGTTCCCTGCTAGGGCTGCTGGCTGCTCGCGGCCAGTACGTTAAGGGTTGCATCGCGCCCGTGGTCCCGGGGCCTGGTTGGCCTAGGAACTGCCCCTGGCTCGGCGACGATACCTCGCTGGGCCGGCTGGACCCGTCACAGATGGCGCTAGTCAACGGGCTGGGTTCTGTCGGGTCGACGGCGCTGCGGCGTAAGGTCTTCGATGAGGCGCGGGCGCGGGGTTATGCCTTTCCGCCAGTGCTACACCCCTCAGCGATCTGGGGGGATGACGTGACGCTGGCTGAGGGCGCACAGGTGCTGGCGGGCGCGATCCTGCAGGCCGGCGTCACGGTCGAGGAAAACGCGCTTCTGAATACCGGCTGCATCGTCGACCACGAATGCCGGATCGGGGCCCATGCGCATCTTGCGCCGGGGGTCATCCTGTCCGGTGGTGTGACTATCGGCAGCGGTGTACACGTTGGCACGGCTGCGGTGGTGATTCAGGGCATACGCATCGGTGAGGGCGCCATTGTCGGCGCCGGGGCCGTCGTGACGAAGGATGTGGCGCCGAGGGTGATGGTCGTGGGCAATCCGGCCCATCCCATAGACCGTCGATTGCAAGAAGGGTGATTTTGCGATGTTGACCGACCTGAAGAAGATGACCGTACAGGCCGATGCCAGCCTTCGCCGGGTCATGGAAGTCATCGACAGCGAGGCGCGGCAGATCGCGCTGGTGACGGACGACATCGGCGTACTGGTAGCCACCGTCACTGATGGCGACGTGCGGCGTGGTTTGCTGCAGGGCGTGCAGCTAGACACGCCCGTCTCGGAGATCATGCACCGTAACCCGACTACGCTTCTGCAGGGGGCCAGCGCCGCATCGGCGCAGCGCCTAATGCGGGAACGCGGCCTGCACCATATTCCCGTGGTCGACGCAGGGGGCCGCCTAGTTGCGCTGGCGCTGCGCGAAGGTATGACCGGGGTCGAGCCGCGTCCGACCCGCGTGCTACTGATGGCCGGGGGCCTCGGCATGCGCCTGCGCCCACTGACGGAAACTGTGCCGAAGCCGATGATCCCGGTGGGTGACAAGCCCCTACTGGAACGCATCGTGACCCGCTTCCAAGACCAAGGCTTCAGCCGCTTCACCCTGTCGCTGAACTACCTCGGCCAAGTGATCCGCGATTATTTCGGCGATGGCTCTAGACTCGGGGTGGAGATCGACTACGTCGAAGAGACCAAGCGCATGGGCACCGGTGGCGCGCTTTCTCTAATGCTGCATCGCCCCGACGAGCCCTTCGTAGTGATGAATGGCGACATCCTGACGACAACCTCCTTCGGTGCGATGATGGATTTCCATGTCGGGACCGGCTCGGCCGTGACCATCTGCGCGCGCGAGTTCAACATGCAAGTGCCTTATGGTGTACTGAATACGGAAGGTACCACGCTGATGTCTATGGAGGAGAAGCCGGTGCACAGGCATCTGGTGAACGCGGGTATATACGCGCTGTCGCCGCTGGTTTTCGATCATGTCAAGGACGGCGAGCCGCTCGACATGCCGGACCTGGTCGACCGGGTGAAAGAAGCCGGCCACCAAGTATCGGTCTTCCCGGTACGGGAATATTGGATGGATATCGGACGCATCGAGGATTTGGACCGCGCTCGCGCCGAATACGAGACGGTGTTCGGGAAATGAGCGACGTCCTGGCAGTCATCACCGCGCGCGGGGGATCGAAGGGCCTGCCGCGAAAGAACGTGCGCCCGCTAGGTGGGCTGCCGCTGATTGCTTGGACGGTGCGAGCTGCGTTGGAGGCATCATGCGTGGCCCGCGTGCTTGTCTCGACCGACGACGAGGAGATCGCGAAGGCAGCGCGAGACGCTGGAGCCGAGGTGCCTTTTATGCGCCCTGCTGAACTGGCCAGTGATACTGCTGGCTCGGTAGAAGTCTTGGAGCATGCACTCGAGGCAAGCGGCGCACATAGTGTTGCGCTTTTACTACAGCCAACCTCTCCGCTTCGGCACGCAGGACATATCGATGCAGCCTTCGCGCAGATGCAGGCCGCTTGTGCTCCCGGATGCGTTTCAGTTGCACCAGCGCCCAAACCGCCGTGGCTGATGTATTCGTTCAAAGAAGGCGGCCAGCTAAAACCTTTTTTGCAGATGCCCACTGGCATCACTCGTCGGCAGGATTTCCCGCCAGCTTACGTGCTGAATGGAGCTCTGTATTTCGTGCGTAGTGACGTTTTTGCAAATGAACGGAGTTTTATGGTCACGGGTACAATCGGCTACGAAATGAGCAGTCAAGATTCCGTGGATATCGACACATTGGAGGATTTCGTTCTGGCCGAGCGTTTGTTGTCACACCAAATTTCTGCTGGACTAAGAGAGGGGCGATGACCGCTAGTGTAGACGCCAAAATCGACCGAGTGGCGCAAACCCTACAATCGCTACCGCCAGTTGCACGCGCGCTACTGGGTCGTGAGCAACTTATCATGGGCCGGGTGCTCGGACGCGAAATTGGTCCACGCGAACATAGGCTGATGGGCCTGCTTTCTTGGACCGGCCAACCTGGGATGCTATTGATAAGCCTCTTACTTCTTCTCAGGCGTGTCTGGGCGCAACGACGCTTACCGCGGCGCCTGCCCTTACCACAGGCTTTATTCATCGGTATCAATGCCTTGCATGAAATCGACCTACGTCAAGATCTGCGTGATCGCTTGGGGCATGATCACGTTTTCGTTGATGAACGTCAGATGGATCATTTTGCCCTCGCTGGCCGCCTACGGTTAGGTTCCGCGCTAAAAGAGTGGGCCCGGCTGGCACCTCTAACTCTGAAGTGTTCACGTGATACGGTGGAGGAGTACGATACCTTGGAATTGCGCACTAGTTTGACGATGCGTCTGCCTGATCTCGCGCATCTTATTGCACAGTTCCGCGAGCTATACGCGGCTGACAGAGAAATTTTGATTGCGTGCTCCACAGCCGATTTAGCTGCGCATGCGGCCTCCATTGTGGGCTTTCAGGCCGAATACCACCAACACGGTTTTCTAACACGAACCCTTGTTTTCCCCAATTTTGCAACCATGATCGCTTTGACTAAAGTTGAAGGTGCGCATCTAGCCTCCCGAGTTCCCGGCTTGCGGGTCCATTGTTTACCAGTAGAAATCAAAGAGTGTCCCAACGTTCGGATATTGGCTCTTGCTGGCATTTATTTAAAAATTGATATTACCCCGGTCATCGCGCTTATCCGCTTTGCTTTAGCTCAGAATTACAAAGTGGTGATCCGCCCACATCCGCAGGGAGAAGATGCAGTTTGGCAGGATCTAACAGGGATGGACGGGGTGGTGATCGACACGGATGGAGGTTTCGATGATTTTCTTACCAAGTGGCAGCCCTCCTTTTTAGTGACTTGGTTCTCCACCACGCTTCTGGACGGTTTGCTGGCGGGTGCCCTGCCAGTCACCTTGTCAACAGGCAGACCTAATCTAGTCTTTCCATTTGATCAAATCTGTATGTCTTGGCCGCACGACAGACTGGAACTGGAACAGTGCATGGCTGACGAGACCAATCGCCTTAATGTGCTAAAGAGCTTTTCTAAGGTCCTTTCATGAAGTATCCTGAGCCGATATTGTTTTTTCACTGCGTAGATGACCGGAACCGTAACGCCCAGTCGAACAACACCAAAGCCATCCTTTCTAATTGGGATGCGGCGGGGCCATCTGCAGCAGCGTTCCATTTCGATACTCCAGAAACTGCTGTTGCAGAAAATCCTAATGTACGCTTGATCAAACTACCGCCAAACCGGCTGTGGAAAGCACAAGCTTTGATGGCAGCCCTCGGACGTTTTTCAGCAGTTGTTTTTCCTGGTTTTGCGCCTTCATTTGACGATCGGGTTCGAAGGCTGCGTGCTGCTCTTGGGCGGCATGGCGCAATTATTTCAACGCTGGAGGGTATGCCAGCCAGCAGTGAAGGATTTGCTGATGAAGAAGCTCGTTTAAGCGATATGGCAGGCCATCCAGTCTTCTGCCAAACTGTGGACCCAAGCAATATGGCGGCTCTGAACCGAACCAAGGCTCATTCTGACCTTATTGTCGCCATTAGTCCATTCTTGGCTAACGTGGCTACGCAAATTTGGCCCGGACCCCAGACCACGTATATTCCTCTGGGTGTAAACCTGCAGGTTTTTCATCCTGAAGGGCGTAAGAAACATTCCGAAAAACGTCAAGTTAACGTAGTATGTGCGGGCAGTTTTCAGGCTCGCAAACGTCCAGAAGTCTTTCTAGAACTGGCCCGAAGGCATCAGCAAGCCCAATTTACGTGGTTCGGCGACGGGCAAATGAGGGGACCGCTGCTCGAGCAAGCGAGGTCCGAAATGCTTAATAACATTTCGTTCCCTGGATCAGCCACACCGGATGCCCTAGCTGATGCTTTTCGGTCCGCAGATTTATTTGCATTGCCTTCGATCTCGGAAGGAGTTCCTAAGGTTACTCAGGAAGCTGCAGCGTGCGGGCTGCCAGTGGTCTGCATGAACTATTTTGAGGCCCATTCTGTGGTCGAAGGGGTGAATGGCTTCCAAGCGCGCGACGAGTCCGAATTCTACTTACGTATCAAAAACTTAATCGAAGACCCCGATCTCCGTCGTCGTATGGGGGGGGCCAGTGCAGAAATGGCGCAAAGCTGGGGATGGGGCAGCTTGGCGAAGCGCTGGCAGGATCAGATTCGTACTGCTGCTCTCGCACTTCCAAAAAAGGACTTCAGATGACGTCTATCCTACAAAAAATTATCCGACGCGCGTTGCAACCACTGCGTCTTTTCGCGCTTGGCCTTGCTAATTTCGTGCCACGGCTGCCCGCTCTTAATAGACTTAGGATCGTTCTTCTGCGCGCATCCGGAATACACATAGCGCAAAGCGCGGTGGTCTGGGGCCCGATCACAGCTGTGCCGGTTGCTGGGCTCGGTAACATTGAGATCGGTCCTCGTAGCTTTCTAAATACCGAGACTCGTTTTGGGTGTCCGGAGGCCCGCATCCGCATCGGTTCGGACGTACAAGTAGGGCCGAGGGTCTGTTTTGAGACGATTAACCATGGGCGAGCAAGGCCTGACGGGCCGCGGGGCGCAACGGCTGGTGAAATAAATATCGAAGACAAGGTCTGGATCGGTTGCGGGGTGATAGTTCTTCCAGGGGTTACTATTGGCGCGGGAGCTAGCGTTGCTGCAGGCTCGGTGGTTGCGCGAGACGTCGCACCTGGTGTGACAGTTGGTGGTGTGCCCGCGCGTATCATCGTCGCGTCGAGCGCGCGTTCGGCCCGTACTTCCTTAGCTGTCTGAGGACCAAAACATTTATTGACCGGGTCGTGAACAGCCTGCGTGCTGAAGGAGCATTCCCAATCCGATGCTCTGCTCAAGTTAGCGCTTCGGATCCCTATGCAACGCAACTGGGAAACATTGGTCGGAAAAAGCTGCCGCTTCTTAGATCGGTTGGAAGCTTTAGATCCGCAAATGATAGAAACTGGAGACTTTTGCGTGCTCGGTACCGAAAGCATCTTGCTGGCACATGGTCCTAGGTTCGATGGTAGCTCTCAGATAGTCGTTGCAGATTATACGCATATCGGGCGCCGCCTGAGAGCTTTGACGGGAATCTCAATTGGGTCAACATGTATCATTGGTCCGAAAAAATCAGCTACACTTCACAGTTCCACGGTAAAGGTGGCATAAAATCGTGAATTCATCTGCAAATCAAAAGACAGAAAATAGCGCAGCAGTGCGGCGCCTTGGGGGGCAAACAACTATAGTGATGGGGGGTACAGCCTTTACCTTCATTGTAGGGTTCCCCTTCCAGATCTACCTGGCGAGAGAACTCGGCGCGGCAGGGTTAGGTCTGGTTGGTATTGCCGAAGCGCTAGTAATGACGGTCAGTGGACTGCTGGGATTGGGGCTGGCGCCGCTTGCCGTACGATACATTCCGGAATATCTAGTAAGCGGTGCTAGCCGAGCAATTCGGCAACTTATCATTTTAGGGCTGACCTTGCTGACTGGTCTTGGGGCCATTGGAGCGCTATTGTTGGTGCCTCTAGCGAGCGTCTTGCCACAAGCCGTCGGCATAACCCAAGAGATGATGGACTTATTAGTCATTCTGAGCATTCTGCTACCGATATCAATGATTTCTTTCTTTATCGCTCAGGCCCTGAGGGGATTTCAAGAAATTTGGATGGTAGTTCTATCTACGTCGTTTCTAGCACTTTTAATCAAAGTTATCCTAACTTTCTTTCTGTTTAACGCTAACGGAGCTTCTCCACAAAATTATGCTTGGGCGATGGTGGGCTCACAGGGTGTAGCAATCCTTCCCATGACTCTGAAATTGTGGCGCCTAGCATCGACCCTTCCACAAGAAGCCACCCCACTGCCACTTAGCTGGAGGGCAATGACCTCTTTCGCCGGAACCAATTATGCGTCCGGGGCGCTAAACGCGCTTGTAGGGAACCTCGACCGGATTGTCATCGGCGCGTTGCTCGGCCCTTCAGGGGTTGGGGTGCTGATGGTCGCACGTCAGCTGCAACAATTCCCTACTGTCTTTCATCAGGTTGTGCTGACGGTAGTATCGCCCGTCTTTGCCAGGTTGAAAGCCGCAGGGGATGTGTTAGGTTTAGCCCATCAGCTGCATCTCGCTAATGACTGGATTCTACGCATGGCCGCCGGTCTGATAATCGTTCTAGCGGTGCTGGCCGATCATATTTTGGGGCTGTATGGACCGGACTTCGCCGCCCAAGGAACGCCACTACTACTTTTGATGATAGCGACAGTATTGCTAAACCTCGGAACCGGTCCGGTAGGGATTTTGCTAAATATGACAGGTTTGCATGTCGTACTATTTCGGGTCGTTGTTATCACTTCGGTTACCACCTTCGCAGCCTATTTCTTGTTTATCCCAGTCCTTGGCGTTTCAGGAGCAGGACTGGCAGTTCTGGTGGGAACTGCGATCAACAAGGGAGGGGCGATTTGGCTGGTAAAAAAACGACTTGGTATATCGTGGTATGATCGACGCTTTCGCGGATGGGTTATACCTTCGATTGCAGCCGCAGCTGTTCTATTTGCTCTGCGCCCAGTATTCGATGGAATTCAGGGCTTGGGAGCACGAGCCACGCTGCTAATGGTGGTGACAACACTTGCATATTTTGTATTTTTCGGCGTGAACCTATTGGTTGGGCTGCATGAAGATGATCTCGAAGTAATCGCTGCAATGAGGGCCCGTGTAGCTGCCCTGCGCAACCGTGGGTCTCATTTATGAAGGTGATCAAACAAATGAGGTGTCAATTGGCAGACCTGCGTGGTCGGGGGATATACGCAGGTTGGCCCGACGAACACCAGGCGGTCTTTATCCATTTGCCAAAGACAGCCGGCACCTCGGTGTCGCACGCGCTTGGGTTGTCTGCCTCTCGCCACATTCCAGCTGAAGCGTATCGCATGGCCAATCCTAGAAAGTTCGCGAAATTCTTCAAATTTGCCTTCGTTCGCAACCCATACGATCGACTTCTTTCGAGTTATGCATTTCTTATGAATGGAGGGATGAATGATGATGACGCGCGCTTCGCTGCGACACATGTTCAGCCGTTTGGCAGTTTTTCGCAATTTGTCATTGAGGGGCTCGCCTGCAATCCGAAGATCCGCGCGTGGGTACACTTTCGACCGCAGACAGATTTTGTTTGCGATCCTGCCGGGTATCACATAATGGATTTCATTGGTCGGTTTGAATGTATTTCCGAAGACTATGAAACGGTCGCTGAACGGATCGGGGTCTCAGGTGCACTGCCTCGTACAAATCGGTCAAGGCACGGCGATTACCGCGAGGCTTACAACGCAGAATCATTGGATATCGTGCGTCAAATTTATCGTCGTGATCTGGCCACATTTAGATATGATTTCGGTTAATTTATGCGGATTCTTTTCATCTCCGCCTACTGGCCGCGACCAAATCAGCCACATCCAGCTTTCTTTGAGGTCGATCAACTGCGCGCGCTGGTCGAGAATGGACACCAATTAGATGTCTGGATTTTCACTCCCCCTTGGCGTCGAAAGGCCCCTTTCCTTAGTTCATTAGAGCTAGGTTTAGATCCTGAGCACGTGCGCCTAAAACAGATCGTGTTGCCACGTCTGCCGGAACTACTGTCACGCGGGCGCTTAGGCACATTAATTAACAAACTTGCCTCAGGTCTACGGATGCGCACCTGTCTACGAAAGGTTGAACAAGAGACTGGAGTTTTCAAGGCGGTGATTGTTAACGGGGAACGCTATATCGGGCTGTCAGCGAAACTATGGAACCCAAAAAATACTAGATCTTTAGCTATGATAGTACATGGCGCAGATCCTATTCTGGAACGCTTGTCATCCAAATTTGTGAAACGGCACGTCGGGGAGAGCGTTAATCCCGGACTTACTTGTTTGATACTCGTAGGAAATCGGCTGCGCGACTATGCTTTACGGATGGGGTATGCACAAGACCGGATCCAAATTATTCCTAACGGATTTCGGCACCCTCAGCTCTCAAGGACAGTTCCAAAGAAGCGGGGAGCCCGGATCAAGATAATCACTGTGGCCAGGCTCATTAAGGTAAAGGGACTAGATGACGCGATACAGGCTTTAGCTCTGTTGCAGCGCAATCATCCAACGCTTGAATGGAACTTTGACATTCTCGGTGACGGCCCAGAACGGGCGCCGCTAGTGAACCTGACAGAACAGATGGGTCTTTCGAATCGGGTTCGATTTCATGGCTCCGTCCCTAATAAGACGGTCTTGCAAGAACTTGAAGGAGCGGACATATTTCTTTTGCCGAGCTGGAACGAAGCTTTTGGCTTAGTTTACTTAGAAGCGATGGCTATGGGCTGCACTGTAATTGGCTGCTTAGAAAATGGCGCAGCCGACATCTTGACCGATGGGGTCGATGGGCGCCTGGTTCCACCACGCGATGTAGAAAAATTAGCAGAAGTGCTGGGTGTATTGGCCGCCGATACCAACCAGTGTGAAGCGCTCAGCATTGCGGCCAGAAAAAGCGTCAAGCGGTTCTCTTGGCAAGCAAATGCCGAAGCGATAGTTGACGCTCTTAATGGTTAGATCACGTTTTTCAATCAAGTTGGATCGTTTTTGGCAAGTTGCATTGCTGGTTATGATCTTGCGCGTATTGTCTGGCCCGACAGGGTTTCTGGCCTACCTGTTAATTACGTTGTACGGTGTGCGTAGCCCTCGCCACACAATTGAAGCTTTTCTGCTATCGTACTTCCTAACTCTTGCGAACACCGCACTGTTCGGTGACGTAGCGGATGGCGGTACTGGTCGCTATATTGTGATTTTTGGTTTAACAGGGGCGATGATCGGAAGGTTGTTGCTGTCGAAGAAAGTTCGTTTTAACCATGCAGTTGTTGCGACGCTTATATTGAGTGGCTATATCGTCTTGCATGGAATCCTATTCAGTGTATTGCCTTCCATTTCGGTTCTAAAGGGGATGCTTTGGAGCATGGCTATGTTGACGGCGTTGATTTCCTTTTCATCTATGTCGGAAAGTGAGTTTCGGTTGGCGGAACGTCATATTTATAGCTATTTAGGTTTTTTAGTGCTGCTCAGCCTACTAATCTATGCAACGATTCCTGCTGGGACTATGTTTCCCTACACATATTTGCGCGGTGTACTTGCGCATTCGCAAGCTACTGGTGTATTGGCTGCAATGCTGTCAGTTTGGGCATTTTCTCGAATTTTGAGCTCGCCAAGTAATAATATAATGGATGTAGTCCTATTTTTTGGCTCATTGCTAACCGTATTTCTTTCGGGAACGCGCACGGGTCTTATCAGTGTGGTGTTGTGCCTTACCGTACTCCTGCTAATCAGTAGCGCCCAGGGCCACCGCCCTACTCAGCACCTTTTACGGACGTTAAGAAGTTCTGTAGTTAAGGTTGGGTTAGCAATTATAGCGGTAATTGCGGTCACCAATAGCGGAATCCTCTTGACGGCGGTTAGTAACTTCATTTCAAAAGGCCTTAGCGATCAAAACTTAATAAGTGCGTACGCCGCTTCACGCGGCGAACTAATCGCGACCATGCTGGCAAACATTGATGCCGACCCATTAGTTGGACTTGGCTTTGGCATTGCTTCTGATCCAAGTTCGATGTTGGTGCAGAAAGTTTTCGGTATTCCCATCAGCGCTGTTGTTGAAAAGGGTGTAACGCACATTGCCGTGGTTGAAGAACTTGGCTTGATAGGAGCTATATTCGTTCTCTATTGGGTCATGCTAATTTCTTATAAGTCTCTCGGCGCTCAACTTGCGCAGTTCGGACTTGTCTTAAGCATCGTTCTGCTGAATTTTGGTGAAGCGGCTCTATTCTCCGCTGGCGGAAGCGGACTATTGCAAATCCTACTTCTTGGCTACGCATCTAATCGCATAAGCTCAGCATGGAGCTCTCGAACGCACCCACCTTCCGCTAGTACATCTCTAAAGCAATTAAGGCCTAATCCGCGATGAGGATCTATCTCTGGGAGTATGCAGTCAGCCCCCATTTGGGTAATATTTTAAGCGGCATGGCTGCACTTGGTTATGATACCTATTACGTCGTACACTCAGAGACCTATTCGGTTCGCCAGGCCGAGGGCTGGGTATTGCCGGACCTTCCTGGAGTGAAAATCCTGCAGCCGAGAAGTTCTTCTCAGATGCATAACATAATTGCATCAGCTTCCCCCGAAGATATCCATATCTGCGCCGGATTACGTGGTAGTGATCACGTGCGATTAGCCACAGCAGCGTTGAGGGCAGCGGGACGGCGTTTCATTGTTTTTATGGAGACAATCGATGAACGCAGTCCATTAAGCTTTCTAAAACGACCTTTGTACAAAAAGCTTTTCTTCCAAAACCGCCTTCAATTGGAGGGTATTCTCGCAGCCGGGGCGGACACTCCGGCTTGGGTGGCGGCGCGAGGCGTGCCGTCGTCAAAGATTTTTAGTTTTGCTTACTTTTTGAACGCGCCGCGTGCCGTCAAAAGACGGTCGCGCCCCTTGACCGGCGTACGACTCTTATTTGTTGGTAACCTTATCGCACGCAAGCGTGTTCGTCTCATTATTGAGGCCCTTCGCTCATTGCCAAATGACGTAACATTAGACATCGTTGGTGATGGACCTCTTCGGGCAAGGCTAGCCGAACTAGGCGAAGCCTATGCGCCGGGTCGCGTCATCTTTCACGGAACCCGTCCCATGCCCGAGATAGCCAGCTTCATGGCCTCAGCTGATTGTTTAGTACTTCCCAGCGACCACGATGGCTGGGGCGCCGTGATTTCTGAGGCTATGCTTGCAGGGACACCGGTCGTATGTTCAGATCGTTGCGGCGCGAGTGTCATTGTACGTGCCTCCGGCTGCGGAAAAGTCTTTCAAGCCTTCGCTCGAAACACCTGCGCCGAAGCGCTGAAAACTCAGGTGTCAGCGGGCCCAATTTTTAACCAAGAGCGTGCTGCTCTGTCCAGTTGGTCTAAGTGCCTCGCTGCTCCGGAGGGCTCACTTTATCTTGACAGGATCGTCAAGCATCTACGTTGTGGCGGTCAACGTCCAATCCCCCCATGGGCAAAAGCTGGTCGGTTGGACTCCAAACTGAAGTCGAAGGCACTGACTTGACCACATTAACAGTTACAAGCGTATTGGGCCAAGTAAGGCGGATTATATGACGATCAATGTCTCCCATACTGTAGCCTCGATTGAAAATCTCGGTTCAGGTGTTACGTACTGCGTTACGAGCTTGTCGGCGGCCCAAGCGAGCCAAGGTCTCCGCACAGCGGTATATTCCGTTGGCAGTGACCGTTCAGGAAGCATCACGGCGTTTGAGGATCGCCGTTATCCAAATGACTTTGAGGCAGTACCCGTCTTCCGTAGGTTGGGAGCCTCCCGTGCTATGCGGCGTGCCTTGAACGCAAACAAGCCCGATATTGTTCACGCTCACGGCCTCTGGATGCTCCCAAATACTTACCGGGCAAAGGGCGCAGCTCTAGTGATTTCGCCGCATGGTATGCTGACTCCAGTTGCTCTCTCGTTCTCTCCCCGCAAAAAGGCCTTGTTTCGTTTGCTATTTCAGAACCGGGCGCTGGCTTCGGCTGCTCTATTCTCTGCCACGGCCGAAAGCGAATACGACGACATTCGAAGTTTTGGCCTATCTCAGCCCGTAGCAGTCATCCCAAATGGGATCGACCTGCCCGATCTTCCCATTGACAGAACCTGCGTAGATGGTAGGTCGGTTCTCTCTCTCGGGCGCATTCATCCCAAAAAGGGGCTGGATAAGCTAGTCCGTGCCTGGGCGGCGGTCGAACGGCCCTTCCCCGACTGGGAGCTGCGGATCGTTGGCCCAGACGAGCTCGGACATGCTGCTGAGCTAAAGGAACTTGTCCGATCGTTAGATCTGAAGAATGTATCGATAGAAGGTGCGGTCTTCGGCCAGGCCAAAACCGAGTTGATGGCTGGAGTGAACCTTTTCGTACTTCCTTCACGCAGCGAGAATTTCGCAATGACAGTGGCTGAAAGTCTGGCTTTGGGAGTGCCAGTGATCTCGACAAAGGGAGCTCCTTGGGCTGGCCTTGAGACCCACGGTTGCGGTTGGTGGGTCGACCACGGAGCCGAACCACTTGCAGCCGCATTGCGCTCCGCGATGTCTCAGCCTCTGGAAGGACTCAGGTCCATGGGTCACAAAGGTCGCGCATGGATGGCGCAAGACTATTCTTGGGAGCGGGTGGCCAATATGACACTTGACACTTACCTATGGGCCCTAGAGGGCGGAGAACCTCCTGATTTTGTTCGTGCGGATTGAATAATGATTGATGTTGAAGCCAACCGGTCTTCGCGGAAATGGAGCAGACGTGAGCAGATTGGCCGCGCACTGTGGGGGCTCGTGCAGCCCCTCTTCTATCTAAGCCCACGACCGGTATGGGGTTGGCGTCGCAACTTGCTAAGGGCATTTGGGGCTCGGGTCGGACGGAATGTTCATATCTATCCCAGTGCTCGAATAACGATCCCTTGGAACTTGTATCTGAATGATCAGTGCGCAATTGGCGACGGTGCAATTCTTTATGCTCTGGGGCCCATTACAGTCGGTCCAAGGGCGACTATTTCGCAGGGTGCGCACCTCTGTGCTGGAACCCATGACATTTCCCGCTCTGACCGGCCGCTTGTAAAGCTTCCGATTACGATTGGAGCGGACGTCTGGATTGCGGCGGATGCTTTCATCGGCCCGAACGTATATGTTGGGGATAGCGCAATTGTCGGTGCTCGTGCCGTGGTGATGAAGGATGTCCCAACTGACGCCATTGTCGTCGGGAATCCAGCGCGCGCAATCAGGAAGGACAAACCACGCAAATTAAGCCTCAAACCTGCGACCTAATGCGTCAACGGCACTGGGGGTTGTCTGCGTACGTATGTCGGATAAATCTTAACATAACTACTTCAGTGAGGGCGACATCAAACTGATGAGTATATGATTAGTTCTGAAGTGGCGAATCCCTTATAGGAAAGCCCTTAGTCGCCATTGCCCACAGGCCTGTGTCCTAACCGCATTTCAAACGCCCAATAACGTCCCCTTCGTACCAGCTAGCTTTAGCCCCTTTACAAAGAGGTCCCTTTGACCCTTACCGTTGTCATTCTGACCAAGAACGAAGAGCGCCACATTGTTCGTGCGCTTGCCTCAGTCGCTGCCATTGCGGATACTTGCGTGGTGGTTGACTCTGGGTCGGACGATCGGACAGTCGAACTGGCTGAAGCCGAGGGTGCGAGAACTCTCGTTCATCCATTTATCACGCAAGCACAGCAGTTCAATTGGGCGATCGACCAGCTTCCGCAGGAGACGGAGTGGATTTTGCGCCTAGATGCAGATGAGATTGTGACCACTCATCTAGCGGTTGAAATCTTAGATGGTCTCACCACTCTCCCCCCAGAGACGCTGGGCGTTTACGCTCCTCGCCGCATGCACTTCTTGGGTCGACGCATAGCTTGGGGGGGGGTCTTTCCAGTCCGCGTATTGCGGCTCTTCCGCCACGGGCATGGACACTGCGAAAACCGATGGATGGACGAGCACATTATTGTAGACGGTGAGACCGCAAACTTCGCCGGCGAGATTATTGATGACAATTTGAATTCGCTGACTTGGTGGACGGAGAAGCACAATTCCTACGCCAGTAGGGAAGTGGTTGATATCCTCAACCAGCAGCACAATTTTATGCCGCAAGAAAGCGTCGCCAAGTTGCGCGGCGGTCAGCAAGCAGGGATCAAGCGCTGGATCAAAGAGTATGTGTACGCACGGCTTCCCGGTGGGTTGAGAGCCTTCGCGTATTTCCTTTATAGGTATGTTTTTCGGTTGGGATTTTTGGACGGCAAAGAGGGCACCGCGTTCCACGTACTTCAAGGTTTCTGGTATCGGTATCTTGTCGATATGAAACTCCACGAAGTGAACACCTATATGAAACGTAAGAACGTGAAAGTGGAAGTAGCGATCAAGGATGTTCTCGGCATTGACCTTCACCCTCGTGCCTAAAGCGAATGATGCCATCGGCTGAGAACCGGATATTGGGAGGGTCGATATCCGACCTTATCGGCGCTTCGGATTTGCGTCGCGCTTGAGATTTCGGTGAAACTCACCATAAGGGGATAGTGCAAACCAAAAAACGGCTGCCTGCAACTTCAATCTCTAAGAACGGCTTTTACATAATGAAAATTACAATCGTCACGGCTGTCTTTAACCGTGTCGAGACAATCTCTGATGCACTGCGCAGCGTAGAGACCCAAAGCTACCTGAACGTCGAACATATTATTCAGGATGGCGGCTCTAAAGACGGCACGCTTGATGTAATTTGGCATTTCGACGCATCCTCGACCCAGCTGGTTTCTGAGCCTGACAGTGGGATATATGATGCCATAAATAAGGGAATTTCCCGGGCCAGTGGGGATATCATTGGTCTTATGCATTCAGATGATTTTTTCGCTGATGATTTGGTGCTGGAACGGGTCGCTGAAGCATTCCAGGATCCGGCGGTCGATGGCGTCTATGGTGACCTAGATTACGTATCCGCAACAAATACTGACAAGATTGTTCGGCGTTGGCGGTCGGGACCCTATCGTGCGGACCTCTTAAAGCGCGGATGGATGCCGCCACATCCAACCCTCTATCTGCGCCGTGAGGTGTTTGATCGTTGGGGGCTCTACGATACGTCGATGAGCATCGCCGCAGATTACGAGGCCATGCTGCGCTATCTTGTGAAGGGCAACATCCACCTTGCCTATATTCCCGAAGTATTAGTGAAAATGCGTGTTGGGGGCGAAAGCAACCGCTCGCTATCCCGTATCTTGCGAAAAAGTCGTGAAGATTATATCGCGTTGCGGCGCCATAAGGTCGGTGGCATCGATACCCTCCTGGCAAAGAATTTCTCGAAGCTCGAACAATTTATCCCTAGAAAAGGAACCCCAAAATGACCAAACGTGCGCTTATTACTGGGGTCACCGGGCAAGACGGGTCCTACCTCGCGGAGTTCCTGCTTGATAAGGGCTATGAAGTGCATGGCATCAAGCGCCGGGCTTCGTCCTTCAATACCCAACGTGTCGATCACATCTATGAAGATCCGCATATGGATCAGGCGCGGTTCAAGTTGCACTATGGGGACCTTACCGACACGTCGAACCTGACCCGTATCCTGAGTGAAGTGCGCCCCGATGAGGTCTATAACCTCGGCGCGCAAAGTCATGTCGCGGTAAGTTTCGAAGCGCCGGAATACACCGCGGACGTCGATGCAATTGGCACCTTGCGCCTGCTCGAAGCGATCCGCTTTTTGAGGATGGAAAAGACCACGCGCTTCTACCAAGCTTCAACGTCGGAGCTCTACGGTCTCGTTCAAGAAACACCTCAGACCGAGACCACACCTTTTCACCCGCGCTCGCCCTATGCGGTCGCCAAGATGTATGCCTATTGGATCGCGGTGAACTACCGTGAAGCTTATGGCATGTATGCCTGTAACGGTATCCTTTTTAACCATGAGTCCCCGCGCCGCGGCGAGACCTTCGTGACCCGCAAAATCACCCGGGGTCTGGCCAATATTGCGCAAGGGTTGGAGCCTTGCCTCTACATGGGCAATATCGACAGCCTGCGCGATTGGGGTCATGCTAAAGACTATGTCCGCATGCAATGGATGATGCTGCAACAAGATGCGCCAGAAGATTTCGTGATCGCCACCGGGGTGCAATATTCCGTGCGCGAGTTCATCACTTGGACAGCCAAAGAACTAGGGCTTACATTGGAGTTCACCGGCGAGGGTGTGGAAGAGATCGCCACCGTCACTGCGATCGAAGGGGCCAGGGCTCCCGGGTTGAAAGAAGGCGATGTGGTGATGCGGATCGACCCACGCTACTTCCGCCCGGCAGAAGTGGAAACTCTTCTTGGCGACCCGGCCAAAGCCAAGAAGGTGTTGGGTTGGGAGCCGGAAATTACCGCGCAGGAGATGTGTGCTGAAATGGTGGAGGCCGACCTGCGTACTGCACGTCGCCATGCGCTCTTGCGTGAGCATGGCTATGAACTGCCAATCAGCATCGAGCAGGCATAATATGAATAAAATCTACATTGCCGGCCATCGCGGCTTGGTCGGAGGCGCCGTTCTGCGCCGGCTTGAGGCGCGCCGCGCGGCAGGGGAAGATCTTACCTTGATCACCCGCACCCATGCGGAACTGGATCTGACGAACCAAGCTGCCGTTCGCGACTTCATGCAGGCTGAGAAGCCCGATGTGGTGATCCTTGCCGCGGCCAAGGTGGGGGGTATTCACGCCAATAACAGCTACCCGGCGGATTTCATCTACGAAAATCTGATGATCGAATGCAATGTCATCCATCAGGCGTTTGCTGCGGGCGTCACTAGGCTGCTGCAATTGGGCTCGTCCTGTATCTACCCACGTGCCGTGGCGCAGCCGATGAAGGAAGATGCGCTCCTAACCGGCGTGTTGGAGCCCACCAACGAGCCCTATGCCGTGGCCAAAATCGCCGGGATCAAGCTTTGTGAAAGCTACAATCGCCAGCATGGCACGGATTACCGTTCGGTTATGCCGACGAACCTTTACGGGCCCGGCGACAATTTCCACCCCGAAAACTCCCATGTGCTGCCCGCCTTGATCCGACGCTTTCACGAGGCGGCACAGGCCGGCGATGACGAGGTACAAATCTGGGGCTCAGGTAAGCCGCGCCGTGAGTTTTTACATGTAGATGATATGGCTGAGGCCAGCCTTTTCGTGCTTGATCTCGAACGCGAGACCTATGATGCCAACACCCAGCCTATGCTCAGCCATATTAATGTCGGCACCGGGACAGACGTTTCGATCCTGGAGCTGGCGCAGATGGTGGCCAAGGTTACCGGTTTTGAGGGGCGCATAACCAATGACCCCAGCAAGCCAGACGGCACCCTGCGCAAGTTAATGGATGTGAGCCGTTTGGCCGATATGGGATGGCGCGCCTCAGTTGATCTCGAAAAGGGGCTACAGGAAACCTACGACTGGTTTATCGAAAACGAGAATGCCATCCGCCACTGACTTTTTCCCGACAGGATGTTTCTGATGACCCCTATTGGTCACCCGATCCTTTTAGCTGGCGGTTCCGGCACGCGGCTTTGGCCCGCAAGAGCTACCCTAAGCAGTCTGCGAAACTGATGGGCGAAGAAAGCCTCTTTCAAGCTTCGGCCCAACGGTTGTCCGGAGACGGGTTTGCGGCACCGATGATCCTGACGGGGTCAGATTTTCGGTTTATCTCACCGAGCAATTGGCGGCGGTCGAGATTGCGCCTGCTGGCATTCTTATTGAGCCGGAAGGGCGCAACACCGGCCCGGCGATCCTTGCGGCAGCTTTGAGCCTCGCTGCCCGCGCGCCTGAAGCGCTTATGCTGGTGGCGTATCTGATCGAAGGCGGGTTGCCGACTGAGGGCGCCATCGCACATGTGCTTGTCAGCAAATTCTCAGACCACCTGCCGTTGTATCGCCAAAGCCATATCCTTGCCCGCTCCGACATCGACATCCATCGCAGGTGCGTATTCCGGAGTATCCGCCCACTTGTGACGCGTTGCCGTGAGGCAGTGGGTTTGGGTTATCAGGTTTGAGGGTTTTCGTCATCCATTTTGGTGACGCTTTTCCGCATAGACTGCCCCTCGAGTTCGAGGCGGTAAGCGTTGTGAACGATGCGGTCGAGGATGGCATCAGCGAAGGTTGGTTCGCCAATGACGTCATGCCAAGCCTTGATGGGTAATTGGCTGGTTATCATCGTTGAGCCGCGGCCGTAGCGCTCTTCCACGATCTCCATGAGATCCCGGCGTTGCGTGGCGGTCAGTCGGTCTGGCCCCCAGTCATCGAGGATGAGCAGCTGTGCTTTGGTGATGCTGCGGAACAGGCGGGGGAAGCGCCCGTCGCCATGGGCCAGTTCGAGTTCTTCGAAGAGACGCGGCATTCGCTTGTAGGCCACAGTGACACCGTCGCGACAGGCCGTTTGCGCCAATGCGCAGCCGAGCCAAGTTTTGCCGACACCACAGGGGCCGGTAATGATCAGATTGTGCTTGTCGGTGATCCATCTACCGGTGAGCAGGCTCTGGAACAACGCCTTGTCGAGACCACGGCGCGCGCGGTAATCGACATCTTCCGGGCAGGCGCCGACGTGGCGCAGCCTGGCCGAGCGCATCCGAGCTTCAAACCGCTTGGTCTCCCGGCTGGCGACCTCACGGTCAACGAGCAAGCCAAGCCATTCAGCGTGGCTGAAGTCGGCTGCGGCATTCTGCGCTTGCAGCTCGGCAAAAGCTTCGGCCATACCGTCCAGCCGCAGGGCCTTCAGATGATCGAGGGTTGGGTGATCAAGCATTGTGTTCCTTTCAATGGAAATAATCGGCGCCACGGATGTTGGGGTGGGTGATTGCAGGCTCCTCCGTGGCGCGGGTGCGGGGCTTGCTCTCCAGACCATTCTTGAGAATGGATTGGAGTGACGAGTAAGAACGGGCGTTGATCTCGAGCGCGCGGCGGCACGCCGCATCAAGGCGGGCGGCACCGAACTTGTCGGCCAGCCGAATGACACCCAGACAGCTCCGGTAGTCCTGTTCGGGGTGCTTGCGTTCGCGCTCACAACCTCTGCGAAGGTGGCGACATTCGGCCCGACACGAGCGGCCCGTGCGATAATACGCTGCGGCGTCCAGTCCTCGCGGAACTTGTGGTGCGCTGGCATGTGCTTGCGCTGTGTAGAATGTCTGCCGTTTCCAGAAGTGCGCACATGGGAAGCAACACGCTGTCCAACATGGAAGACTTCGACCGTGCGGGCGGTGATGCGAGCCCACAGCTCTTTCTTCAGCAACTGATAGGGCACGGAATAGTAATGCTTGTCGATTGCGACGTGGTAATCCAGCCCCGCTCGGCACTTCTTCCATTCGGCATAGACATATGGAGCCGTCGGTAGCGGCTTCAGGGCGGGCTTGTCCAACTGCTCGAACAACTGCTTGCGGCTGGCCCCAAGATGCCGAGAGACCTTGTCGTTGAGCTGGTCAAGCAACGGGCGAATGGCAGCGTTCACATCCCCGAGGCTGAAGAACTGCCGATTGCGCAACCGCGCCAGAATCCAGCGCTCGACCAGCAAGACCGCCCCTTCGACCTTTGCCTTGTCCTTTGGTTTATGCGGCCGCGCGGGCACAACGGCTGTGTCGTAATGGGTGGCGAGATCCGCATAGGTTCGGTTGATCACAGGGTCGTAAAAGCACGCTTTGGTGACCCCGGCCTTTAGGTTGTCGGACACGACCTGCGCCGTCACACCCCCAAGGAAGCCAAAGGCACGCACATGGCTCGAGATCCAATCCGGCAGCGATTGCGTCCAGGTCGCCTCCGCAAAGGTATAGCTTGAGGCCCCAAGCGTCGCGACGAACAGCTGTGCCGGGCGCACTTCCCCGGTCTCGGGGTCGATCACGTCGATGGTGTGCCCCGCGTAATCGACGAACAGCCGCTCGCCCGCCGGGTGCCGCTGTCGCATCACCGGCGACAGCTTGCCCTCCCACCGCGTGTAAAGTTCGCAAAATCGGGAGTAGCCGTATCCCTCGGGGTGGTTGGCGCGATGTTCCTCCCACAAAAGTGACAGCGTCACGCCCTTCCGACGCAACTCGCGGTGGATATACGACCAGTCAGGCTGCGCCTCGATCCGTTGGGTATGCTAGTAAGCCCGGTGAAACAGACATCGCTCGAGATCCGTATCAGACATCTCTGCTGGCAGAGGCCAGCCCAAACCTAACTCAGTAGCGCGATCAAGGTAGCCCCGAAGGGTTGTTCGCCCAATCGCCAGGCTCGCTGCGATCTGGCGGGTTGATAGGCCCTCGGCTGACAGCCGCAAAACATCTCGTATCTTCCGCATCGGCAATCTCTTCATCAGGCTTCCTTCATGCCAAAAAGACGAAGGGTAGCCGGTTACAGATTGCCTCGCAGCAGCACGTCACAGGGGTGGGCGAATACCCCGGAATCGGTGGGCGGATAAAATCGGAACGGGTGGGCGCATCAAATCGGAATCGGTGGGCGGATCACCCCGGAATACGCACGCAGGACTTAAATTTCGATATCTCACGTTATCGAGCAACTTCAAAACCGCATTGCGACTGCATTTCAGTCAGTTCCATATCAAAATCACTCCCACAAATTGTGCTCCGCATGAGCGAGATAGCGCGAGACGACGTTAATCGAAGTCCATCCGCCCGCACGCATGATGGCAGCGGTGTCAAAGCCTCGCCGCAAAAGATCCTGCGCCGCCCCAACGCGCATTGAGTGGCCGGAGAATTCTCGGGCCTCCACTGGGTTGAGATCGGCTAGCTTGGCACCTTCTTTGATGAGCCGCTTGACGGTGTCAGGTGAAAGCACGCGATCGATTGGCTGGCAATGATAGATTGGGCAAAATAGGGGCGCGATCCCTGGGCCGCGCCAGGCGAGCCAGTCCGCCACCAGGGAGGCCGTGCGGGCAGAAGTGAAAGCGATACGCCCTTCGCCGAAGGGGTCGTTCTTGGCACGGCGGATCAGTATGCGCAGCGTACCATCTTCGCGCTCTTCAAGATCACCCACGCGAATAGCTACCAGTTCCGAGCGCCGGGTTAGAAGCTCGTAGCCCAGGCTCAGCATGGCACGGTTCCGCAGCCCCAGGGGCGTGTCCGGCTGACCCGCAAGGAAGCGGTCGAGATAGGCGCGCGTCATGCCCTTTGCTTGTTTGGGTCGGCCCGGTTTTGCGCGGCGGACGCGGCGCAACGCAAGATTGATCTCTTCATCATACGTCGGATCATCCAACTGAAGCAGCCGATGCACCTTACGGATGGCATAAAGGCGCCGTCTCACCGTTGAAGGCGCTTTGTTTGTTCCCTGGTCTTGTAGAAAGCGACAGACTGTATCCACAGATGCAGGGAAGGCTTGGCATCTATTTTCGTGACACCAAGTCTCGAACGCCTCGACATCTGTGCGGTAACTGCGCATTGTTGAAGGTGCATATGCGCCCTCGAGGCGCTCGAAATGTTTGCGCCAGTCAGATGTTGCTGTGTGGGCATCGAGGATTTTCATAAATGTCACTTTAAGTGACTTTCTAGTAGGGTGTCAATGATTGATCCAGAACAGATACGCGCCGCCAGAGCGTCACTTGATTGGACAATCGATAAGCTGGCATCTGAAGCGGGGCTTAATAGGCGGACGGTATTGAGGGTTGAAGCCAAAGGTAGTGAAGTCACTCCTTCAAAGAAAACGCTAGAGGCTATTCGTATCGCGCTCGAAAACGAAGGCATCGAGTTTATCCAGACCGCTGATGGCGGCAAAGGCGTACTGTTCCGCCCACAAGAATGAAGAACTGAGTGTTTCCTGCTTGAACCTGGAAGCCGCCTCATGCCGGGTCTACCGGGACAACCGATGACCCTCCCGGCTGAGCGCAGAGAGAATATCTTTTGGACACAGTTTTTTTCATCGCCAGTAAGACCGTTTGGCTGTTGATCCGGCCAGAGACCCTCCTTGTGGCTCTCATCGCCGTTCCCCTAGTTTGCTTATGGCTTGGGCGCATTGTTGCCGCGTCGCGGTTCTTGGTAATGGCACTCATCATCATGATCGCGATTGGCGTGATCCCCGTCGGCAACTTTGTCCTTAATCCGCTGGAACGCGCCTACGCGCCCAATCCACCGATCACGCAGCCTGCTGGCATCCTCGTTCTCGGCGGCGCAGAAGATACCGCTCCTGCCTACACAGGCAGCGTGGCACAGGTCAACGAGGCTGGAGACCGGTTTATTGCTGCCATTCAATTGGCGCGGCAGTTCCCTGACGCGGCCGTACTTTATACGGGTGGCAAGGCAGCAGCTACACCGGTAGCCGCAGACACATTCGCATTGGGTCCTAATATCCTGCGGCAACTAGGGTTGCCGCAGGATAGACTGATTGTCGAGGGACGCTCACGGACGACAGCCGAGAACTCCGTCCTGTCGCGCGCCGTGGCGCCAAAGGGGCAGGGGCCCTGGATTTTGGTGACCAGCGCCTTCCATATGCCGCGGGCAATGGGGAGTTTCTGCGCAGCGGGGTGGTCGAACCTGGTGCCGTTCCCCACCGACTACCGCGGCGGGACAGTCCTAGATCAAATCGGCTGGAACCTTGCGGAAAACCTCGCGGATTTGAACACTGGCGTGAAGGAATGGGTCGGACTGCTGGCCTACCGGGTTTCCGATCGAACGGTGGCCTTCTTTCCGCGAGGCTGCAATTGACAACGACGCAGGGTATTAACCGCAAAACGGAATGTAACTGGCTACCAAAACAGTATTTGTTCTTACCAGGTTCTTTTTCCCGATCTTCCGATGTGAAGGCTTATGGCACAGTCGCACAGCATGTATGGGAGTAAGTAGGCGCAAAGACGCAGCATACCGCATACTCCCGGAGGATCGCATCTATGACCAGCGACCTGACGCTCCTGATCCCGTCCACTTCCCCCGACTGCGTTCTTTGGCGCCGCAATCGAACTTGTGCCGCCCTGCATGGGGCCGAGGCTGAAGGGATGGAGGTCCTGGCAGATCTCATTGGTTTCGGACGGGGCGCCATCATAGACCGCGCATGGCGCGCATGGCGCCGTAGATCCGCCTAACGCGATACCTCTAAAAGTTAAAACTTTTCGATCAGCTCTTTGCCTTCGCGTATCAAATCTCGGATGTGCTCGCTGTATTCCTGGGACTCCCGAGTATACATCCCATGCGTAAAGGCGTTCTGGTTACCAATCGGCGCCCCCGATCCCTTTGCCCCGCCATGCATGCGGCAGCGCGCTTTGCCGGCCACGGCTGGCGCCTGGCACGGTGTCCCTTTACGGGTTTTAGCGCCGCAGCGCGGACTGGTCCGCATTGGTCCGGTGTTGCGTCTATGCGTGCCCACCATCTAGTCTGACCCTTTTTTCCTTGGGGCCTTGGTCTTTGGTTTTTCTCCGGAAAATGCGGCATCCCGCTGGTGGTCGATGGATGGCTCGGCATCGCGCCGCTGGCTGCCCCGCTGGCCTGACTCAACATGTCCAACGATCGCCTGTCCGCCGGCCTGCACGTTGACGTGCTCTACGGTCACCCTTTGCTGGCCTTTCCCACGGTGCTTGTTCAAGGTCTCAAGCTGTTTCGTATAAAGGGTCATCAGCTTTTGCGCGTGCTTGAGCGCCATGTCGCGCCCCTCAAAGGTCTGGTTGGAAAGAGCGGCGCGTTTAAGACATTCGAGCGCCGCATCATGCGTGCCGACCATTTGCATCGCCAGCATACCTTCCGCCCCATCCGCAGGCTCCAAGCTTTCATAAAGCTCTAGAGCCCGCAGGATCCGCTCATGTTTCGTGTCTTCGCTGGCATCCGCGTGAAACCAGAGCAGTTTGCCGATCTCGTTGATCTTTTGGGTCAGCAAAGCTTCGTTGCTGACCCCGAGCATTTCCTGAAGCGCCGCGGCGGAGGGTATCTCTTGCGCCGCCAAACTGCGCTGCGTCGTTTTCAGCGTCAGATCCTTCTTTGCCATTCTGCCTTGCCTCGAGATGTTGCCCATCGTCAACATAGTAGGTTACCGGTCTAAGTTTGAGACATTTTCGCACGGAACCCTTACTGTGCATGGGCTTGTTTTTGAATTCTGCTAACACCACCCCCACCCCCCACTGAAACGCCCGATAACGCCTCCTCTCAAGCGCCCCTGATCTGAGACCAGGTTGCGGCGCCGAAATATTAACCCGCTTATTGGAATACGACGCTCACGCCACCCCAAGGATCGCATAAGCTGCATCTTGGAAGTGTCTGTGGCGCAAGCCAAATTTTCTAAAATACCGCACGGGCTAAGGTCGTTTTTCACCCCCATGACAACCGCTTTCCACCTAAACATTGAATGGGGCGCGGGGCTGATCATATGACAACATCCTAGGGACCCAACGCCATTGCATTACACACCGATCGTGTGTACACTGCATGTGATAGAGGAGAATGGTATGCAGACCACATCCGAAAAGCAGCGCACAAACATTACACTTACGGTGGAAAATCTCGCCGCCGCGCGGGAGTTGGGCCTGAACGTGTCCGCGATCAGCGATGCTGCCGTCGCAGAAGCGGTGCGGGCGGCGCGGGCCACAGCTTGGGCTGCGGACAACGCGGCGGCGATTTCAGAGCGCCGCGCTTGGATTGAGGCCCATGGGATGCCGCTGGCAGACCTGCAGGTGCTGCGTCTCGGCTGATGGCACAGTTCCAAGTTTATCGGGTATCCAGCGGACGGCTGGTGCTCGACCTCCAAACGGATCTGATCGACACTGGTTCCCGCATCGTCGCACCTCTGATCCCCATTTCGGTCGGGCCAAGGGTTATCGGACGCCTGGAGCCAGTATTCGAAATTGAGGGCGATGCCCATGCCCTGCACACCGCAGAGATGGCGGCGATCCCCTCTGCGCTGCTCAAAGGGTCCCCCATCGCAGATCTTTCCGCATCTGACTATGAGATCCGCGGCGCTCTTGACATGGTCTTTTCGGGGTTCTGAGTGGGCCAAGCGGGCGAGCCCCGCCCGCTGCGCGCTGCCGGTTTTGGATCGGCCAGCCTGAAAGCGCTCTGATGTCTTGGCAGGGGGCTTCTGTTCGGTTCTAGACTATGGTGCATGAGGCGATGGCACTACCGAGTTGGTTTTGGGCGAAACGATGCGCAGCCCTCGCGGTGCGTGCCCCGTAATATTCTGGATTGGCTTGGATCCTTCACGACTTAAGGTCAGCAGTGGTAGCCTGCGTGCGATATTGATCCCGCATGGTCTATCCATCACGCACCGAGCTGCAGGTAGATCAAGAAATCGACTGGGGCAAAACCTCATTCATAGTCTGCCAGCGCCGCATTGAACCGTTAAACACGCGAGCTGGGATAAGGCGCTAAGGAAAAGTTAAAAGGAGGTCCGCAAGCCGCGTCGTTTCTGTTTGCTCTCTTCACTTCGAGATAGGGCGCATTTCAAGCAAGAGAACGCTCCGTTGGGACCTTTTACGCTTTCTTTTCTTCTCTTGATCAAGGGTCTGCCATAGGAGCCGGAGTCGGGCGAGGGCCCGATCACGGCGTTCATGAAGCCGCCTTACCCGAGACCCAGTATCCCCCATGAGCATGGCCTTCTGAGAAGATGGTTCAGAGATCCAAACCAACGCCGCTGATTGAGCCTTCTGCAAGGACCGATCCGCCGCAAGAAAGCGATGATAGGCCTGTAGAACCGTCCGTCGGTGAATTCCAACATATCCGTGCATGGCTCACATCCTTTGATGCTCTCATGTGGTAGATGTTGATGATTGTATCAGATTCTTCCTCGCAATTCACCGATAATTTCCCAGTAGAATTTCCCCTTCGAGATATGCATGACTGCCGCCCTTCAGCGGCGCAACTACCGAGTTGAGGCGTATTTCGGTACGTCTTAGCAAAGCAGATCCAAGCCCAGCTTCAGCTGCGCGTATAAAGATCAAGCGGAGACCGTGGAAGTCGAACCAACCCGCCAGGCGCCGAGTCATGCCACGCAAAGCCGTGCCGATTGTAAAAGGCTTCCAACTCCTGTGCTCGCAGCCCCTCCTCGCCAAATGGCTCGTGGTACAGTTCAATGCCGAGATCGGCATCGTCTGCGGCCTCGACCAAAACCCGCAGAATATTATGAGCGCACCCTTTGCCTCTGTATCGGGGGGCGACCCAGATGCCTCCTAGGATAAATCTTTTGTTCTTAAGGGTATGCTCGATATAGGCCACGTTGTCTTGGGCATTTCGGTAATAGGTACGTTCCGCGGTATCGCCGGGGCAACCGCAGAGCCCGGGAACATCTGTGATCCGCGCAAGAACTCTGTCATATTTTTGTTTCGCGTGGCGTTGCGAGTGCGTATCGGTTTGGTCGAGTTCGGCCGTCAGTATTGGATGTCGCGTCTCGCAATAATCCCGCAGCCCGTGTCGCAGAGCCACAGCAACAAAGGCACGAAGTTCACGGTTCAGACGGTCAATTTCGCGCTGAAGGGTTGCCGGGTTCGGGTCAATATTAGAGCGCTCATCATTCTCTTTCTTCCGCATAAAGTTTCTCCCGATCAGAATCTCCTGAGTTTACCATAGTCTGTCACAGAGCTCGTCGCGACAAGGGACTCGCCCCCAACGAAGCGGCTCTTCACCAGCCAGACAGGCTGCAAAGACGCATTGCGAAAATACCTCGCCAGGCAGTACCAGTTGGAAACAGTGGGCGCGCAGGGTATCTAAACGCTATGATCAGAAACCTTCTTCCCTTAACCGCCCTGCTGTTGGGGTCATCCTTTCTCTTGTTCGCCGGAGGCGTAAACAGCCTGATTTTGCCGATCCGAGGTGAAGCTGAAGGCTTTACGGCGGCGTCTTTGGGCTTGCTGGGGACGGGCTGGGCGGTCGGCTACGTTGCGGGATGTTTGCGCACGCCGGCATTGGTGGCCCGTGTCGGACATATACGCGCTTTTGGGGCCATGTGTGCAATTGCCGCTATTGCCGTGCTGCTCTCACTCGTTCTGATTACGCCATGGGTTTGGGTCCCAGTGCGCGCGCTTTCCGGATTCTGCTTTGCCGGTGCCGCGATGATCGTTGAGAGCTGGTTGAACGAGCGCGCAGACGCGAAGTCTCGCGGGCGGGTTTTTGGCATTTACACGATGGTCAATCTTGGCGCTACGACAGCAGGACAGATGGTACTAACCTTAGGGGATACGAACGGTTTTCTGTTCTTCGTGCTGGCCGCGATGGTCTACTGCCTTGCGCTTCTGCCGACTGCGATCAGTGCGACGACCACACCTAGGCCGTTGACACAGGCTAAGCTCGACTTGAGCAAGCTATGGAAAAATTCGCCCATCGCTGTCTTCGCCGTATTAATGGTCGGCGTCTCCAATGCCTCTTTCGGCACATTGGCGGCGGTCTATGCCGCGCGCATAGGCTTATCGCTGAACGAAATCGCTCTGTTTGCGAGCATCCCGATCCTCGCGGGTGCGGCATCTCAGATCCCGGTGGGTATCGCGTCGGACCGATTTGATCGACGCAAGGTTTTGATCGCAGTCACAATATTTGCCATCCTCGCAGACGTTCTTTTCCTGTCGATTGCCGTACCGACACCGGCTCTTGCGCTGGCGATGTCAGCGCTATTTGGCGCGACGGTCTTCGCCATGTACCCCATCATTGTGGCGCATGCGAACGATCATGCTGAACCGGGGTCCTTCATTCAGGTCAGCGGAGGGCTGCTCCTGGTGTTTGGCATCGGCTCAATTGTCGGACCCACAGTGGCTGGGTTCGCGATGACCGAATTTGGCGCTTCTACGCTTTTTGCGGTCACGGGCTCTGTGCATGTATTGTTGATCCTATTCGCGCTCTTGCGTCTCCGGATCGCCCCTCCCGTGGCTCCCAATGCCAAGATAGCCTTCCAGGCGAAACCCTTGGCGCGCGCGTCCACGCCCGAGACGGCCGCTCTCAGCGCTGATCCGGCAGAGCTAAATGCCGCTCAGCCTAAGCGATATGACGACGATCCCACGCTAGGAAGCCAAGAATAAACGGTTACGTTTAATGCCAAACGCATCAGAGTAACGATCCATGGGTGGCCTGCCGCCCCTTGTAGTAGGGCATTGCTCCGCAGCTCTTCGACTTTGAGACGGCACGGGCGAAAAGCAGGACGATAACCGTTATAAAAGATACAACTGCCCGATATTGATATAGCAAGCTTGGCCTTCGTGCTTCAGCCACGCTGACAAACGGGTCACGAAGTGTACCACCGATCTGTTAAAACGGTCACTCAAGTCCACGCAGTTGATCGAAAAGCCACCTAGGTTATTACCATGTCCATCCCGCGCATAGATCGGTTTGCACGTCTGCACGCGAGATAGAGAAGTCAATGTAGTGGGATTCAGTTTAGGTTAACTTCGCCGGTGACCATATTGGTGTAATCAGCGCCTTCGCCCCCGGCATCGAAATCATGGCCACCAGAGGCGTACGTCCATTTGCCGGTGCCGCCGTAATCTCTCACGTGCCGATAGTCCGGCCCTCATCGTTGAAGCCGGACGGGGTCTAGCTAATGACGATGGCTTCGCCATGTTGCAGGCCCCGCCGCCAGAAACGGCACCTTCGTCAATGATCATGGTCCCAAAACAGGGCCCCTTGGCGGTCGCGAGCACATTGTTGGCCATGTCGGTTTCGAACCCGTCATAGATCGAGCTGGCCTTAATCAAGACCAGACCTTCATGGACCGCCTCGGAATCTGGTACTGTTCCACGTCGATGCTGGCGTTGGCAGCACCTGCTGTATCTAGAGCCACACGTTACATTCAGCATTCTCTAGATAGCGCGTCAGTACATTGATCGACTTCCACCCGCCGGCCCGCATAATCGCAGCGGTATCATGACCTGCTTTCAGCAGATCTTGCGCCGCACCGACGCGCATCGAATGGCCGCTGAAATCATTCACATCGTTCGGATCAAGCCCCGCATTCTTTGCAGCTGACTTAATCAAGTGTTTCACGGTCGTGTCACTTAAGTGTCGGTTCACAGCATGACCTTGATAGATTGGGCAGAAAAGCGGTTCGAAGTTATAGCCGCGCCACTCAAGCCATTCGGTAACAAGCGTCCCTGTCCGCTTCGAGGTGAAAGCCACGCGGCCGTAGCCCCCAGGGTCTGTCTTGCTGCGTCGGATTAGGACCCGCAGCGTTTCATCCGAGCGAAATTCAACGTCCTCCACGGTGATTGCAACTAACTCAGACCGTCGTGTTAGGAGGTCATAGCCCAGTGAAAGCATGGCTTTGTTTCTTAGGCCCCAAGGGTTGTCAGGCTGGACGGCAAGAAATTTATCGAGATAACTTTTGGTCATGCCTTTCGCCTGACGCGGCCGCGAAGTTTTGCTGCGGCGAATGCGCCGGAACGTAAGATTGATATCCTCGTCATAGGTGGGATCCGGCAGTCGCAGAAGCTGATGAACCTTTCGGATAGCATACACCCGCCGTCGTACCGTCGCCGGGGCAAAGCTGTCCTGATCCAGCAGAAATGCACAAACCGTCTCCACACTCCCGGGGAACGGCGTCCGATCGCTCAACGCGCACCACTGGATGTATATTTCGATATCGGCGTGGTAGGCCCGCATGGTAGACGGCGCATAAGCCCCTTCAAGGCGCTTGAATTCTGACTGCCAGTCAGAGCTGATGCTAAAGAGCTGAGCGTCATTTGGTTTCATGTGAGCTATATGGGCTCATTAGGTGGAGATGTCAATGATTACTGGCGCTCAAGTTCGAATTGCAAGGTATGCGCTCCGTTTGAGTGTTAGCGAACTATCCGCATCGTCTGGGGTGAGCATTAGCACAATTAAGCGTGTCGAGGCGCAAGACGGCGTTCCCGCAAGTACTGGGCCGAACATCAGAGCGATAAAATCATCCCTCGAAGCTGCTGGCATCGAATTCATCGGCACGCCCGACGATGGCCCTGGCATCCGCATTCGCACTCCAAAACCGTAGGTTGATTTTACATGCCCGATATTCAAGCAGTTGCCTTTGGCACCAAACGCCGGCGGGCAGTTGTGATCTGGTTGACGATCAGCCTGACGATCAGCATCGCCGCATTGACCCTCATCCCGCTTAACATTCCCGCTGACGCACCCGGGTCCGATAAAACCCATCACCTGTTGGCCTTTGCGGCCTTAACTTTGCCCTGCGCCGTTCTCTATCCGAAGGCGCTACTCCGGGTGGCGCTCGCGGCAGCTGTTTTCGGAGCCGTAATCGAGGTCATTCAACCCTATGTCGGGCGCCAAGGTGAGCTTGCAGATTTCATCGCGGACCTGTTCGGCGTTGGCATCGGTGCGACACTGGGCCTGCTTTTGAATTTCGCATTCGGAGGGCGTACTGCCCGCCGCCTCGCAAGCTCCTAAGGTGGCATTCAAGTTCTTCTCAAAATTTGCGGATTGCCAGCTGTGCGGGCGCGGCCCTCATGTCCGGATTAAACCTGCGCGACGCACCTACGAGGGGCTCTCGCCCCCGGTTGAAGTCCTCGTCTTTTTGCGCCGCAACTGAAGGCCAAACTGCCCCCTGCCACTCAAGACCTGCGGACGAGATCATCCAAAGTGACAAACCCGCGAGCAGCTGCCAAGCGCTGCGCCGTAGCATGAGGGGTGCCCCATGCGCTTATCTGAGAGCGGAAAGAGAGACAAACAGCGTGAAACGTCTACTTTGTCGTATTCCCCCACGGCGGTGTGAAGCAGTTGTGAACTGCCGCGTCGATAGTGTTATCACACTGTAAAAGATAACAAATCTATATCTCCATGGAACGCAGAGGCGCAATTATTCCCACCCGCCTCCGCTCTGGGATGACGGGCGGAAACTTCTGCTCTCCGGCTATTGGACCTTTTCATAGGCCGCGTTAGTCAGCGGCCCGCAGGCAAGCCCGTCTTGGCCCGCCGCACGAAGAGTGAATGCCTCGCCGGCGAATTCTACAGCGCAACGCAGCGGAAAATTGACCCCCTGTCGTAAGTTGCCCACCGGGTTTAATAGCGTGAGTACATCGTTCTCGACAGCATATTCGCCCGCAACTTTAGCTCCGCTCTGCTCATTACGCATATTAAAGGTGCCGTCCGATGCAAAGCGCGCCAAAATATCACCAGTGCGGTATGTGCCGGGCGTGATTGCACTATTACCACTTTGGTTTCCGCTATTGCGTTCCGATTGCGATTGCTCAGTTCGGGCTGGCATCGGGGGGGCCGTGTTTGTCGCAGATTGCTTTGCAGATTGGCTATCAGATGTGCCGACATCTCCGGCCTTTTGAGGAACGTCTGATCTACCGTTTTGCTGCGCCGGTTTCCGTGCAATCGGGCTTTGATTTCGCTGACAGGGGCCGATTTTTGGCTCGTAGCGCCAGAATCGGCAGCCTTGAAGCGCCCAGCCCCTGATTTTGGGCAGACTCGTCCTCATGCCATCAATTTTCGTCGAACAAGAAACAAGTTGCCAAGGGCGAACAGCGCAAAGAGCTGGGCGCGGTTCTTGGCGAGACCACGGTAACGGGTCTTGATGTATCCGAACTGCCGCTTAATCACCCGGAACGGGTGCTCAACCCGGGCCCGCACCTTGGCGATGATCCGGTTGATGTCGTCGTCGATCGGATGAAGCTTGCCGCCTTTGGCGGCCTTTCGCATGACACCCCAGAACTTGCCTGGGCCTGAGAATGCCGCCTCCCGCGCAGCGCTGACATAGCCCTTGTCGGCCCAGACCGATGTCTCCTCGCCGTGTAGAAGGTCATCCCAGACCTGGCTGTCATGCGTCTTGGCCGTGGTGGTATCGAGGCTGTGCACGATGCCGCTCTGAGCATCGACGCCAACATGCGCTTTCATACCAAAATACCAGTCGTTGCCCTTCTTTGTCGACGACATCTCGGGATCGCGCGCCTTCACCTCATTCTTGGTCGAAGACGGCGCATCGATGATCGTCGCATCCACCAGTGTGCCCGAGCGCAGCGTGATACCCTGATCGGCAAGGTGCTTGTTCACCTCGACAAACAGCTTTTCGGTCAGCCGATGCTTCTCCAGCAGATGGCGGAAGTTCAGGATCGTTGTTTCGTCCGGGATGCGGTCGTCCCCAAGTTCGATGCCTGCGAACTGGCGCATGGCCTCGCTGTCATACAGCATCTCCTCGGCCATCGGATCGCTGAGCGCATACCAGTTCTGGAGGAAGTATATGCGCAGCATCGTTTCCAGCGGCATCGGCGGCCGTCCTCCCTTCGGTCCGACCCTCGGGTAATGCGGCCCGATCAGAGCCACCAGCCGTGGCCACGGCACAACCGCATCCATCTCCGCGAGGAACTTCTCACGCCGCGTCTGTTTCTTCTTCATCGATTGGCGGAGGCCTGGAAAGGCGGGCTGCTTGGGCATCGGCGGGGTTCCTATATCGTCCCCCCAACTCTAACCCATGCCGCTCAGTGCGCGAGGTTTTTCAGACTTTCCTTGAGTTCTACTCCGCTTTTGAGGCTTCTCCGGTTTATCTGAAGTCTCGCCTTGGGCCTTTTTCTGATCGCCCATAGCATCGTGAACCGCGCCCTGTTCGTCTTTAATACGCTACTCTACCTTCAACATTTCCTCCGACCGGGTTTTGAGGAGGGCCGTGATGTCCTGCAGCTCAGATTGCACCTTGGTACGCTGTTCTTCGGCCGCGGTAACATCAGATCTTAAGTTGGTATGGCGGGACTCAAGTCGCGAAAGCTCCTTTTGGAGGCCTTCTTTTCTATCTTCGAGGCCCGTAACGTCTTTTGCGATCTTCGCGTAAGTCTCTTGCGCCTTCGCTTCGCTGCTGCGCGCCGTTTGTATCCGGGTCTCAGCGTCAGCCAACTCCTTCGACAAGGCCGCGGCTTCCTCCTGCAAAGAACTGAGGGTCTCGCGTAGCGCACTTTCTTGCGTACGCGCCTCTTTCACACGCGCTCCCACAGTCTCGACTTCTTTCATTGCTTCAGTCAAGGCCGCAAGGGTCTCATCTCGCGTGGTTTGCTGGGTCGCGATTTCCTGCTGGATTGCTTTTAGCTCAGAACGTTGGCTCTCCAGTTGGCTGGTCGATTGCTCCAACTGTTTGTTCGCTTCGGAAAGAGAAGATTCAGCTATGTTTGTCTCCTTCAGCGCAGCGTCACGTCGTTTGGTCAAAGCCGCCAGTTCGCCCTCAAAATCCTCGCGGGCCGTCTCGATCTGTGCAGTCATCGTGGCCAATTGGGAGGAGAGATTTGCTTCGGCACCCGCGCGGCGATCTGCGAGCTCCGCAAGTTCCGCGTCAAATTTTTCGGATTCGGCTTGCCGCCTTTCATCGATCTCAGCAAGTTCACCAGTCGAGGCTTCAATGCGCGACTGAATTTCAGTCAGCTCGCCGGAGGCTGTTTTCAAAGCCGCGAGAGCTTCTGCCACCTCGTCTCGTTCGAGGGTTGCGGCTTTAATCTGGCGTGTCATCTCATCTTCGAGCGTGGCGCGGGCCGTCGTTTGGTATATCCCCCACCCCCAGCCGATCGCTGCGAGGACCGCCAGTCCGATAAGCCAAGCGCGATTTCCGCTCCCCCTGTCGGCACCCTCAGTTCCAGTTTTCCCTAAATTATCAGCCATGGAAGTAACCCCTTTCTCTACCTGTCAGTTAGCTTGGGTCTGTAGGAAGTCATCCCCATTGCATTGACGCTCATCGATCTTCTCGAAGATGCCTATGATCCCACTGCCGAAGGGGTTGATCCCCTGCAGCGAGCATTTGACGCAGAAAGGCCTGTTACAGGGAAGGAACTGCAACAGGCCAGAAACGCCCCTGCCTGTGAAAGCACGGCCGGAGTGTCTTAACGGTTACGGGCTGCGCCCTAAGTTTGGGTTAGTCCCAGAAACCTTCATCAACGCTTGGCAGCGCCTCAAGCTCTTCTTCACTCAGACGCGTTACGTAGGCGTAGGTCTTGTCGTCAACTGCCACAAGGTTCACATCTGGGACCGAGATCATGACGTGTTTGTCGCCAAGGTCCAGAAAGCCGCCGACTTCGGCTACCATGCCGACCATCTGGCCATCTTTGGAAAGAACGATGTCTTCAATCTCGCCGATCTCGTTCCAACCAGAATCAATCGCATCATATTGGTTTCCCACATTCCATTCGTCGTCGGCTTCACCAATCGTGTAAATTTCACCGCCGGTGATGTCGCGCGTGCGGATTAGGTCACCACGCATCTCATTCATGGCCGCGCTGTCGACCTTGGAGTAATCAGTCATATGAGCCTCAGCGAAAGCTGCTGTGCCTGCGAGTGTCAGTGCGAGTGTGCTTGCTGTAAGCATTTTCATAGCATGTCTCCTCTTTCGTTAGTTTCTGAAGATTCAACGGGTGCCGCGGCGGATCGTTCCTAAAAAGACAATGCGATCTTGGGTAAAGCCTATGCTCTATATCCGTCTACTGGATCTGAGAAACGATAGCCGCGGCCCCGTTTTTCGACCTAAGGTCTCTCAAGAGAACGCCTGGACCGCGACGGCGGCGCCATAAATGCACAAAAGTGTAAGGCTTTCGCGCCCGATGCTTCCCGGGCCCTGCTTCTCTCGAAAGATGAGCCCGAGCAGTAGGACTGCGGTCATCAACATTCCAACCGCCAGCCAGAAAAGGTCTTGTGAGCTGACGGCGTGGTATATCGAGCCTCTGCGATAACCTGCGTCTGAGATCGTGAGAAATAGGATATCAAACGTGTTGCCGCCGATGATCCCACCGACAGCGAGTTGAAGCGCTCCCCGGCGCACCGCAGCGACCGTTGTAACAAGTTCGGGCAAAGAGGTGATCACAGCGGTCACGAGCGCGCCGACAAGCGACGCCGAAAGACCAAGTCGATCTGTAAGCTGGTTGCCGATCTGGCTGATGGCCCAACCCGCCAGGCCGAGGAACACCATGAGTAGCAAGAACCACATTAAGAGCCAGCGGGCGGGCTTGTCCGTCGTGTCATCTACCTCAGGTTCATCAGCACGGGTCTCATCGGTCTCGACAGGCCGCCACATCGGCTTTTCGCGGAGGCGAGCGGTGGCTGCGACCCCATAAGCGTAAACCACCACCAGAAGAAACGACGCAGGATGAATACCCCAGAGCGCCACCTCTGGCGTGGTAGAGGCCGCGAAGGGGATCGCGAGGAGCGCGAGCAGCACGCCGCACTGAAAGACGTTCGCAATCTCAGCAGCCGCGTGTTCAAGGTTTGCACGTCGATAAACTATGTCCGCAATAGCGAGGAACGCCGTCTGCGCTGCGATCCCGCCAATGCCGTTTGAAAAGGCTAGCGAAGCCCGCCCATCCAGCGCCGCGGTGAGCGAGACGATGGTGCCCGAGAATGACGTTGCAGCCCCGAGAAGCACCCCACCTACGACTGCCTCTCCAAAGCCAGTGCGGTCGGCGATCCGGTCTGCAAGGACTGTCATCCGAAGCCCAACCAGTAAGATGACCGTGGCCGCGCAAATGCCAACCAGCAGCAACAGGAGAAGAGGAAAATCATTGAACATGGTTCAACAACGCTGCTGTCGGGCTTTGGTTGCTATGTTTTGCATAGCTCTCAATGCCTACGCCGAGGAGGTCGCCAAAGAGGGATTGCCCCTTACAGGTTTAAGAAGCTTTTAGGTCAAGGTTTAAGATGGCGCAGTTCGATCTTTATATCTTGAAAAGCGGACAGCTGGTTGTGGATCTGTAGACAGACCTGATCGGTATAGAGGCATCGCGGGTTTTAGCGCCTTTTCGAGATGCTGGCCGATACACGGCTTTCCCAGGGCTTACTTCGGTTGTCCATCTCAACGGAACAGAATGGATTGTACGGGTTCAAGAACTGGCAGCGGTACCTGGTTCTGAGTTGCGAGAACGGGTAGGGAGCTTGGAAGAGCATCGTGACGCCCTAACGCGGGCTTTAGATATCCTGATCAATGGAATTTAGCCGATGTCCGAGGCCATATCGTTCCTCGGCTGCGCGTGAGAGCAAACACAGTTACATTTTCTCAATGAGGTCTTTGCCGTGCCGCAGCAGGTCACGCACGTGTTTGCGCAGCGCCAATGCCTCTTGCGTGTAAAGACCATGTTTCAGAGCATTTTGATTGCCCTGCGGGGCGCCGGAACCTGGGGCACCGCCGTGCATCCGGCATCGCTTCTTTCCAGAGACAGCCGGGGCCAAGCACGGCGTGCCATTGCGGGTTTTGGCACCGCACCTCAAACTTTGTCTCATCGACGCTGTGTTTCGCGGGTGGGTCATGGCGGTTTAATCTGACCGGCGGATCTTAGACGCCTTCTTCTCGGTTGTATCGACGGGCGTCGACACGTCCTTCAAATGCTCGACGGTTTCCGGCGCGTTCGAATTTGTTTTACCACGCTGACCCATCTCTAAATTGCCAACCACAGCCTGCCCGCCCGGATGCACATGGACATGTTCAACCGTCACCTTCTGCTGGCCTTTGCCACGATGCTTGTCTAAGGTGGCGAGCTGCTGAATGTAGAGAGTCATTAGCTTATGAGCGTGCTTGAACGCCATATCGCGGCCCTCGAATGTTTGATCTTCACGGGCCGCGCGTCTAAGGCACTCCTGCGCGGCAGAATGGGTACCCACCATTTGCACCGCCAACATGCTCTCTGCACTGCCATCCGGTTTCAGGTCGTGGTAAAGGTCTAGAGCGCGGAGGATGCGCGCGGACATTTCCTCCTCGCTTAAACTTTCCGGAAGCCATAGGAGCTCAACAATCTCATGCAACTTGCGAGTTTCTATCTGCTGGTCGGAAGCTTCTAGCGCCCCGCGCGCTGAAAGGATCTCCCCAACCGGCAATCGGGAGCTGTTCTCCTTCGACTTTGAGGATTCATGAGCCATGCCTTGATCCTGCGCTTTATCCCGGGCAAAGCAAGGGCCAATTTCTACTGTGCAAGGGGTTGAATTCCGATTCCGCTTCCAACCCTCCCCTCCCTACCAGAACGCTCGATAACGTGCAGGATCGAACTTTCGTTCTGACAGCGGGCTTCCTAAACGCCAACAGGTACTTGCAAGCAACTTAACGGGGCTATGGCCCTATGTTCGCTATTAGCGAACACTCAGTTTCTTCCGTCTAAGACTGCCCTGATCCCATCTTTAAGCCGAGATCCCCGTGCAGAGTTTTGCACCATAAAATACCGAACAAGGCCGGGGCGCATTTACTAAACTCCTCAAATTAAGATCTGGTTTGTAATTTCGGCCCGCAGTCGGACTTCTCGATCAATACAAAAACCTGTAGTCCTTCCACGGTCATGATCTAGTGCTGCCGCATTATAGGGCCGCTCCAGCCAGGCAGGGGGATATATCGCTCGACCCCATCGACGTGGCAAAGCGCGATGCGTTTGCGGATCGACGCCATTATCGCGGCGCGATTGCTATGGCGAGCCCAAAGAGGTTGCAAATTTTTGTGACCTTCCCTGCTTTCGACCGCGCAAGCTGTGTCACAGGTTCAAGTAGGCTGGCCCATAGGGTGCGATTTAGGGGTCTGGCAGAAAAGGGCTAGCCCAACATCCAAGGCAAAGCATTCCTCCGCCAAACCAGTAGCGCGCCAATCAACGTGCTGATCCCGCAGGTCAGCGCCCAAACCCCGATAGGACCCAAAGATGTCGCCGTACTAACCACATAAAGCACAGCGATATGGACAAGATAGATTGCCAGTGAGAGGGGCCCGAGCAAGGTGTTTAACTTCCCAAGCGTTCGCTCTGACCGGAGACCCAGAACAAACAAAGACGGTGTTAGGACAAGGATCGAAATGAGATTGTCAGACAGACCGTGCCTTTTCGCGATGGTCAGGTTGGCCCAGACTTCAACGGCCAAAAGTGCAAAGCCAAGGGCGACGAGATACGGCGCCCACGCGGTCAATGTTGCAGCCCCGTTCGCGCGTGTGGCAACTAAGTATCCAATACCGATATAGGGAAAGGCAAAGGTCAGAAACGATCGGTGCAGGGCATAGCTCTCAATGACTTCCAGCAGTGCCCCAGGAGGCAAAAAATAATAGAGATACTGCAGCCCGAAGCCGAGCAGCATCGCGGCTCCGACAGATACCGGAACAAGGGTCGGCTGGCCCCGGATAAGAAGAAACAAGAGCAAGGCAGCCATAAGCAGAGCGCTTAGATACCACAGATGATAATAGCCCATTAGCGCAGTATAGAACAAATCGCCCGCCGTGCGGTCTGGAAACCAGAAAGGAGTATAGAGGAGCATCCAGAGCGCATAGAGTTTCACGATTTTTACCGCCCAAATGTGAAAACGCCTCTTGTGGAACGTGCTTGCAAGGAAATAGCCGCTTGTAACAAAGAAGAACGGTACGGCGATCCGGGTGATGCCATGGGTGATGGCAAAATCTGCTACCGGAGCCAGTGTGCGGAGCGGCTGAGCATGCAGGGTAATGACCAAAAACGCGCCCACCATGCGCAGGAGGTCGATCAGTACGAACCTATTGCTATCAATTTTCAAATAAAACCCCAATTTCACGCTTACGGCTTATCATAGTTTCATTGTTTTGGTCATCCGTGATAATTTATTGCTATTAACCAAGAAACTACAGTTCAGACCCGCCCCTTACCCGATTTTCTGCGCAGAGAATACTGGAGGGTAGCGAGATGCAAGGTCGTCCAGAAGTACCTCCCCGTTGCGCTATTAAGGAGAAACAGCCAACCTCAACCTACGCAAACGCAACTGGGAGGAATTCGATGAAACAGATTTTCACCGGCGCGGTATGCCTGACATTGTCGGCTGTCCCCGCGCTTCATGCCCAAGAAGCCGCGATTTTTTCCGGGGATGACCGTGTACATCCCGTTTACGCCGAAAACGGTATGGTCTCGGCCCAAGAGGCCGTGGCGGCCCAGATCGGGCTTGATATTCTTGAGGCCGGGGGCAATGCCATCGACGCGGGTGTTGCCGTGGCATTCGCTCTGGCTGTGACTTTGCCGCGCGCGGGCAATATCGGTGGCGGCGGTTTCATGATCGTCCATGACGCGGAAACCGGCCAGACAAAAGCTATAGACTATCGCGAGATGGCCCCCTCATCCGCCGAACGCGATATGTACCTCGACGCCGAGGGCAATGCTGACAGTGAGCTGTCTCGGTTCACGGGATTGGCAGTTGGCGTGCCGGGAACCGTCGCGGGCATGCAAATGGCGTTAGAGAATTACGGCAGCATGACACTTGCCGAGGTGATTGAGCCAGCCATCGCCCTCGCGCGCGAAGGCATCGCGGTCACGCCCGGCCTTGCTGACAGCCTCAAAGGGCTTGAGGATCGGTTGAAGAAATGGCCAACCTCTGAGAGCATTTTCTACAAAGAAGGCGGCGATTTCTACGAGCCCGGCGAGACCCTTGTGCAGGCAGACCTTGCAAACACCCTGCAAAAAATAGCGGATGAAGGGACGGACGGATTCTACAAAGGCGAAACCGCAACAAAAATTGCCGAAGCGGTGCGGGCTGCTGGGGGACGCATCACGGTTGAGGACATGGCGAACTACAAGGCGGTTCTGCGTGACCCGGTGCGGGGCAGCTATCGCGGGTATGAGATCGTTTCAATGCCGCCGCCCAGCTCTGGTGGGGCACATATCATCCAAATCCTCAACGTTCTCGAAGACTACCCGATCTCCTTTCTCGGCCATAACACGGCCGACACGATTCACCTCATGGTCGAAGCGATGAAACGCGCCTATGCGGACCGTTCGGAATATCTGGGCGATAGTGATTTTGTGGATGTGCCTTTGAACGAGATCACGTCTAAAGCCTATGCCGGTGATATTCGCGGAGACATCAGCCTTAACGTGGCGACCCCGTCAAGCAGCATTAAACCGGGCGAGCTTGCACCCTACGAGTCTGACCAGACCACGCATTTCTCTATCGTAGACAAGGATGGCAACGCCGTTTCCAACACCTATACGATCAACTTTTCCTATGGGTCTGGTATGGTTGCTGACGGCACCGGTGTTCTGATGAACAACGAGATGGATGACTTCGCCGCAAAGCCCGGTGTCCCCAATGCCTATGGGCTAATCGGCGGCGATGCCAACGCCGTCGAAGGCGGGAAGCGGCCCCTTTCATCAATGTCACCTACCATTGTGATGAAGGACGGAGAGGTCTTCATGGTCACGGGTTCCCCCGGCGGTTCGCGCATCATTACCACGACGTTACAGGTCATCATGAATGTCATCGACCACGGAATGAACATTGCCGAGGCCTCTTTTGCACCCCGCATCCATCACCAGTGGCTGCCCGATGAAATCCGCATTGAAGAGGGGATCAACCTCGACACCGTCGGATTGCTGGAACAGCGCGGCCATACGGTCAGCAAAAAATCGGTGATGGGCTCAACCCAATCGATCCTCGTGGACAAAGAAAGCGGCTATCTGTTTGGTGCGTCTGACCCCAGGCGCGTTGATGCGGCGACCCTGGGACACTGACTATTAGGTGGTACTGTTGCGGTGACTGTTCGTGTCGGCCAGATTTTTGCTTTTGAGGTTGAGCATGTCGCACCAATCACCGTTCCAACATCATCGCTTTCCGCGAGAGATCATTCTCTGTGCCGTCCGGTGATATCTGCGAAACCTGCTGTCTTATCAGGATGACGTAAATCTTATGGCAGAGCGCGACGGCACGGTTGATCGCTCTACGGTGAATCGCCGGGTCCTGAAGTTCGGCCCAGAACTGATCAGGCCCACCGAGAAGCATCTGCACCGGGCCAGCGTCGACGGGCGTGTGGTCGAAACACACATCCGCGTCGGCGGGAGGTGCCGTGACCTCTGGCGCGCCGTCGACGCAAACCGCCAGATGATTGACTACCTCCTCACCGCGCGGCGGGATGCGAAGGCGGCCAAGGCCTTCCTCAACAAGGCGATCAAGCGGGTCCGTCTACATCGGCCTGTCATGATCTGCGGCTGCTCCGGTATCGACAGAGCTTCCGCTCACTCCGAACGGTCAAAGCGGCCCTCCACGGAATAGAAAGGATCGGAACCATCAAGCAGGCCATATCCATCACAAACAACTAGATGTCTTTGGCGAGATCGCGTTTATCGGCGGCCTCTTCGGAGCCACCGCATGACCTATAGTGATGAAAGGACCCGGGACCATACCTATCCGATTAACGCAACAGTCTCGCATTACCTGTTCGCTGTCGGTTACTTCGCGAATTCGGTCGCGCACGGATTATAGCACTCCTCGTTGCGCCGGACGCGCCAAAGCCAGCTTCGCTGGTGGGCAGACACCGCAAGGCTGAATTCCAAGCGCGTTTAGAAGCGGCATGAAATGTCTATCAGCAAAAAATAAATCTAAGATCAGTCGTCGGTGTTATAGATACTTGTCTTGGGCCCCGAGCCCTTGCAAACCATACCGCGGTACATGCCCTGCGAATTGAAAGGCATGGCAATATTGCCCGCCGCATCTACCGCGATCATGCCGCCTGAGCCGTCGTTGTCCGCCAAATCCTGCATCACGACACGGTCGGCAGCCGTTGCGAGGTCTTCGCCGGCGTGGCGCATCCGGGCCGCGATCTCGGCGGCGGCGTTCCAGCGAATGAAAACCTCGCCATGGCCCGTGCCAGAGGCTGCGCAGGTCTCGTTATCGGCGAATGTGCCCGCGCCGATCATCGGGGTGTCACCGACGCGGCCCGGTGCTTTGGCCGTCATCCCGCCGGTCGAGGTCGCCGCCGCGATATTGCCCGCCTCATCCCGCGCCACCGCGCCGACGGTGCCATGGCGCCGCGCCGGATCGTCCGAAACTTCGCCGCGTGCGCGCATTGCCAGCGTCTCCTGCAGCGCGTCCCAGCGAGACTGGGTGAAGAAATAGTCCCGGTCGCCAAACTCCAGCCCGGCCTGCCGGGCGATCTCAAGCGCGTTGGGCCCGATCAGCGTGACATGCTCAGTCCGCTCCATCACGGCACGGGCGAGCTTGATGGGGTTCTTGGGGCCAAACACGCCCGCCACCGATCCGGCGCGGCGGTCTTTGCCGTCCATCACGGCTGCGTCCATTTCCTGAACGCCCTCAGAGGTATAGACCGCACCGCGACCTGCATTGAATAGCGGCTCATCCTCCAAGGCGCAGACCGCAGCCACCACCGCGTCCATCGCGCTGCCGCCCGTGCGTAGCACCGCTTCACCGACTTCCAACGCACGGGCGAGACCGTTGTGATAGGCGGCTTCCTTCTCGGGCGTCATGTTTTCCTTCAGGATGGTTCCGGCACCACCGTGAATGGCAAGGGAATAGGTCATTTCGGTCCTTTCAATCCGGCCTCAGCGGCGCAATAGGCGGCGATCTCGGCATGGGTGGCGATCCAGCAGTCGCCGCGGGATTTGATGTGGTCGATCAACTCGTCGAGAATGAAGATGCGCGAGCGGTAACCTGTCACATGCGGATGCATGGTCAACAGAAACAGCCCGCCCTCGTCATAGGCCCCGTCGAACTCGCGCCGGAAGATGTCGAGCACGTCCGCAGGCGGCGTATAGGGCCGCTGCGCGCCAAAGCGGTTCATCATGAAATAAACCGCATCATCGCGAATCCATTCGACGGGCAGTTCGACAATGCCGGTCGGCTCGCCCTTCTCGACGATCTCGTAGGGGTCATCGTCCGAGAACAGTGAGCTGTCGTAGAGCAGACCCATCTCGCGGGCGATCGACAGGGTGCTGGGACTGTAGTCCCAGGACGGGGTGCGCATGCCGACGGGGCGGGTGCCGGTGATCTTCTCCAGCGTCTCCGAGGCGCGCAGCATCAACTCGCGCTCGGTTGCGCGATCGACTTGGGTGTTACGCTCGTGAATCCAGCCGTGCAGTCCGATCTCATGGCCGTCTTCCGCCAGACTGCGTTGCTCCTCGGGGTGCAGCAGGGCCGAGACGGCGGGCACGAAAAAGCTCGCCTTCACGCCGTGCCGGTCGAGGACCTTGCGGATGCGCGGGATGCCGCGGCGCGCGCCGTATTCGCCCCAACCGAGGCGGGCGATGCTCTCGCCCCCGTCGCGCAGCTCGTTGGTCTCGTGATCGCTGTCGAAACTCAGCGCTACGGCGCAGCGCGCGCCGCCGGGCCAGGATTTGGGCAGCAGGTTTTGCCCTGCGCGCACCTGGTCCACCAGCCCGCGCCAATGCGCCTCGTTCCATTCATGCGGCTCGCTCATGCGTGTCCTCCATCGACGGAAAGGATTTGACCGGTGATCCAACCGGCGCGGTCGGAACACAGGAAAGTCACGGCGTCTGCAATGTCCTGCGTGCGGCCCAAGCGGCGCATGTGGATGCCGCCGATGATCTGTTTCTGTCGCTCGGGGCCGAAGGCATCCCATTGCTTCTCGGTCGAAGGGTTCGACAGGACGAAGCCGGGGGCGACGGAATTGACGGTGATGCCCTGCGGCCCGAGCTCGAGCGCCAGCTGCTTGGTCAGACCGACAAGCGCATGTTTCGCCGCCGCATAGGCCTGAATGCCGGTGAGGCTGGGCTTCAGCCCCGCGCCGGAGGAGATGGTGACGATGCGGCCGGATCCGGCAGACTTCATCGCGGGGGCGAAGCCTTGAGCGCACCACATGGCGGCATCGACATTGGCCTGAAAAATCGCCTGCCAATCGGCTTCGCCGACCTCTTCGAGCGCCCGGCCGACCTGACCACGCACGCCACCGGCGGAGGTCACCAGCCCGTCGATCCGGCCATGACGGTCGAGAATCTCGGCGCAGAGCGCGAGGGTCGTTTCGCGGTCGCCCAGATCGCCGATGTGGAGCGTGACCCCTTCCGCCTCCAGCGGGGCGAGGCCCGCAGCGTCGATGTCCATGGCGGCCACGGTGGCCCCGGCGGCGCGCAGCTCGGCGAGGATCGCGGCGCCGATGCCCTGCGCCGCGCCGGTCACGGCAAAGACCTTGCCGGTCAGATCGATCTTCATGCCGCCACCAGCAGGTCGACGAGATCGGCCGATTGTGCGCGCTTGCCGTCCTCGATGTCGTGGATCAACTCGACCAAGCGCGCCAGCGTCGGCACCGGGATGCTTGCTTCGCGGCCAAGCTCGACCATGACGCCGATCTGCGCGTCGACCTCGGTCTTGCGTTTGCGCACAGCCAGATCGCGCCAAATGCCTGAGTGGGTCTTGGCGGTCTTACGGTTATGAGCGACCATCTTGTCCATCGCCACGTCTATCGCAGCGGTGTCACCTGCCAGAAAGGCTGCCGGGTCAAAGCCGTTAAATCCCAAAGGCACGACACCTTCATGCGCGGCCAGTGTCATCACCTCATGGCCAAGCGCGCGATAGGCGGCGCGGTGTTCGTCGCGCGCCATGGCGTCGGACATGCTGTCGGGGGTGAGGGCGGTGCAAAAGAGCAGCGCGCCGTAGCCCATTTTGCCCCAGAGATAGCCCCAAATGTTGTCGGTGGCGACGGCCTCGGGTTCGACGAGGCTCAAGAGCCCATGCACCTCGGCCACGCGGTCGCTCATGCGCCCGTCGAGTTCGCCCACGGCCACGGCGGCGCGGTTGCCAAAGAGGATGCGGCCCGGCTCCAGCCAGTCGGCACCGTAGTTGACGAAACAGCCCACCGTGTTCTCGGCCCCAATGCGCGCGGCGATGACCTTTTCGTTGAGGCCGTTCTGGGCCGAGACGACATAGCCGCCCGGCGCGAGGTGTGGGAGAAGCATCTCGAGCGCCGTTTCGGTGTGATGCGCTTTCACGCAAAGGTAGATGCGCTCGAACTGGCCGGTGAGTTCCGCGGCCGTGCTGGCGGGCAGCACTTGGGTAAACTCCTCGACCTGGCCTTCTATGTGCAGACCGCTAGTGCGCATCGCTTCGACATGTTCTTCCACGACATCGACCATATGTACGGCGTGGCCCGCGCGGGCGAAATAGGCGCCGAGGATGCCACCGATGGCACCGGCACCCCAGATCAGGATCGGGGTCTCGCTCATGCCCAGTCCCCCTCGAGCTGCGCTCGGGTCTCGCGCACGGCGATCTCCCACAGACGGTCGGTGTCCGCGTCAGGCTTTTGATAGACCCCGCCGTAATTTCCGTCACCGATCAGCGCACGCACGCCCGCCGCATTGCGGTCGCGCAGGCGGTCGAAATCGACGAAGGGTTTCTGCTCGTCCGGCAGCTCCCGGCCGGGCAGGCGGGTCCAGGGGAAATTCTCCATCCAGGAGGCGTGGGAGGCGACAGGGTCGATCTCCTGCACGCAGTTCCACGTCTCGGGCGCGCGCCACCAGTCGTGGAAGCGGCAGCGGGCGCCTTCGTTGGCCTCCATCCATTCCATCGTGACGGGCAGCACCGGGCTGTTGCCGCCGTGGCCGTTGACGATGAGTACGCGGCGAAAGCCGGTAGCGTAGAGACTGTCGAGGATGTCGCGCAGCAGTGCCGCATAGGTCGAGAGCTTTAGCGAGACCGAACCGGGGAACCCCATGAAATAGGGCGTGAGCCCATAAGCGACCGCCGGAAAGACCGGCACGCCCAGAGGCGCGGCGGCGTCGGCGGCGACCTTTTCGGACAGGATCGAATCGACCGAGAGGCTGAGATAGGCGTGCTGCTCGGTGCTGCCCAAGGGCAGGACGCAGCGGTCGTCGGTTTTCAGGTAGTCTTCGATGTCGAACCAGTTGCTTTCGGATATCTTCATTCTGCGGCGGCCTTTGTAGATTTAGGAGAGGCCCGGCATGTCTCAATGGCGGGTAGGATTTCAGTGCGGATGGCGTGAATGTCGGGGGTGTGGCGGTATTCAAAGGCCACTTGTTCCGGGCGCAGGTCGTGGCGCAGATAGTCCGCCCCGGTGGCATAAATCACCACATCGGCGCTCTGCATTGCCTCCGCGACCCCGGCCTCGTCGCGCACCTTCATAGTCAGTTGGGTGACATGTGGCGCAAAGCGCAGGATGCCCGCTTTCATGATGGTGACGAAGCCCGGAAAATAGGAATAGGCCAGCGTTTTGGCATCGGGCGGGATCGAGGCCAGCGCCACGCGGGTCGCCTCATTGGGGATCAGGGTCAGACCGATCACCTCGACATCGGGCAGGATTTCGCGGGCCTTGGCGAGCAGGGTCTTGGGCACGATCACCAGATCGACGTCACGGGGCGGCGCGGCGGCAATGTCTTCGAGCACGGCAGCTTCGATCTGGTCGCCCTCGGGTAGATGGGCGCGTAACTCGTCCGCATAGGCGCGCGTGGCATCGGTGAAATTGCCAACCATCAAGGTACGGACCGGGCGGGGCTGGGCGGTGCTGGTCATCGAGATGCGCACCGCAAGTTCCGAAGCGCTGACGCCGCAGGATTTAGCGAGGGTAAGCAACTCGGCGATCTGTTGGTCAAGCTGGCGAAAGCGCCCATCCGTGGCACGGCTGCCGCCGCCGCTGACGAAAGTGCCTGAGCCGACGCGCCCGTCAACCAGCCCCGAGGTTTGCAGCGCTGCATAGACATTGCTGACCGTTACGGGCGAGATTTTCAGCCGAGCCGCCAGTGCGCGCACCGAGGGCAGGCGGGCATCGGCGGGCAGTTCTCCCGAGGCGATGCCGAACTCCAGCGCCCCGCGCAACTGCACCGAAAGCGAGACCGAAGACTTGCGGTCGATCGCCTGAATGATGCGGTCCATCGCCCGCTCAAAGATATCTTGTTGCTGCGTCATGGTGTTACAGTGCACGAAAACATTTTGTCCGACAAGATGTTATATCTGCTATAATTGTGCACTCTACTCAACGGGCCTTCTGTTAATGTTACATTTAAATATTGACCGTTTTAGAAATAGCTGTCTAGTGTGACTGCAAGATATAACACATGGAGGATGACCAATGACGAAACTTTCTTTGAAATCAGCCGTCGCGGCGCTGGCGCTGATGGCAGTCGCGCCTGCGGTGATGGCAGCCGACCTGGTGGTCGGGCTGCGCGCCGGGCCGGATTCGATTGACCCGCATTGGTCCACCCTCGGCTCGCAGGCCGAAGCGCTGCGCCACGTCTTTGACACGCTTGTGGACGTTGACGAAAAGCTGCAACTCAAGCCCGGTCTGGCGGTCAGCTGGGCGGCGGTCGACGACACCACTTGGGAATTCAAGATGCGCGAAGGTGTGACCTTCCACGACGGCACACCCTTCACCGCCGAAGACGTCAAATTCTCCATCGAGCGCATCCCGGAAGTGACCGGCCCGATGCCGATGACGCTTTACACCAAATATGTCGATTCCGTCGAAGTGGTGGACGATTACACCCTGCGGGTGAAGACCAAGGGCATGGCGCCTTCGCTTCCCAATGACTTTACCCGTCTGTTTGTCGTGCCCTCCGAGACTGGCATGGAGGCCGGCAACGAAGAGTTCAACTCCGGCGAAAAAGCCATCGGCACCGGGCCTTACACATTTGTGTCTTGGCAGCCCAAAGGCGATTTGGTTCTGAAGCGCAATGATGACTACTGGGGCGGTGAGACCGCTTGGGAAAACGTCACCCGCCGCGAGATTCCCGAGGACACATCGCGCGTCGCGGCCCTGCGTTCGGGCGAAGTTGACCTGATCAACTACGTCCCTGCCTCCGACTACCTTGCGATGAAGAACGACGGCGAGATCGACACGTTTGTCTCCGACTCTGTCTACATCCTGAACATTGCGCCCTCGGTGAAGGACGAAGAGCCGCAGCCGATTAAGGTCAATGGCGAAGAGGTTGACGGCAACCCGCTGCAAGACCTGCGCGTGCGCAAGGCGCTTGATCTCGCGATCAACCGCGACGTGCTGGTCAATGTGGTGCTCGAAGGTCTCGGCACGCCCGCGAACCAGCTGATGCCCGAAGGCTTCTTCGGCTACAGCCCGGAACTCGGCAAGCGCGAGTATGACATCGAGCAAGCCAAGGAACTACTGGCCGAGGCCGGCTACCCCGAAGGTTTCGAGATTGATTTCACCTGCACCAACAACCGCGTGCCCGGCGATGCCGTGGTCTGCGAAGCGCTGGCACAGATGTGGTCGCGTCTGGGGCTGAAAGTGAACGCGCAAGCGCTCAATGGCACCGTCTTCTTCCCCGCTGCGGCGCGTGAAGAATACACGATGACCATGTCTGCTTGGGGCACGCTGACAGGTGAGGCCGCCTATACCTACGGCGCATTGACCCACACCAAGGATGCGGAAAAGGGCTTTGGCAACTTCAACCGCTCGGGCTATTCCAACCCTGAGTTCGACAAGGTGTTCGGCGAAGGTTCGCAGACCCTCGATCCCGAAGGGCGCAAAAAGCTTTACGAGCAGGCGTCCTTCATCGCGATGGAAGACCGTGCCTTGATCCCTACGGTGATCCTTCAGACCGTCTGGGCGGCCAATGCCGATACCATCGACATGACACCGCGCGTCGATCAGGAAACCCGCACCTACGCGATCACCCCGGTCAAGTAAGGCCATACCAACCTGGGCGTCCGCTGCTTTGCCAGCGGGCGCCTTCCTTTTTGCTCCCACGGGCGAGGTCGAATGCTCAGCTACTTTATCACCCGAATTGCACAGGCCATTGTCGTGGTCTTCGCCATGTCGGTGATCGTTTTCGTCGGCGTTTTTGCCATCGGCAATCCCATTGACGTGATGATTGACCCGGGCGCGACCCAAGCGATCCGCGAAAAACTTATCGCGCAATACGGGCTCGATCAGCCCTTGGTCGTGCAATATTGGACCTTCCTGCGCAACGTCTTTGCAGGCGATCTGGGCACTTCGATGGTCTATAACATTCCGGTTGTCGATCTGGTCTTCTCACGCTTTCCTGCGACACTTGAGCTGGTGGCCGTGTCGGTGCTGATCGCCGTCGGCGTGGGCATTCCCGCTGGGCTCTGGGCTGGCTACCGCCCCGACAGCATTGGCGCGAAGCTGGTCATGGCGCTGTCGGTGCTGGGCTTTTCGGTGCCGACCTTTTGGATCGGCATGCTGCTGATTATGGGTTTCGCGGTTGAACTGGGCTGGCTGCCCTCCGGTGGACGCGGCGATGAGGCGACTTTCCTTGGCGTGTCCTCCTCGCTCTTTACCCCTGATGGCTGGAGCCATGTCATTATGCCCGCGATCAACTTGTCGCTGTTCAAGATGGGTCTAATGATCCGCCTCACCCGCGCCGGCATGGTCGAGGCAATGGGCACCGATTACGTCAAATTCGCCCGCGCGCAGGGCCTGCCGGACCGGCAGATCGTCTTTCGCCACATCCTGCGCAACATCTCGATCCCGATCGTGACGGTGCTGGGGCTTGAGCTTGGCTCGACGCTGGCCTTCGCGGTGGTGACCGAAAGCGTGTTCAACTGGCCCGGTGTCGGCAAGCTGATCATCGATTCCATCCTGCAACTCGACCGTCCGGTGATGGTCTCCTACCTCATCATGGTCGTGATCCTCTTTGTCCTCATTAACCTTGTGGTTGATCTGGTCTATGCCCGTCTGGACCCGCGTGTCCGCCTGAAAGGAGGCGCATGATGCCCGAGATCGTCGCTGAAAACATCGTCGCCGTGCGCTCGGCCCCGCCGGTGGAGACGCGCGCCGAGCGGCTGCGCAACTTCTGGTCCGACTTTCGCGAGTCTTGGGTGGCCGTGGGCGCGCTTATTGTCATCGGGGTGCTATTGTTCCTGTCCTTCGGCGCGCCGCTGGTTTCGCCGCAAGATCCCTACGACATGGCGATGCTCGACTGGCTCGACGCTTTTTTGCGCCCCGGTACCGAAGGCTCGGGCGGCTATGTGCATCTGCTGGGCACCGACAACGCGGGCCGCGACATGCTCTCGGCGATCTTCTACGGGCTGCGCACCAGCTTTGTGATAGGCCTTTCGGCGGGGGCGCTGGCCCTTTTGGTAGGGATCACCGTCGGGCTGACGGCGGCCTATTTCGGCGGACGGATCGAGGCGCTCTTGATGCGGATCGTCGATCTGCAACTCTCAATGCCCGCGATCCTATTGGCGCTGGTGCTGGTGGCGATGCTGGGGCAGGGGATCATTCAGATCATCCTCGCACTGGTCGTCGCGCAATACGCCTATTTCGCCCGCACTACCCATGGCGCGGCCAAGGTCGAGCGCGGTAAGGATTATATCGAGGCCGCGCGCTCCACGCCGCTGCCCACGCATCGCGTGCTGTTCAAACACCTGCTGCCCAATGTGCTGCCGCCGCTGATCGTTGTGGCCACGGTGCAGGTGGCAAGTGCCATCGCGCTGGAGGCGACGCTGTCCTTTCTTGGTGTCGGTCTGCCACTGACCGAGCCGTCGTTGGGGTCGCTGATCTCCAACGGGTTCAAATACATCCATTCGGACCGCTACTGGCTGTCGATCTATCCCGGATTGGCGCTGATGGTGACCGTAGTTGCAATCAACCTCGTGGGCGATCAGGTCCGCAAGGTGCTCGACCCGAGGAACAGCCGATGAGCGCCGCACTGGAGGTCAGGGGCCTGACCACGCAATTCAGCACCCGCAAGGGCGCGGTGACCGCCGTGAACGACGTGAGCTTTTCGGTCCAGCCGGGGCGCATTCTCGGGCTGGTCGGTGAAAGCGGCTCGGGCAAGAGCGTCACCGGCTTCTCGATCATGGGATTGATCGACGCGCCGGGCAAGATCACCGCCGGGCAGGTCATGGTGCAAGGCACCGACATGCGCGGGATGAGCACCGAAGAGCAACGCAAAATGCGCGGCCGCGCTGTGTCGATGGTGTTTCAAGACCCGATGATGACGCTGAACCCGGTACTGCGGGTGGGCGATCAGATGGCGATGGCAGTGCGCGTGCATGACAAGGTCAGCAAGGCCGCCGCCTGGGAGCGCGCCCGCGAAGCGCTTGAGATCGTCGGCATTCCGGCGGCGGTTGAGCGGCTGCAAGCCTATCCACATCAACTCTCGGGGGGCATGCGGCAACGTGTGGCGATTGCCACCGCACTCTTGCACCGCCCCGCCGTGATCATCGCGGACGAGCCGACCACCGCGCTTGATGTCTCGATCCAAGGTCAAATCCTCGCCGAGGTGCGCCGCCTGGCCGATGACACCGGCACGGCGATTGTCTGGGTGACCCATGATCTCGCCGTGGTCTCCTCGCTCGCCGACGACATCGCGGTGATGTACGCGGGCCGCATTGTCGAAAGCGGCACGGCGGAAGAGGTCATCGCGAACCCGCGCCACCCCTATACGCGCGGGCTGATCGACTCGGTGCCGGGTCTGCATGAGCCGGGCCGCGATCTGCCGCAGATCCCCGGCTCAACCCCGCAACTGGCGAACCTGCCCTCGGGCTGCCCGTTCCGCCCGCGCTGCCCGCGGGCGACCGAGATCTGCGCGACGATCCCACCCAACACTGGAACCGAGGCACATTCCGTACTGTGCCACCATCCGCTCGAGGCCCTATGACCGATCCCATTCTGAAAATCGACGGCGTCTCCAAGCGGTTCACCCGCAAGCCGGGGCTGGTCATCAGCGGGCTAGATAAGCTCACGGGCCGCGATTCCACCCAGACCGTGCATGCGGTCAATGACGTGACCCTGAGCGTGCCACGCGGCGAAGTGCTGGGCATCGTCGGGGAATCCGGCTGCGGAAAATCCACCTTGGGCCGCGTCGTCTCGGGCATCTATGCGCCGAGTGAAGGCAGCGTGACGCTGGAAGGCAAGCCGGTGGCGCGCGAGCATCGCGGCAATGTCGACAAGCTGACGACCCGGGTTCAGATGATCCACCAAGACCCTTTTGCCAGCCTCAATCCGCGGATGAAGGTGGGCGAGATCATTGCTGAAGGGCCACGTGTTCACGGGCTGATCCCGGCGCGTGAGGTGCAAGAACGGGTGCGCAGCCTGCTGGAGCAGGTCGGCCTTGAGGGCGCCTATGCCAACCGCCTGCCGCACCAATTCTCGGGCGGGCAGCGCCAGCGGGTCGCCATTGCGCGAGCGCTCGCGATGCAACCCGAGCTGCTGGTGCTGGACGAGGCCGTGGCCTCGCTCGACGTGTCGATCCAGGCGCAGGTGCTCAATCTCTTTATGAAGCTACGGCGCGAGTTGGACCTCACCGCGCTTTTCATCAGCCACGACCTCTCGGTCGTGCGCCATGTCTGCGACCGGGTGGCAATCATGTACCTCGGTCGGGTGGTCGAGACCGCGCCGGCGGATGAACTCTACGCCAAGCCGATGCATCCCTATACCGAAGCGCTCTTTGCCTCCGTGCCGACCCTCGGCACCGGGCGCGCTAACTTCCACCCGATCAAGGGCGAGATCCCCTCGCCGATCAACCCCCCCAAGGGCTGCGCTTTTCACCCGCGCTGCCCCTTCGCGGGGCCGCGCTGCAAGGCCGAGGTGCCGCGCCTCGTGACTCCGAAAGGCAATCGCAGCGTTGCCTGCCACCTGCATGACGGGGGCACCGGCGCAGAGACAGGAGCCGCTGCATGACCCTTTCGCTGACCGACCGCGTGGGGCGGCTGAACGACGTGCTGGTCTCCGTGAACCTGCTTAATTGGGACGCGCGGGTAATGATGCCCAAGGGCGGGGCCGAGACGCGGGGCCACCAGATCGCCACGTTGATGGGCATCGCGCGCGAAATGATCCTCGATCTCGAGATGGGCAAGGCTGCTGAAGCGGTGCTCAACAGCGACGCGCCCGAAATCGAGCGCCGCGCCGCGCAGGCGGTGCAGGAGGCACGCTCCCATCTCGCCCGCATTCCCGCCTCCCTGCTGCGCCGGCAGGCGGAGCAATCCATCACCGCCGACGCCGCTTGGACCGAGGCGCGCCGCACTGGCGACTTCGCCCTGTTCCAGCCGCATCTGCAAAACATCGTCGATCTGGCGCGCGAAAAGGCGCAGGCGCTTGGCTATGACGGCCACCCCTATGACCCGATGGCCGGTGTGTTTGAACCGGGGGCGACGGCGGCGCAGCTCACCCGGTTCTTCGACCAACTGGGCGACGGGATCCGCCCGATCCTCGACGTGGCCCTCGCCCGACCCGCGCCGCGCAGCGACTTCCTGTTCCGCGACTATCCGATCGCTGGCCAGCAGGCCTTCTGCGCCTATATCGCGGAGGCCCTGGGCTATGACATGGACCGCGGGCGGCTCGACACGGCGGTGCATCCCTTCGAGATTTCCATGACCCGCAACGACGTGCGAATCACCTCGCGCTGGAACCCGACCTACCTGCCGATGTCGATCTTCGGCACGATCCACGAGGCGGGCCATGCGCTTTACGAGATGGGCGCCGATTCGTCGCTTACACGCGGGGCCCATGCGACGGATATGATCGGTCTCTATGCCGTGGCGGGCACCAGTTTCGGGATGCACGAAAGCCAGTCGCGTCTTTTGGAGAACCACATCGGCCGGTCGCCTGCCTTCTGGGCAGTGCATTACGGACGGTTGCGCGATACTTTCCCCGAGCAGTTGGGCGATGTGAGCGAAGCGGAATTCGTCGCCGCGATCAACCGTGTCTCTCCCGGTCTCACCCGGGTCGAGGCGGACGAACTGACCTATGATCTGCACGTCATGCTGCGGGTGAAGATCGAGATGGCGTTGATGGACGGATCGCTTAAAGTGGCGGATGTGCCCGAGGCCTGGAACGCGGCGATGCGCGAGGTTCTGGGGCTGGAGGTGCCGGACAATGGCGCAGGTTGCCTGCAGGACGTGCATTGGTCGCATGGCTACATCGGATCTTTCCCCACCTACACGGTGGGCAATTCGACCGCCGCGCAGATCATGACGCATCTCGATGCCACGCAGCCCGCGGTGCGCGCGGGCGTGACGGCGGGGGATTACGCCCCGCTGCACGGGGCATTGGGCGATCTGGTCTGGCAGCATGGCCGGTCGCGCAGCCGGGCCGAAATCCTCGCCGGGATCGGGGCAGGAGCCTATGACCCGACCGCCTATCTCGCCTATCTGCGGAACAAGTTCGCCGGATAGGACGCGCGCGTACTAAGTCATTCCGGCAGGTGCAGTTCACGTGGCGCCACAACAAGGCGTGCGCTACCCTTACGTGGTCTCTTTTTTGGAAAGCAAAAGTTTTACTAATGAAAGGAATCTATCGCAACCGATGATCAGGACTTCTGCAGCCTGAGAAGTTCCTTCGAAATGAGGTTTAGTTCGATCCAAAAAACCGATCCTTCCCCTTCGACCGAGGAGAATCCCACCTTTCCGTCAAGCAGCTCTATCAGTTGCTTTGTGATACTCAGCCCAAGACCGCTGCTTTTGTTTGCACCCGTGGTGCCGGGGTTAATCTGATGAAAGGGGGTGAAGATGTCGGGCTGCAGGGCCGCAGGGATGCCAATCCCATGGTCCGTGACTTCGATCCGCGCATTGTCGCTGATCCGCGTCAAGCGGACTTCAACGACATCCCCGGTGGAAGTGAATTTAGCGGCGTTGGAGATCAGGTTGTTCAAGACTTGCGTGACCCGTGCACTGTCAGTGAGTGTGATGACGGGCTCTTGGGGGGTATGGACAGCGTAGCTTACACCAAGTTTTTCAGCGTAGCCTTGGCAATTCTCGACCGCGGCTGTGACCACTTGGTTAAGGTCCACCGTTTGGCGTTTAACGGAGACTTTCCCTTCGCTTAAGGCCTGGGCGTCCAAAATATCGTTGACGAGTGTCAAGAGGCGGTCTCCGTTGCGGTCAGCGACATCGAGCAGTTTTAGTGCGGTTGGGTCTTTGAGTGTGTCGCCTACCCTGGCTTTCAGCAAGGACAACCCGCCTAAAAGCGAGGTGAGCGGCGTGCGCAACTCGTGGCTGACCACACTCATGAAATTCATTTTCAAGCGTGCTGCTGAGGTTGCTTCTTCAGCCAGAATGCGCATTTTCCGTTCCCTATTTCTGGTAGCGCGAAGTTCGATCAGGAGCAGGGATATGAAGATACCGAAGAGGGTTAGAAGTGTCATGCCGAGATAGGCGATGGTATGCGACAATGAAAGCAGGCCGGTTCTGAACTCTGACAGAGTGCTGTTTTTGGCCTGTGCAAGGGCCACCAACAGATTGCGTAAGGCTATGTCGTAGCCTCGGAGTTCTGTGAGAATGTACACAACCTTTTGTCGCCCCGCGTCATTTATCATCTCTTGTGATGCGAACTCATCGATATGGGGCTCAATGGTTTGGAAGGTCTCCTCAAGGGAAGAAAGCACAGTTTGATCTATGCCAAAGCTCGTGAGGAGCCGCGAAAGTTTACCCTCCTGAAGGATCGTGATCCGGCTCCAGGCGATGTTAAAGCGCAAGGCCACATCCCTTGCGGGTCTAAGGCCGAGCGCGACTTCGCTGAGCTCTTTCTCAAGCCTGAGCATTTCGAACTGAAGCTGTGAACCGATCCAGAGCGGGTCGCTTTGCTCCGCGGTCTGGATACTGTCGACCCTATCGCTCAGCTTATAGACGACCCCGATACCAAAGAGCACGGCACCTACAAAAAATACGAGGAGTGCTGCGCGAATGGTTCTGCTTTTATCGGTCACTCGACAGCAATGCTTTTGAGCTGCCATACAAGTCTGCCGTTGAAGGAATTGTCTTGAAGCTCCGCATGGTCATCCATTGGGTAAATGACCCAAATAGGTCCTTTGTTCCGCACCGACATCTGCTCACCGTCACGCAGCACTGCCAGAATGACATCGTAATCAAAGGCATCTATGGCCGGGACATTTGAGCTGAAATCATTCAGTGCGACCATCTTCAGGGTTGCATCGGGCGCGACATTCAGGGGCTCTAGTACCGTGCGCAGACGCGGCCCTTGAAACGTTGCTGCAGTATCTACATAGTCGTTTTTGGTCAGAACGGTGGTCTGAGGCAGCCTAAGCAGATCTTCCAGTGTATACGTCGCGGATTGCTCAGGGGTCGAAACAGTCAAGATTGTTTGCGCAGCCCCCATAGTGGGAAGGGCGAGTAGGGCAGCCACGAAGATGGCGTTCAGAAAATTCTTGCGTCGCATAACCGATCCTTGATGGTCTTTGTTGCTTTCGCATGTCGGTTAGAAAACGACCAGATATTGGTGGCAATTTTAAGGCCTTTTTCGAAATACGGGCTGCTTTGCGGTGCGGGACCGGTTCTTGTCATCAAAAGCCCCTTACCTCATCTATTTTGCCTGGACCAAGCAGAGTTCTATCCGGTGACGTAGTCTTAGGCCGCGCGGGAGGCGGGCGCGCGCTACCGGCTGAAGTCCCACCACGAGGGCCTCTCGCAGAAGGGCTGATGGTGCCTTGCACTTCAGCACGATATTTGCAGCGCAGGTCTCCTTCCCGCTTTGATTTCTTGGATCAGTTTCAGATCTTCTTGGTAGAAGGTGTCGATTGATTTCCGCGTTTGTTCCAGCATTTGTATGGAGAACTTTACGCTGCTGTTATGGTCGAGAGGCACGATGGCTCGGTCGGTTTCAGTGACATGGTCAATCCAGCGGAACACCTGCTCAAGCCCCTCCTCAAAGAGAAACATCCTTACGTCCGGCCCGGTAAATTCCACCTGAGGTCGGATATGATTGTCTGACTGATAGGGGTCAGCAATCTGATCTGCAAAAATCTTTTCAACCCATGCATCAAAAGTACCGTAAAACTCTGTCGTCCAATCAAGCTCCACGGTCAGTGCGTCGCCCGGAGCTATGTGTTTAGGCAGCGCTTCAGGAGGGTTTCTTCGGGTTGCGCGGTAGCGATACTCGCTCAGCAAGCGCTCAAACGGGTCGCGCATAATGCAGAACCGATGATCGCAAAAATTATCGGGCAAGATCACGCGTTGCGTTGCCGCTTCCATATGCTGGGGCGTGGTTTTGGACCATTCTACCGGCTCACGGCTGTAAAGAGCCAGCGGCCCCTTGGCCCTGAGATAGCTTGTGATGCACGATCCACCCGTCTTAGGGATATGGACAAAATGCAGAAGCTTACCGTTGATTTTTGATAGGGGCACCTGTCGCCTCAGTTATTACCATAGATTGTGCATCTATGTGGGAAACGCTTGGCGAGTCAATTCGGGCCGGGGGCCATAGTGGTCGCCCCAGGCGGGCTTTGCAAACATTGCCAAGTTCAAGAGCCCTTAGTCTGAACCATCCTATGGGGGAGGCTCTCCAAGGTGTCGTCTTGTTGCGCTGCGCCATGGTGTTACCTGTTAAACCACTTTAGCGTGCGGCCGACAGATCAACAGGGCGTGCATATGACTATTGAAACAGAGGTGTCAGATACACCGGATCGGGAGGCGGCCAAGGCTGCACTCGCCACCTTGCGCGCGTGGGGCCAAAAGGCCACTCCAACCGAGGTCGCCGCACTCGACCCCGCGGTCGCGCGGATGGTGAAAGGTGCCGGTTACCCTACGTTCAACCGGGTCTATCCGACGGATTTCACCATGGGTGCCAATTACAATGCCACACTGCCTGATTTGCAAAACGGCCCTTCCAGCCTGATCCGCGGCGCACAGCAGTTGATCCAGCATGTGGGCATTTCTAACTTCCGTCTGCCAATCCGCTACCACAGCCGCGGCGACGGTGATTTGCAGCTTGAAACCTCTGTTACCGGATCGGTCTCGCTTGATGCCGGGAAGAAGGGCATTAACATGTCCCGTATCATGCGCAGCTTTTACCGTCATGCTGAAGCCACCTTCAGCTTCGAGGTGATCGAAGCCGCGCTGGATGACTATAAGGCCGATCTGGAAAGCGTCGATGCGCGGATCCAGATGCGGTTTTCTTTCCCGATGAAGATCGCCAGCCTGCGCTCGGGGCTGACCGGCTACCAATATTACGACCTCGCGCTCGAACTTGTGGAGCAGGAGGGGAGGCGCAAAAAAATAGTCCATCTCGACTATGTCTACTCTAGTACCTGTCCCTGTTCGCTGGAGTTGAGCGAACATGCCCGCGCAACCCGGGGGCAGTTGGCCACGCCGCATTCACAGCGTTCGGTCGCACGGATTTCGGTGGAGGTCATCGATGCGGGGGTCTGCCTCTGGTTTGAAGACTTGATTGACCTCTGTCGCCGCGCGGTGTCGACAGAGACCCAAGTGATGGTCAAACGCGAAGACGAACAGGCTTTTGCCGAGCTGAACGCTGCCAATCCGATCTTCGTCGAGGATGCAGCGCGACTTTTCTGCGAACAACTTCTTGCGGATGTGCGAGTAGGGGATTTCCGAATTGTCGCCAGCCATCAAGAAAGCTTGCACAGCCATGATGCAATTAGCGTGTTGACCCAAGGCGATACCTTTGCCGCGCAAAGTTTCGACCCGAAGCTGTTCAACACGCTCTTTCATGTTGGCTGACGGGTTTTCATGGATTTGCCTTTTTTCGTGCGTGACTCAGGGCTGGCGGGGAGCACCCTCTTTGTGGTTTATCCATGTGTGACTATGGATCGAGGAGAGGCGCCATGCAGCGAGCACTGGTGACCGGCGCCGGAAAACGACTAGGACGCGCTATGGCGCTCTACCTTGCCGGGCGGGGATTTGACGTGGCTGTGCATTACGCCACCTCGCAGGCCGAGGCAGGGAAAACAGCCGCAGAAATTACAGCGAAAGGGCGAAAGGCCGCTCTTTTGCAAGCTGACTTACTCAAGGAGGTCGAGACAGAGCTTCTGCTGCCCCGCGCGGCCGCGGCGCTCGGCGGACCGATCACCTGCCTGGTCAACAATGCGTCAATCTTTGAGGCGGACGACATTCAAACGGCTACGCGAGAAAGTTGGGAGCGCCATATTGGCAGCAACCTACGCGCGCCCTTCGTGCTGACGCAGGCCATGGCGGGGCAAGGGTTGCAGGCCACACAAGATGAGTACGGCGAACCGCGTGCCACTGGGCTGGTCGTGAATATGATCGACCAACGCGTGCACAGCCTGACCCCAGAATTCATGAGTTATACGATCGCTAAGATGGGCCTGTGGGCTATGACACGCACCACTGCACAGGCGCTGGCTCCGTCAATCCGGGTTAACGGCATTGGCCCCGGACCAACCTTACAAGGTCAACATCAGTCTGAAGAAGTCTTTGCACAGGAGCGCCGGAATACGGTGTTGAAACGGGGTGTGAACCTTGCAGATATTACTGCCGCCCTTGGCTACTTTATCGATGCGCCTGCTGTCACGGGGCAACTGATTTGCACCGATGGTGGCGAGCACCTGCAGTGGCAAAATGCCAGTCAGAATAGCTGACTGGGGGGCCGTCCAACATCTTAGGAAGCCCGACGGCCTGACGTGCGGTCTTATAAGCGGCCGAGCGCATTTTATAAGAAGCGATGGAAGCTAATGCCATGATAACTATGCAAAATATGTCCTCTGAGGCAGTGGTTGGAGACTGTTACGGTAATCGGAGGTCTTGGGAAGTTTGCGGTTTTTAAGATTGAGCATGCCGCGCGGCTTTGCCAACTTGTTTGGCGATCCGCAAATTTGAGAAAGGCGGCCGGAATGTTCGAGAATGGTTTGCGGCTCGCAATCATTTCGCCATAATGTTCGAGGATCGCTTCAATGCGTGACTGTATCTAAAACCCGCATAGGCCAGACCTGATACACAAAGTTCATGACACTCCCCATATCCATGTGGACTGGCCCCCGTTTCAGCGGACACCTAAGCAGTTTCGGTTGTGGCCTTGATGAACTCGCGAGGCGAGCGCCATCTTAGGCCGTTGTGTGGGTGGTTGTCGTTATAGTCCTCAATCCATTCTCCTATCAAATTCAAAACGGTTTCGGCATCGGGTATTGGATTGACGCGCACGTAATCGCGCTTGAGCGTCTTTACGAAGGCCTCTGACATGTCGTTGGATTGCAAGCTGGCGACTGGCGTGAAGCATGACTTTGGGCCAAACTGGCGAGCAAAGATGCGGGTTTCCCTTGCTGTGTATGCGCTTCCATTGTCGGATAAGGCCTCGACCACCTCTGGCGCGCGATAGCTGCCGAAGCGTTTCTCGACGGCCTCCAAAAGCATGTCACGGACGTCCGAGCCGCTAATCCCGGCATTGGCGACGGCCCGCCAGGCGATGACCTCACGATCATGAGCATCGAGCAGGAACGCCGCGCGGATAATGTCGCCATTCCAGCAGGTGAACTCCAGCCCGTCAGAGCACCAGCGCAAGTTCAACCGAACCATGATGACCTTGCCGTCATGGGCGCGCTCTGGCCAGTTGAAGCCGGATCGCTCCAGCAGCAAGTTATTGGCCTTCATAATGCGATAGACGCGTTTATGATTTGCTGGGGCAAGGCCTTCTGCTTGGAGTTCCCGGTTCAGCACTGCAGTGATCCTGCGGTAGCCATAGGTTGGGCGCTCCGCCACCAAACGTTCGATACGTGGCAAGAGAGCCGCGTCTTGAGCGTTATAATAGCTCCGACGCGGCTCCGTGGTTCCTTTCTGTCGTTCATGCAGGTTCGAACGGGATACGCCTAACGTTTGTGCCACCGCCTTCATCGGGAACCGCCCGGTTTGAGCGACTGCGCAAGCAAGGTCGGTTTTTTTGCGCGCGACTTGTCGAGCGCTTCCTTCAGGATCTCCACTTCCAGCGTCTTGCGTCCCAGCTGGCGCTCGAGCTCCCTCACGCGGGCTTCCATCTCTCGGACAGCCTTATTGCTGGTCACGCTGTCATCCCCTGTTACGGCGACACTCCCTCCCTCGACCATCAATCTACGCCAACGATACAACAGATTTGGGGCCACACCATTACGGCGAGCAACAGCGGAAACGCTGTCCCCGTCATAGAGGGTCTCCTCAACGATCCGCAGCTTTTCTGCCGCAGACCAGCGTCGACGGCGTCCGCCATCAGTAATGATTTCCATCTCAGACATAAGCACGTGCTTAAGGCTATCCTTATGCCTCCTTGGTCAGTCCAAGGTGTCCGGTCGAAATGGGGGCCAGTTCACGTGGAAAGCGGGGATGCTTGAACGGCGATTTGCGCGGCATACTCGACATCAAAAACAGCAACCTTCCCAAGAACTGCAATTAACGCAACAGTCTCCCGTACCGGCAAACACAAACTCGATGAAAGAATAGGCAGAGAGCATCAAAAGTAGTCGCCAAGCCTCACTGACCCGTGGGAATCGAATTTCATAATGTTCGAGCCATTGCTGCTGCGCAGTATCTTTGCTGCATTGCAGAGCCGAGACTGCGCAGAGGCCTTCGCAGTTTGTCTCTCGCCCAGCGGTGCAGCGCCAAACTGGAAAATATGAGTGAGTTGACATGGATATCTCAGCGCAAATGCTGATCTTCGCCACCGTGGTCGAGCGAGGGAGCATTTCTGCGGCGGCGCGCTCTATGGGGCAAACCCCATCGGCAGTCAGCAAGCAGATCAGCCTGTTGGAGGATCACGCGCGCTTTCGCTTACTCAATCGCACGCGGATAGGCGTTTCGCCGACACAGGAAGGCCAAGAATTTTACCTTAAGTGCCAAGCGATGGCAGAGAAATTCAAAGAAGCCGAAGCGCATATTTCTAACCTAGATGATGCGCCGCGCGGCAAATTGCGGATCGCGTCGACGGTGGCATTCGGCAAATCTCAGTTGATCCCGGCCTTACCCATATTTTTGGCTAAGAACCTAGACGTAGAAGTGTCGCTGGAGCTGACGGACCGTGACATTGACCTGCAGACGGAAGGTTTCGATGCGGCGGTCAGTTTTGCTGAGCAGTACAAGAACCCCGATGTCGTCGTGCGCCGCATAATGCAAAGCCGCCGCGTGTTGTGTGCGGCGCCGCAATACATCGAGCGACGCGGAACACCGATTAGCTTCGCCGATCTGTCGAAGCACAACTGTCTTAGAATTGCCGGGAATAGCCGCAGGAATGCATGGAACGATGACCAGACAAGCGGAGCGAACCCTTTTGACGCGGTTGGGGATTTCGAAGGCAACAGTACAGATGTGATATTTCACGCCGCCCTTGCTGGCATCGGTATCGCGCGGCTGCCAAGCTATCTGGTGGACGCGAAACTGCAGTCGGGTGAGTTGCTGCGGGTCTTGCCCGGTTATGCGCCTGCCAGCACCGATATCGTCGTGCAGTTCGCGGGGCGGCGAAATCTCCCCCCGAAGACCCGCGCCTTCATTGATTTCTTGGTGTCGGAGTTTCGCCCCGATACAGCGCCACCAGTTCAGAAGGTGGCGGGGCACCCATGACCAAGACCCTAAGCATCGTTGTTGTCGAAGAAGATCAAGAGCGCGCGATTGGGATCGTGGACGCGCTGAAAGAGGCCTGCGTTTGTGACGTTTTCGTTGTCGGCAATTCCAGTGGCCTCGCCCGCAAGATCGCCGCCCATGTGCCCGATATTGTGCTGATCGACGCAGGCAACCCGACACGCGACGTGATGGAGGAACTGACGCTGGCCTCTGGCCCGTTGGAGCGTCCTGTGGCGATGTTCGTATCCGGTGCGGCTGGCGGGCTGGCACAGGCGGCGATTGAGGCGGGGCTTTCGGCATATGTTGTCGATGGACTCGCGCCGGGCCGACTAAAGCCGGTAATGGACACTGCGATTGCGCGTTTTGCGATGGTGCGTCAGATGCGCAGTGAATTGGCCGAGACACGCCGCGCCTTGGAAGAACGCAAGGTGATTGACCGTGCAAAGGGGCTGTTGATGAAGGCCAAGGGCCTTGATGAGGAAGCCGCTTATGCCCTCCTGCGGAAGGCCGCGATGGACCAGGGGCGGCGGGTGGCTGACGTGGCCGAAGCACTGGTGACCGCGTCGGGGCTGCTCGGATGAAGACGACGACCATCCCTGTTGCTTACGTCCCCCTGGTGGATGCCGCGCCCTTGATCGTAGCGCAAGAGTTGGGCTTTGCCGAAGCTGAGGGCATTGCGCTGGACCTGACCGCCGCGCCGTCGTGGTCGTCAATCCGAGACATGCTGGCCTTTGGCCGTGTCGACGCTGCCCATATGCTGTCGCCGCTGCCGGTTGCAATGGCGATGGGGTTGGGCGGGGTCGCGACCGCACTGTCGGCGGTGTCGGTCCTGTCGGTCAACGGCACTGTTTTAGGGGTTGGCAAACCGCTCGAAGACCGGCTGCGCGCTTTGGGCTATGACTTCGACTTTGTCGATCCTTTCAAGGCTGCAGAAGCACTTGCACAGGACCGCCACGGACCGATCGTATTTGGGGTGCCATTCCCGTTTTCGATGCATGTCGAACTGTTGCGCTACTGGAGCCGGGCATCAGCACTTGGACCGGACGGGATCGTAATCCGCACCGTGCCGCCTGCGCTTATGGCAAGCGCACTGGCAGCGGGGGAGGTGGACGCCTTTTGCGTAGGCGAGCCTTGGGGGTCGGTTGCGGTTGAGCGCGGCGTCGGTGCATTGCTGCTGCCGGGCAAGGCGATCTGGAGTTTTGCACCTGAAAAGGTTCTGGCCGTGCGCACGAACTGGGCTGAGGCCGAGCCCGACCTACTCGCCCGTCTGTTGCGCGCGACTTGGAAGGCAGGCCGGTGGTTGGCCGACCCGAATGTTCATGCCGCCGCCAGCGATCTGTTGTCGCGCAAAGCCTATCTGGATGTGCCGTCGGAACTTATCAACCGGGCCTTGTCGGGGCATTTGATCGTTTCGTCCCGCGGGGCGCATCGCCAGATCGATGGATTTCTTGAGTTTCACCGCGGCGCCGCAACCTTTCCGTGGCGCAGCCAATCAAGATGGATCGCGCAACATTTGTGTCAGTCGCACGGCAGTGGCAATCCCACTGCGGATACGATTGCGAATGTGTTCCGCTCAGATCTACATCGTTTGCATCTCAGTATGCTGGACCCCGATCTGCCCGGTGCATCGGAAAAGGTCGAAGGGGCGATTCCACGCGCTACACCGGTGGCTTCAGCGGGGGGGAGGCTGACTTTATTGCCGAATGAGTTTTTCGACGGCCAGATTTTCGATCCTTCCGCGCTGTAGGCGACTATTTTTTACGCAACGGCAAAACGCCTCCGACTTTTTTGCTGCATAATGACATCATAGGGTTGAGAACGCGCTGCATTGCGGCATGATCGAAGGTGCATCCACAATGGCGTGGCTTGCACCGAATTCCTCCCGATGACTGGGATACGTTGAGCAGGGCCGCTCGCTTTCTATCGTTTGCAACGATGGTCAGTGAGCGGCCTTTTTTATTTGCCCGATCCACCTCCGCCCGGCGCGGACGCCCTCAAAAGGACCAACCATGAAACACCTTATCCTTGGCCTTGCGGCCTCGACCGTGATGACCAGCGCCGCCTTCGCTGAACTGCTTGACCTTGAAAAGGACGTGCTGACCTTCGGTTTTATCAAACTGACAGACATGGCCCCGCTCGCCATCGCCTATGAGCAGGGCTACTTCCTTGATGAGGGGCTTTTTGTCACCCTCGAAGCCCAGGCCAACTGGAAAGTGCTGTTGGATGGGGTGATCGACGGCCAGTTGGACGGCGCGCATATGCTGGCCGGGCAGCCCTTGGCGGCGACAATCGGTTACGGGACTGAGGCGCATATCATCACGCCCTTTTCGATGGACCTGAACGGCAACGGGATCACCGTCTCCAACGAGGTTTGGGAAAAGATGCTGCCCAACATTCCCAAGATGGCGGATGGACGGCCCGAGCATCCGATTTCAGCCGAGGCGCTGGTGCCGGTGATCGAAGAGTTCAATGCCAAGGGCGAGGCCTTCAACATGGGGATGGTGTTCCCTGTCTCGACCCATAACTACGAGCTGCGCTATTGGCTCGCTGCAGGCGGGATCAACCCCGGATACTACAGCCCCGATAACATCTCGGGCCAGATCGGGGCGGATGTCTTTTTGTCGGTGACACCGCCGCCGCAGATGCCTGCCACCTTGGAAGCAGGGACGATCCATGGGTATTGCGTGGGCGAGCCTTGGAACCAGCAGGCGGTCTTCAAAGGCATCGGCGTGCCGGTCATCACCGACTATCAACTGTGGAAGAACAACCCCGAAAAGGTATTCGGGATCACCGATGCCTTCGCTGAGGAAAACCCCAACACCACCAAAGCGGTTGTCCGGGCACTCATTCGCGCGGCCATGTGGCTGGACGAAAACAACAATGCCAACCGCCCCGAAGCCGTCGAGATTCTCAGCCGTCCTGAATATGTCGGCGCCGATTACGAGGTGATTGCCAATTCAATGACCGGCTTTTTCGAGTTCGAAAAAGGCGACAAACGCGACATCCCCGATTTCAACGTCTTCTTCCGGCATAACGCGACCTACCCCTATTATTCGGACGCGATTTGGTACCTGACCCAGATGCGCCGCTGGGGTCAGATTGCCGAGCCAAAATCCGACGCATGGTTCAAGGACGTCGCCGCCAGCGTCTACCGCCCGGAAATCTATCTGGAGGCCGCCCGGTCGCTGGTCGACGACGGTTTGGCCAAGGAGGAAGACTTCCCCTGGGAGGCCAACGGCTTCAAGGCACCGACACCTGCGGCTGACATCATCGACGGCATTCCCTTCGATGGCCGCGCCCCCAACGCCTATCTCGACAGCCTGCCAATCGGGCTGAAAGGCGATCAAACCGTGGTCGGCGACGAAGTTCAGGGCTGAGGCCCGGCGGCACTGGCGCGCCGTCTCGCCCGTGCTTTTCCCATTCCCGCAGGAGACAGTTCGATGAGCACCGCAGACCCGAATTTTACCGCTGATCCAGCACGCGCGGCGCGCCGCGAGAGGCGCTTCACCCGGATCAACACCGCCGATAAGTGGCTTCAGGTTATTGGGCTGGCATGGCTGACCCCGATCCTGAAAGCCGTCGCCGGGGACAATCCTAAGGCCCAAATCGCCGAGATCTGGCGCCTGTTGGGGGTGCCGTTGCTTGCGATCATCGGGTTCCTCGCGCTTTGGGCGACATTGGCCCCGACAGTGCAAACCTCGCTCGGCGCGATCCCCGGTCCGGCACAGGTGTGGTCTGAGGCGGTCACCCTGCATGAGGACGCGCAGGCCAAGGCCGAGAGCCGTGCCAAATTCGAAGCGCAGGTTGCGGTTTTGAATGAACGCCGCGTCGAACAGGGCATGCCCCCTGTTGAGCGCGCCTATACCGGTGCGCCAACGTATTACCAACAAATCTGGACCTCAATCCAAACCGTATTCTTCGGCTTTCTGATCGCGAGTGCTGTGGCAATCCCGCTTGGGATCGCGGCGGGCCTCTCGCCCACGGCCAACGCCGCGTTGAACCCGATCATTCAGATTTTCAAACCGGTCTCCCCGCTGGCTTGGCTGCCGATCGTGACGATGGTGGTCTCCGCCGTTGCGGCCTCAAATGATGGCTTGCTGTCCAAGTCCTTCTTGGTCTCGGCCATTACCGTGACGCTTTGCTCGCTTTGGCCAACGCTGATCAACACTGCACTGGGCGTGGCGAGCATCGACAAGGATCTGGTGAATGTTTCGAAGGTGCTGAAGATGAACACTTGGACCAAGATCACCAAACTGGTCCTGCCCTCCGCCCTGCCGCTGATCTTTACTGGGCTGCGGTTGTCGCTCGGGGTGGGTTGGATGGTCCTGATCGCCGCTGAAATGCTGGCGCAGAATCCGGGACTTGGCAAATTCGTCTGGGACGAGTTTCAGAACGGGTCTTCCAGTTCGCTCGCCCGGATCATGGTCGCAGTGCTGACCATCGGCATCATCGGTTTCCTGCTGGACCGGGTGATGTACGCCCTGCAGTCGCTCTTTACCTTCACGAACAACCGCTGAGCTGTGCTGCGGCGATAGCGGAAAGGAACACTCACATGAGCATTCTGAAACTCGATCATGTTAGCCAGAGCTTCGGCTCGGGAACCCATGCGACCCATGTGCTGAAGGACATCAACCTGGATGTGCGTGAGGGGGAGTTCCTCGTGCTGCTCGGCTTTTCCGGCAGCGGCAAGACGACGCTCATTAACCTGATGGCGGGGCTGGAGCAGCCGTCCAAGGGAAAGGTCAGCTTTAAGGGCCAGCCCGTCACCGGGCCGGGGCCGGAACGCGCGATGATCTTTCAAAGCTATTCGCTGATGCCTTGGCTGACGGTCAGCGGTAATGTCGGCCTCGCGGTGAACACGGTCTTTCCCGGTCTGTCCAAGGCAGAGCGCGCCGAGAAAGTCGCGCACTATGTCAAGATGGTGGGCCTTGGCCATGCCGCTACACGCCGCCCGGCGGAGCTTTCGGGCGGGATGCGGCAACGGGTCAATGTGGCCCGCGCGCTGGCGATGAACCCTGAAGTGCTTTTGCTGGATGAGCCATTGTCGGCGCTCGACGCGCTGACCCGCGCCAATCTCGCTGATGAGATCGAGCATATTTGGGAAGCCGACAAGAAGACCTGTGTGCTGATCACCAACGATGTGGACGAGGCGATCATCCTTGCTGACCGGATCATCGCCCTGAACCCGGATGGCACATTGGGCAAGGAGTTCCCCGTCAAGATCCCGCGCCCTCGGGATCGGGGACGCATGAACACCAATGAAACCTTCAAACGCCTGCGCGCGGATGTAACCAAATACCTGATGGATGTTGGGATTGAGGCCAAGGTCGAGGGCACCCGACTTTTGCCGAACGTGACCCCGATCCACGGCCTCCCCGCCGCTCTGGCCGAAGCAGAGAAGAGCACATTGCGCAGCCGTTATCTGGATTTCAGCCAGCTTCACAAAGTTTACCCCACGCCCAAAGGCCCGCTGACGGTGGTCGAGAATTTCGATCTCAAGATCGAGAAGGGAGAGTTCATTTCGTTGATCGGCCATTCAGGCTGCGGCAAATCGACAGTTTTGACCATGGCGGCGGGGCTGAACGACATATCGAAGGGCTCCATCGTGTTGGACGGCACCCATGTGGAGGGCGCCGACCCTGAGCGCGCCGTGGTGTTTCAATCGCCCAACTTGTTCCCCTGGCTCAGCGCCAAAGAGAATGTGGCGATCGGTGTCGACAAGGTCTACCCCCGCGCCTCGCAGGGCGAGCGTCAGGATGTGGTGGAGTATTATCTGGAGCGGGTTGGGCTGGGCGATGCGATGGACAAGCGGGCGAGCGATATGTCCAACGGTATGCAGCAGCGTGTCGGTATCGCCCGGGCCTTTGCGCTCAGCCCCAAGCTGCTGTTGCTTGATGAGCCGTTTGGCATGCTCGACAGCCTGACACGTTGGGAACTGCAAGAAGTGCTGATGGAGGTCTGGTCGCGCACCAAGGTCACGGCGATTTGTGTCACCCATGATGTGGACGAGGCGATCTTGCTGGCTGACCGTGTGGTCATGATGACCAACGGGCCGCAGGCCACCATTGGCAAGATCACGCAGGTCGATCTGCCCCGGCCAAGAACGCGCAAGATGCTTCTGCAGCATCCTGACTACTACGGCTACAGGCAAGAGGTGCTCGATTTCCTTGAGGAATATGAGCACGGCGCAAAACCCAAGCCCAAAACCCCTGAAACAATGGCGGCGGAGTGAACCCATGAAACAAAGACTGGTCATCATCGGCGCTGGCATGGCATCGGGCCGCGTCATCGAACATCTGGTTGAGACCGATCCAGATGCCTTTGACATCACCCTGTTCAACGCGGAGGCGCGGGGGAATTACAATCGCATCATGCTGAGCCCGGTGCTCTCGGGCGAAAAGACCTATGAGGAAATCGTCACCCATGACAGCGATTGGTATGCCACACAGGGTGTGACCTGTCGCTTTGGTGAGCCTGTGTCTGGCATCGATCCGACGATGAAGGTGGTCTCCGGTCAGAATGGCCATCTTCCATATGACAAGCTGATCATCGCCACCGGCTCTGCGCCCTTCATCATTCCGGTTCCCGGCAAAGACCTGCCGGGCGTCGTCACCTATCGTGATTTGGACGATACCAATGCGATGATAAGCGCGGCGGGGAAGGGCGGCAAAGCCGTGGTCATCGGCGGTGGGCTTTTAGGGTTGGAGGCCGCAGCCGGCCTTGCCGAACGTGGAATGGAGGTCACGGTGGTGCATCTGATGGGCCACCTTATGGAGCGGCAATTGGATGAGGCGGCAGGTTACCTGTTGCGCAAGGACCTCGAGGGGCGCGGCATCAGCATCCGCACGCAGGCCTCAACCAAGGCGATCATCGGCGCGGAACGGGCCGAGGCCGTCGTGCTGGAAGACGGCGAAACCCTGCCAGCCGATCTGGTGGTCATGGCCGTTGGCATCCGGCCCGAAACCCGGCTCGCGACCGACGCGGGGCTGACGGTCGCGCGGGGCATCGAGGTGAATGCGCAGATGCAGACGTCGGACCCAGATATCTTTGCCGTGGGCGAATGCGTGGAGTTTGACGGGCAGCTTTTCGGGCTTGTGGCGCCGCTTTATGATCAGGCCAAGGTTCTGGCGCGGAGCCTGCTAGACGGGGTCGATGCTTTCATCGCGAAGGATACTGCCACCAAGCTGAAAGTAACCGGCTGCGATCTGTTCAGCGCGGGTGACTTTGCTGAAGGGGAAGGGCGTGAAGATATCGTGCTGCGTGACCCTGCACGGGGCATCTACAAACGGCTGGTGATTGAGGGAGACCGATTGATTGGCGCGGTGATGTACGGCGACACAGCAGATGGCAATTGGTTCTTCCAGTTGATCAAAGACGGCACCGATATCGACGAAATGCGCGAGACGCTCATATTCGGTCCGGCATTTCAGGGGGGCGATACCTCGGACCCGCTCTCAGCCGTTGCAGCATTGCCGCGTGACGCGGAAATTTGCGGCTGCAACGGCATTTGCAAAGGCACCATCACCGACGCCATCGCAAGCGGCGCGACTGATTTGGCCGCGATCAAGGCCGCGACCAAGGCCAGTGCGTCCTGCGGGACCTGCACAGGGCTGGTCGAACAGGTCTTGCAGGTCACACTGGGTGATGACTTCGTCATGCCGACCGCCCAGCCCATCTGCCCCTGCTGTGACCTAACCAATGAGGACATCCGCCTGCTGATCAAATCGCAGGAGTTGAAGTCTAAAGAGGCCGTTTGGCAGGAGTTGGGCTGGAAAACCCGCAACGGCTGTCACATTTGCCGCCCTGCAGTGAACTTCTATCTGCTGGCCGATTGGCCCCTAGAGTATCAAGACGACCCGCAGAGCCGTTTCGTGAATGAACGCAAACACGCGAATATTCAAAAAGACGGCACTTTCAGCGTCGTGCCGCGCATGTGGGGCGGGATCACCAACCCGGCCGAATTGCGCGCCATTGCCGATGCCGCCGACAAATACGATGTGCCGACGGTCAAGGTCACAGGCGGTCAGCGCATTGATCTGTTGGGCGTGAAGGGCGAAGACCTGCCCTATATCTGGGCCGATCTGAACAAGGCGGGGCTCGTCTCGGGCCATGCTTATTCAAAAGGGCTGCGCACGGTGAAAACCTGTGTCGGCACCGACCACTGCCGTTTTGGCACGCAGGACAGCACCGGCCTCGGCATCAAGCTGGAACAGGCGCTCTGGGGGTCATGGACGCCGCACAAAGTCAAGCTGGGTGTCTCCGGCTGCCCGCGTAACTGTGCCGAAGCCACCTGCAAGGATGTTGGGATCATCTGCGTCGACAGCGGCTATCAGGTGAGCGTTGCCGGCGCAGCGGGGATGGACGTCAAAGAGACCGAGCGCCTTTGTGATGTCGGCACCGAGCAAGAGGCGATTGATGTGACGATTGCCTTTGTCCAACTTTACCGTGAGCACGCCAAATACCTCGACCGCGCCTATAAATGGGTCGCCAAGGTTGGGCTCGATTGGGTGCAGGCCCGCATCGCCGACCCCGAGGAACGCGCACGGCTGATCGCGGCATTCGAGCTCAGCCAATCCATCTATCGCAAAGACCCCTGGGCCGAGCACGCCAAAACGGCAGAGCGGTACCAGCCCCTCGCCAATCTGACACTGGAGGCCGCGGAATGAACTGGATCGACATCGGCGCGATAGACGACATTCCCCTGCGCGGTGCGCGCAAGATCAAGACGGCACTTGGCTGCGTGGCCCTTTTCCGCACCGGCGAGGCGGAGGTTTTCGCTACCACCGATAGCTGCCCGCACAAGGGTGGACCGCTGTCTGAAGGGATCGTTCATGGTCAATCCGTCACTTGCCCGCTGCACAACTGGGTGTTCGACCTGAACACCGGGCAGGCGCAGGGCGAAAAGGGGGTCATCTCCACATATCCTGCGCGGGTAGAGGCTGGGCGCATCCTGATCGATGCGACCAAGCTTGCAAGTCGGAGTGCCGCGTGATGGACGGCTCCGCCATGCCAGAGGTGCGCTCGACCTGTCCCTATTGCGGCGTGGGCTGTGGCGTGCTGCTGCGTGCGAATGGGGCGGGCGGTTTGAATGTGCGCGGCGATCCTGATCACCCAGCGAACCGTGGGCGGCTCTGCTCCAAAGGGGCGGCACTGGGGGAGACCGTGGGTCTGGGAAACCGCCTGCTGGCCCCCCGCGTTGATGGGCAGGAGGCGGGCTGGGACTGGACCTTGCAGCATGTCGCCGACCGGTTCTCGCAAACCATCGCGCAGCACGGCCCAGATAGCGTCGCCTTTTATGTCTCTGGCCAGATGCTGACAGAGGATTACTACGTCGCCAACAAGCTGATGAAAGGCTTCATCGGGTCGGCCAATATCGACACGAATTCCCGGCTCTGCATGGCCTCATCGGTTGCCGGTCACAAGCGCGCCTTTGGCAGCGACACCGTGCCCGGCACCTATGAAGACATCGACGAGGCCGATCTTGTTGTGCTTGTGGGGTCGAACCTCGCTTGGTGTCATCCTGTACTGTACCAACGCCTACTGGGAGCACGCGCAACCCGTGGGACCAAGATTGTGGTGATCGACCCCCGCCGGACCGCGAGCTGTGATGGCGCCGATATGCATCTGGCCTTGCAACCCGGCTCAGATGTGGCGCTTTTCAATAGGCTTTTTAGCGAGATCTATGATGGCGGTGCCTGTGATGCGGATTTTCTGCGCCATACCAGCGGCTATGATGAAACCCTGCACAGGGCTCGTATCGAAAGCGGGGCCGCAACCGGGCTGAGCGACGCGGAAATAGTCGCTTTCTGCCGCCTCTGGATGCAGCATGAGAAGGTCGTGACGATCTACTCGCAGGGCGTGAACCAGTCGACCAGCGGGTCCGACAAGGTCAATGCGATCCTGAATTGCCACCTCGCGACTGGTCGGATTGGCAAGCCCGGTTGCGGCCCATTCTCGGTGACCGGACAGCCTAATGCGATGGGCGGGCGCGAGGTCGGTGGGCTGGCCAATATGTTGGCCTGTCACTTGGATCTTGAGAATGCCGATCACAGTGCTGCCGTGCGTGATTTCTGGGGCGTGCCCTCGCTACCCGATAAGCCGGGGCTCAAAGCTGTCGACATGTTTCAAGCGGTGGGCGACGGGCGGATCAAAGCGCTGTGGATCATTCACACCAATCCCGCCGTCTCCATGCCCGAAGCCGATGCTGTGCGGGATGCAATTTCCGAATGCCCCTTCGTCGTTGTCAGCGACATTACCGATCAGACCGACACGGCGCGGCTGGCCGACGTGCTTTTGCCCGCCACTGCATGGGCTGAAAAGGACGGCACCGTCACCAATTCCGACCGTACCATCAGCCGCCAGCGCAGCGTACTGCCCGCACCCGGCCAAGCCCGCCCGGATTGGCATATTCAGACCGAGGTGGGGCGGCGGATGGGGTTCGAAACGGGATTTCATTTTGACGGCGTAGCAGAGATTTTTCGCGAATATGCAGCCCTTTCAGGTATTGCGGGACGGTTCGGACGGGATTTCGATATCTCGGGTTTGGCCAAGATCACGGACCAGCAATATGATGATTTCGCCCCGCAGCGCTGGCCAATCACCGCTGCGCGCCAAGGCGGGCGGTTCTTTGCGGATGGGCAGTTCTTTCACCCAGATGGCAGGGCGCGTTTGCTGCCCGTATCGTGGCGGCCGCCAGCGGCCCGGACGACGCGGCGTTATCCGTTTCGTTTGAACACAGGCCGCGTGCGGGACCAATGGCACACGATGACCCGCACCGGCCAAAGCCCGCGATTGTCGGCCCATCTGGCGGAACCCTTTCTCGAAATTCACCCCGAAGATGCCACGGTATTGGGCATTCACCCCTCCGATCTGGTAGAGGTCTCCAGCCCCACGGGTGTCAGCATCCTGCGCGCGCGGATCACCGATGCTGTGCAGACAGGGCAGGTCTTTGCCCCAATGCACTGGACAGCAGAGACAGCCCCCTCTGCCCGGATCGACGCGCTGATCGCGGCGGCCTGCGATCCGGTTTCCGGCCAGCCCGAAAGCAAGGCGGGCGTTGTTGACCTGCGCCGGTTCGATGCCGGTTGGTACGGTTTTGCCGTCGCACAAAAACCTATGCACTTGACCGCCGACTACTGGGCCTTGGCGCGGACATCGCGCGGGTTTCGCGCCGAGTTGGCTGGCCGCCTGCAGCCTGACGATTGGGAGGCCGAGGCAAGGCGGCTTTTTGATGCGCCGACTGCTGTGCTGACCACGATCATAGATGCGCGCCGCGGCTCTGCACGGATCGCGGCTCACGCCGACGGGGTGCTTTTGGGCGCGCTCTTTGTGTCGCCAACCCCTGTCGCGATCATGCGTGATTACCTCGTGACATTGCCCGGCACCCGCGCGGCTGGCGCGTTAACGGGACGCCCTGCAGCCGACGCCCCGAACCCCGGACCAACCTTGTGTTCCTGCTTTGGCGTGGGGATCAACACCATACTTGAAGCGATCGAAACGCGCGGTCTGATGTCAGTCGAAAGTATCGGCGAAGCACTGGGGGCTGGGACTAACTGCGGTTCTTGCCGCCCGGAAATCGCGGAACTGTTGAACAATCTTTTAACCCGTGAGGCCGCAGAATGAGCTTGTCAGCCCATGTTCGTACGCTGGGGCGCGGGCCCGGGCGGTCACGGTCCTTAACGCAGGAGGAAGCCTTTGATGCCATGTCCTCCATGTTGCGGGGGGATGCAGATGCCGAAGCTGTGGGCGCGCTTTTGATGCTCTTGCGAATGAAAGGCGAGACTGCGCCCGAGATTGCCGGGTTTGCCGCCGCGGCGCAGGCGCATATGCCCGCCTTGCCGCCCGTCGATCTGGATTGGCCCAGCTATGCCGCCGGCCGCACACGCGGTGCGCCGTGGTTCCTGCTGTCGGCGCAGGAGGTCGCGCAGGCGGGCCACCGCGTCTTGTTGCATGGCTGGAACGGCGCCGATGCACAGGTGCGGGACGGCTTAGCCGTTGCGGGGATCGGGGTTGGAGACTGCGCTGACGAAATTGCACGGCTGCTTGATCGCGACGGTATCGCCTATTTGCCGCTGGAACGTGCACATCCCGCTCTGTTCCGGCTGTTGGATTTGCGGCGGGTTTTTGGATTGCGGTCCTGCGTCAACACCGTCTGCCGCATGCTGAACCCGGGCGCTGCGTCGGCCTGTGTGCAGGGTGTGTTTCACCCGTCCTATCGCCTCTTGCAGGCCGACGCGGCAGCGCTTTTGGGGCTGAACGGCCTGACCGTAATCAAGGGCGGCGGCGGAGAGTTCGAACGCCACCCTTCAAAAGAGATTGCGGCCTTCGGATTGCGGCAGGGGCATAGCTGGGAGGCGACCTTTCCAGCGCTTTGTGATGAAACCCGCCGTCTGTCTTCTGATACAGCCCGCACGTGGGCGCACCAAACGCCGACCGCATTCGAGGCTGAAATCATCACCGGCACCAAAGCACTTGCGCTTGATACGCTGGGTATTCCCGACACCACCGAGCAGGCCGCCTGACAGGAGATTGCCATGAAATCTTTTCCAATGTTCATCCGTACGACGGGCCGCCGGGTTGTTATCGTCGGCGGCGGAGAGCAGGCGGCACAGAAGGCGCGATTGCTCCTGAAAACCGACGCTGAACTGGTTCTGGTGGCCCCGGCGCTCGATGCGGAACTGGCTGATCTGGTGAACAGCGGGCGGGCAGGGCAGATCTCAGAGCTATCGCGGGCGGTGTTTGAGGACGCGGTCATGGCCTTTGTCGGCACCGGCTGCCCCGCGCTGGATGCAGCGGCGCATGCGCTCGCCAAGGCGGCACGCTGCCCGGTGAATGTGGTCGACCAGCCCGACCTTTGCGACATGACCACGCCCGCCATCGTGGACCGAGACCCCATCGTCGTAGCGATCGGGAGCGAAGGCACCGCACCTGTATTAACGCGCGAGATTAAGACCAAGATTGAGCGATTTCTGCCGCAGAACATTGGTGGCCTCGCTGCCTTTGCCGGGCGGCTCAGACCCAGTGTCGCAGGCAATATTCCCTTGGCACAGCGCCGCGCCTTTTGGGCTTGGGTCTTCAAGGGGACTCCACGCAGACAATGGGTACGAGGGGCCGAACGCGACGCCGCGCGTGACATTAAAGCTGCCATTGCCAGCGGCGGCACCACCGGGGAGAATATCGGCCAGATCACCTTGGTCGGCGCTGGCCCCGGCGCGCGCGACCTGTTGACCCTGCGCGCGGTCGAAAGGCTTCAGGAAGCGGATGTAATCTTTTACGACAGGTTGGTCGATGCAGAGGTTCTGGAATTGGCCCGCCGTGACGCTGAGCGCGTGTTCGTCGGCAAACACGTCGGCGCCCATCGCTGGCCGCAGGATCGGATCAACAGCATGGTCGTCTCCGAGGCGAAGAAGGGGCGTCGCGTTGTGCGGTTGAAATCCGGAGATCCCGGGGTGTTTGGACGCGCTGCCGAGGAAGTGGAGGCCGCGCGTGACGCCGGTATTCCAATCGAAATCGTGCCCGGTGTGACTGCCGCCTGTGCTGCCGCAGCCGGGCTTACCCGCAGCCTGACAGAGCGGGGTGTCACCAATACCCTTGTGCTGGCGACAGGCACCGGCAGGGCCGAAGACCCATTGCCCGACAGCATCCGCCTGTCCGGTCCCGGCACCACCACAGCGCTTTATATGTCGGTCTCTCAAGCCAGCCGACTGTCCGACCTGTGGATGCAACAAGGGATGCCGCCGGACTGCTCGGTGGATATTTGTGTTGAGGTAACCAAACAAGGCCAACGGTATTTAGAAGCGACTGTCGCTACGATGGCAAATGTTTTGCGGGAACATCTCGTGACGGGCAGTGCGATCCTCCTCGTCACGTGGCCTTCTGAAAAAGGTGTAACATCAGCGATGCAGACATTCGAAACGGGTCTGAGCCTTCAAACTGAAACTGTAGCGAAAAGAGCTTGATGTGAGCGATATCCGAACTAAGCGCCGTTTGCGCGGATAGTAGGGACCGATGCTGTAACCGGTCCCCCCCCCCGACATCACTCTGGCATCAAGGTGGGTCATGTTTGATCCAATTAGGAGGACGATTATCTCAATGCTTGTTACTGTTGGCTAAGTTAGAAGTCGGCAATTTGTCGTGGTTGTTATTGCAAAGGACGCTTTTTCGGCACTCGACCGTTGTCAAGGACCTAACCGCGGACCACATAAGAATTGATCATATATCCTGCGGCTTGATCGCGCTGATCGCATATCGATGTTCCAAGCGGCGCAAAACCGATTTTCGCCACCCAAGCTGGGCCGACTGCGCGCGGTGGATTTGTGCGAGATCCGTGTTGATTCTTACACGATCGAATCCAGCGGCATTCAGCATTGCTGCCACAAGACCGGCCCGTGCCCCTGCACTGAAATGCACTCGCGCCAGAATTTCATTGTGACGGACGACCTGAGGGGAAATGGCGGCCCTGTTTGTGCCGCTTCGCAATAATCGTTTGGCGATCCGGCTTAAAAGGCTTTGCGAAACGAAATCTCCATCCACGATCAATAATGTTCCGCCAGGTTTTAATACGCGAAACCATTCGGCAAAGGCAGCTTTGGGATCGACCAGCGTCCAGACCAAATGGCGGGTGACAATCACGTCCATGCTTGCCGATAGCAGCGTTGTGCGTTCGGCATCGGCTTGCAGAAAGGTCACATCCGGCATTTTGCTGCGTGCGCGGTCCAACATCGGCACGGACCAATCCAGTCCAGTCACCGCAAAGCCCAAACTCTGACACAAGCGCGCAATCTCTCCGGTGCCAGATGCAAGATCAAGAAGCGCACGTCCGTCGGCATCACCCAGATGACGCCGGAATAAGGCCTGCCATGCAGCCATGTCAGCATCTATGCGGTGTCCAGGTTCATCGTCAAAGGTAGTGGCGCGCTCAGACCAATAGTCGCGGATATCATCGCGCAAGTCTCTGTTGCTGGTTGTCATGAGGCAGTCCCCTGTCTGATCGGCGCTTTCTATATAGATGACTGAAACTGTCAAGTTGGTAGTTGACTAAAACAGTCGGGAAACCTAGACGGGCTCCGAGACACTTCATTAGGAGCATCCGATGACCTTTCGTCCCTACTTTGGCGCCGCTGCGCTGAGCCTTCTCGCAGCCAGCCTTGCGCAAGCCGACCCAATTACTTTGACTGACATTGCGGGTCGAGAGGTCACGGTCGATGCACCAGTCGAACGCGTGATTTTGGGCGAAGGTCGGCAGGTCTTTTTCACCGCCGTTCTGGACAGCGAAGACCCATTCGAACGTGTGGTTGGCTGGCGCGACGATTTCGAGGAAGCCTCGCCGGAGACATACGATATCTACGCGCGGAAGTTCCCACACATGAAGGATATCCCGACCTTCGGCGGGTTCAAAGACGGATCGTTCGACATCGAACAGGCTGTGTCTTTGAACCCTGATGTGATGATCATGAACCTCGAATCCAAAGCTGCGACCGACGAGGCAGGCTACGAGGAGAAGCTGGCCAAGGTCGGCATCCCTATCGTCTATGTGGACTTTCGTGAAAAGCCTTTCGAGCACACGTCGCAGTCCATGCAGATCATCGGGCAACTGTTCGGCAAGGAAGAGAGAGCCGAGGAATTTGGCACCTTCTATAGTGAGGAGATTGCTCGCGTCACCGATGTCATCGCAGATCAAAAGGACTTTGACCGCCCGCTGGTCTTCGTCGAACGCGCCGGGGGCTATACTGAAGATTGCTGCATGTCCTTCGGGGACGGCAACTTTGGTCGCTTCGTGGAACTGGCGGGAGGCACCAACATGGCGTCCGAATTCATTCCCGGGACCTTTGGCACAGTGAACGCCGAGCAAGTCATCGCGTCGGATCCGGATCAGGTTGTCGTTACCGGCGGCAACTGGGAGGCATATGTGCCCGGTGGAGCGTGGATTGGTATGGGGCCCGGCTCGGACATGGTTGAGGCCAAGCGCAAGTTGACCGCCTTAATGGACCGCCCCGCATATACAGGCATAAAGGCTGTAAAAGACGGTCAGGTTCACGGCATCTGGCACCAGTTCTACAACTCGCCTTACAGCTTTATTGCAGTGCAGCGGCTGGCCACGTGGCTCCACCCCGAACTATTCCCCGATCTTGATCCCGAAGTGACGCTGAAAGAACTGCACACACGCTTTCTACCAGTGGACTACAGCCCGGGTTATTGGGTCTCACTGAGCGACACCACGACCAACTAAGCCTGTACGCATCTGACCATGGCGGCCCTTTAAGGGCCGCCAATTGCTATTGGAGCCGCCATGACGACCGCAGAATTACACACCCCTGAAACCGCGAGCGGGCAAAGCTATCGCGGGCTCGTGGCACGCCGCATTGTGATCCTTGCGGGGTTGACTGTGGCGCTGGTGCTGTCGGTGACGGTGGACGTGTCATTGGGGCCTGCACGCTATGCCCTGTGGGATGTGCTGCAAACAATCCTTTCGCCCCAAGCGGCAGATTTGCAAATGCGCGTTGTGATCTGGGACATCCGCATGCCTATGGCGCTGCTCGCAGTGACTGTTGGGGCAAGCCTTTCGCTGGCCGGTGCGCAAATGCAGACAATTCTGGCTAACCCGCTGGCCAGCCCGTTTACTTTGGGCCTATCGGCGGCGGCAAGCTTCGGAGCTGCGCTGGCGATGGTGCTGGGCGTGGCGCTGTTTCCCGGTGCTGTGGCGTTGATGGTGCCAATCAACGCCTTTGCGATGGCGATGGCCGCGTCGATGTTGATCTTCGGCCTTTCGACACTGCGGGGTGTGACGACAGAAACCATCATCCTGCTGGGCATCGCGTTGGTGTTTTCCTTCAACGCGGCACTGGCGCTACTTCAATATTTTGCTTCCGAGCAAGCGCTGTCGGCTGTGGTTTTCTGGACCATGGGCAGCCTGACCAAAGCCACATGGGGAAAAGTCGCGATCACAGCGATCATCCTTGCAGTTTGCACGCCGCTGTTTGCCCGCCGCGCCTGGGCGCTGACGGCGATACGGCTGGGCGAGGTGCGCGCCGCCGCCATGGGCGTGCCGGTAAAACGACTGCGCCTTGAAGCGCTGGTGCTGGTCTCGATCCTTGCAGCAGTGCCGGTCAGTTTTGTCGGCACTATCGGCTTTATCGGCATTGTTGGACCGCATGTGGCGCGGCTGTTGCTAGGTGAGGATCAACGCTTTTTCCTGCCTGGCGCGATGCTGTCGGGGGCAGTAATCCTGTCGGCCACGTCGGTTCTTTCCAAGGCGATCCTGCCGGGTGCCGTGCTGCCCATCGGTATCATCACGGCCCTTGTAGGCGTTCCTTTTTTTGCAGCCCTAATCCTGACGAAAGGACGCAAGTCATGGTAAGTCTGGCACTGGACAACATCGGGGCGCGCTATGGGCGGCGACAAATCCTTACCGACGTCACTGCCCGCTTTCAAGGCGGTGCATTGACAGCTTTGGTGGGGGCAAACGCCGCAGGGAAATCGACGCTGTTCCGACGCATTGCAGGTCATCTGCGCGGTACTGGTGCCGTCCGGCTGGAAGGCGCCGAAAGTGAGGACTTACGCTACATGCCCCAAGATACGGGTATGACCGCTGCCCTCACAGTCTATGAATCCATCATACTGGCATTGAAACAGCACAATGGCGGCTGGCGATTAAATGCCGAGGAAATGAGCGCTGTGGATGAGACTGTGCGCCGCTTTAACATTACTCACCTCGCGGACCAGCAGCTATCCGAACTATCCGGGGGGCAGCGTCAGGCAGTTTCAATCGCACAGACACTGGTGAGCCGTCCCAGTGTGGTACTCATGGACGAGCCGACATCGGCGCTTGACTTAAATCGTCAGTACGAAGTTTTGGAATCGCTGCGCTTTTATGCCGAGGAAACTGGCGCTGTAATGATCCTAGCGCTGCACGACCTCAATCAGGTGATGCGTTGCTGCACCTCGACGATGGCACTGGGTGAAGGCTACACCCTTGCATTTGGTCCGACCCTCGAAGTCTTAACACCCGATCTCATCCGCCGCCTTTACGGCATCGACAGTCGCGTCGAACGCTGTTCACGCGGCTGCCCCATGATGATCGTGGATGGACCAGCCGCCCTGCACGCTATTTGAAGGCACGCGCTATGCCCAGAAACCGGCAGTGCCAATTGAGCCGAGGTAGCCCGCCAATAGCTGCGTATTCTGGGATCCAGAAGCTCGTTCACCTAATCAATTTTGCTCTCGATAAAGAGATTGCACGAACAGCAGCAGCATAGCCTTCGATCCCCAATCCCGCTATGACGCCGGTCGCCAAACCCGATACATAGGAGTGATGCCGAAAGGCCTCCCGGCGATGTACGTTAGAAATATGGACTTCGTAGATGGGCATATCGCAACTCGCCAAAGCATCGCGGATTGCAATCGATGTATGGGTATAGGCGGCGGGGTTGATGACAATACCCACCGCCTCGGTTCTTGCCTCATGAATCATCTCTACGACTTCACCTTCATGATTACTTTGGCGAAACTGAATAGCAAAGTCATTCTCAGCAGCGACGCGCCGGCAGAGGGTCTCAACATCCTGCAGGGTTTCCGATCCATACACCTCAGGTTGCCGAGTGCCCAACAGGTTGAGATTAGGGCCGTTAAGTACATAAATATTTTGGGAATTCATTTGATGTCCTTTGAACCAACACGGGAAATGGTTCTGCAGATTTCGATTGATGCTGAGAGGCCGCGCGCTGTCGTCTGGGCCATTTGTGGGAGCACCATCCATTCCAACGCCCAAGCCGCGCCTGAGCGTTCCTGCTCATGGATAAGGCCTTGGTGCATGGCCGAAACCTGAGTGGCATTAAATCGGCCGAGCGTTACAAGCAATTCAGCTAGGATTGGGTTCTGTTTGTGAGGCATCGCAGACGAACCGCCTGCATTCAGCAGCGCAATTTCGTCGACGCCTTGTTGTGCCATGAGGCAAATGTCCTGTCCCATTTTGCCAAGCGATCCGCTGATCAGCGACAGCAGCCCAGCGTAGTCGACCACCGCGTCGCGCATTGCATGCCATGCCTTTGGCGGGTTCGCGAGACCGAGCCGTAAAGCCACTTCAGCCCCGAGAGATTCAGCATGGGGCAAAGCTGCCCGATCTCCGGCTGCGCCCCCAAGTTGAAGCCGCTCGACGCGGGGCCTGGTCTGCGTGAGCCGCTGACGATGGTCGTCTAAAGGCTGAGACCATGTTACGAACCGCTCTCGTGCCGCAATGGGCATCGCCGCCTGCATCCGGGTGCGCCCCATGATCCTCCGGCTCCCGAACCGCGCCGACAAAGCGTCTATTGCTTCCGTCAGTTCCAAAAGGCGCCGCTTCAGAAGGTTACTGTAGTCCTTCAAAGTCAGGACCAAAGCGGTATCAATCACATCCTGCGAAGTCGCGCCGCTATGTATGGCTTCACCATGAGAACCCGCGGACCCCCTGATCTGCCGGACGAGTTCGGGAACAACCACCCCGTCACGCGCTGTCGCAGAACGAAGTGCTTCCATATCGGGTTGGAAATCGTCGAAAGTACGCGCGACTTCTTTCGCGGTATCTTCAGAAATAGTGCCGACTTTGCACAGCCCCTGCGTATAGGCTCTCTCGAAGGCGATCATATGCGTCATCTGCCGCGTGGGGCCCCAAATCTCCGTGGCCTCTGCGTCGCCAAATAACCCGCTCAACCAGGGATGCTCGAAAGGGGAGGTCATGAAATCTTTTCCATCAGGTCTTCCAGCAAATCTGAGACAACCTTGGGGTTTTCAATGCAGGGTAGATGACCACAGCCGGGCACGAGGCGATAGGAGGCGTCCGGTATGATCTGCGCCAACGCCCTGACGAGTTCCGGCGGGGTCGCGCGGTCTTCACTTCCGGCGATGCAAACTGTCGGCACCGTGATCGCCCCAGCTCGCGTCGTGAGGTCACTGTCTCTGATTGCGGCGCAAACGCCGCTATAGCCAGCAGCAGATGTGCGGGCCAGCATATTGCGGTAGCCTGCCCATTCTGCCGATCGTGTCGCGTGAAAGTTTGGGCTGAACCAGCGTTCAAGAATGGCGTCCGAGAGCGCAGCGATACCGGACTTCCCAACGATTTCAATGCGCGCATTCCAGCTTCCCGCGTCACCGATCTTGGCTCCGGTGCAACATAGCATGAGCGCGCTCACCTGCCCCGGATAAGCAGCGGCAAAACCTTGAGCGATTTGGCCGCCAACGGATACACCACAGATCAGGGCAGGAGGCAGGTCAAGGTGCAGAGCAAGGGCAGCAACATCGTCGATGAGCTGGTCCATCGTAATTGGCCCATCGTCGCTCAGCCCATGGCCGCGCTTATCAAGGCAAAGCACTGGCGTTCGTGACGGCAGCCGGTCAATGACTTCGTCCCAGATCCGGAAGTCCGTACCAAGTGAGTTCAGAAACACCACAGGCACGCCGGTTCCGGGCCGATAGCGATAGTGGTGTGTTATCCCGTTGAGGGTGGCGAACATCATGGGGTGGCGGCAGAGGCGGACTTTGGCGCAGCACTCTCTCTCGTCTTCAGCCCCAATATCTCCCGCGCCTCTTGCCAAGTCGCGACAGGTCGCTCGTATTTCTTGCAAAGTGCGACGGCCCGCTTGACCAATGCGGCGTTGGAGGGCGCGAGCCTATCGCGGTCCAGCCGGACATTGTCTTCCAGGCCGGTCCGGGTGTGGCCGCCTTTGGCGATAGACCATTCGTTGATGGTCAACTGTGCAGGGCCGATACCGGCGGCGCACCATTGGGCGTCCGGTGCCAGACGTTTGAGTGTTTCGATGTAGAAGTCAAAAATCGGCTCGTCCGCAGGCATCGCATTTTTCACACCCATGACAAACTGTACATAAAGGGGCCCCTTCAACCGACCATCTTGGGCCATGCGGGTGGCTTGTACGATATGACCAAGGTCAAAGGCTTCGATCTCGGGTTTGACATCATGGGCGATCATTTCCAAGGCCAGCCAGTCGACCAAGTCGGGACTGTTTTCATAGACGCGGGTTGGAAAATTGTTCGACCCTACTGACAGCGAAGCCATGTCCGGCGACAACGATAGCATACCGCCGCGCTCCTTACCCGCGCCAGAGCGTCCCCCGGTTGAAAGTTGGACGATCATGCCCGGGCAGTGCTGTTCCAGACCTTCTTTCAGTCGCGCAAAACGGTCCGGGTCTGAGGTGGGGCGACCGTGATCGTCGCGCACGTGGCAATGGGCGATCGAGGCGCCCGCCTCAAAGGCCTCCTGAGCACTTTCGATCTGTTCGGAAATGGTGATCGGCACTGCCGGGTTGTTGTCCTTCGTCGGCAGGGACCCGGTGAGTGCCACGCAGATGATACACGGGTTGGTCATAGGGGCCTCATAGATCGAAGAATACGGTTTCGCCCTCGCCCTGTAGGCGAATGTCGAAGTGATAGGTATTGCCATCGGCGCGCGCGATCAGCGTCTCACGACGTAGGGGCTGCTCAATCAGGGTGAGGACTGGGTCAGCCGCGTTGGCCTCGTCCTCGTCACCGAAGTACATTCTCGTGTTGAGCCCGACATTGATGCCACGCGCTACCAGCCAGAGATTGAGGTGCGGAGCCATTGGCCGGGCATCGGGCCCCGTCACCTTGCCGGGCTTCACGGTCTCAAAGCTGAATACCCCGGTCTCGAAATCGGGCGTGACCCTCCCCCAACCGCGAAAGCCGTCTTCAACCTTGCCCTTTCCGGGATAGATGCCTGCAGCATTTGCCTGCCAGACCTCAATCAAAATGTCCTTAACCGGCGCGCCGGTGCCGTCGGTTACCGTCCCGGTGACGGTGATACGTGTGCCTGCAGCCTTCGGGCCAGCAATGTCCCGCCCCAGTTCGTGGTCGTAGATATCGAAGCCGGCGTCGCCGGGAACGAGCCCGATGTGAACATAGGGCCCAGCCGTCTGAGATGCGGTTTCTTTGAGGTAGTCGAGTGCTTGCACCAAGATTAGTTTCCTTCTGGCCGGTTTTCGAAGAAGGTCGAGCGGCGTCCCCGAAGCACGATGTCGAATTTATAGGCAATGCTATCGAGCGGCAGGGAGGCGTTTAGATCCAATGCGGCGACAAGCTGATCAACGGCGCGTTGTTCCGGAATGGATTGCACAATCGGGCATTTGGCGATGAGAGGGTCGCCCTCAAAGTACATTTGGGTGATCAGGCGCTGCGCGAAAGCGGTCCCGAATACTGAGAAATGGATATGGGCCGGCCGCCAATTGTTGACCCAGTTCCGCCATGGGTAGGCGCCGGGTTTGACGGTGCGGAAGACATAGTTTCCATTGTCATCGGTCAGCGTGCGACCGCACCCGCCAAAGTTCGGGTCAATCGGTGCGAGATAACTATCTTTCTTGTGCCGATAGCGGCCGCCTGCGTTCGCCTGCCAGATCTCGACAAGGGTGTTCGGAACCGGTCGCGCGTTTTCGTCCAGAACGCGGCCATGCACGATAATGCGCTCCCCAATAGGGTCTCCTGTTTTGGCGTAGTTCAGGATTAGATCATTGTCGATTTCTGCAATGTCGTTCTGCCCAAAGGTCGGTCCGGTTAGCTCGCTGTCCGAGTTTTGCAGCGACAAAAGCGCATGGCGCGGCGAGCGCGCGACACTGGTTTTGTAATCGGGCGTAAGGGCAGGCGGATGCCACAAGCGGTCACGTTGGATGAGGTCCCCATTACTCATGATTGTTCCTCCTCCATTTCCGCATAGGTCTGTTTAGCCAGCGCGATCGCGTGGTTCGCGGTGGGCACTCCGGCGTAGATAGCGACATGCTGGAACACCTCGATCACGTCCTGTCGCGTGGCGCCGGTATTGGCGGTCGCGCGGATATGCATCGGGATTTCGGCGAAGTTCTTGGTCGCGGCCAAGAGCGCAAGTGTGATCATGGACCGCTCTCGCCGCGTGATCGCATCAGAAGCCCAGACCGTCCCCCAGGCCGCTTCGGTAATCAGTGTCTGAAAGGCGCTGTCAAACTCCGTCCCGGCCGCCAGAGCACGGTCCACATGGGCATCTCCCAGCACCGCGCGGCGCACCTTCATTCCAGCGTCATGTTTGTCGGTCATATCTTTGGCATTCCTTTCGGGCGCATCAGGCGTTTCTGAGCGGCAATTCTAAAGGGGGCATTGGGGGCGCCGTAGCCCGCGTATCCGCCACGACGCTCGACGATTTCAAAGAACATGCCCCCTGCATAAGGACGCGAGTAGAACTGAAAGAACGCCCCTTTTGCATCCTCATCATAGAGTATGTTCCCTGCCTTCAGGGCGCTGAGCATGTCGGCATCCAGATCGAACCGCGCGACGAGGTCGGCGTAATAGTTGTCCGATATTGGCAGTGGCTCGAATCCTTTGGCCCGCATCGCGCTGCTGGTGGCAAAAATGTCTTCGCTCGCCAGTGCGATGTGCTGCACGGAGGCGCCAAAGCTATCGGCAAGGAAGTTGCCTGCCATGGTGCGATGAGTTTCTGCGCCATTAAGCGTGATGCGAAACGCGCCATCTCGAGTTTCCAAAGCTTGGCTGCGCACCAGCCCGTCGGGGTCTACCACATCGACCATCGGAGATTTTTCCATGTCGAACAGCGTGGTATAAAACAAAGACCAACTGAGCATTTCGTCATAGCTCATGGTCTGGGCAATGTGATCGATGCTTGTCAGGCCCGCATGTGTCTGCTCGGCGTCGGTCTGGTTGAACTCGACCGACCAGACATCATTCAGTCCGCTGGTTTGGTCGATGAAATGCAAGACACTGCCGCTTAGCCCGCGAATGGCCGGTATATCCAACTCACCGGGGCCAATCGGCTGATGAAAGGGCGCGGCACCAAGCGCCTTGGCACGGCTTACGGTCTCAGTCGCCGCATCGACAGAAATGCCGATGTCGCAGACGGTTGTGCCGTGGGTCGTATAGGCGCTGCTGGCATAGCCGGTGGTCTCCCGGTTCACCACGATCCGTATATCGCCTTGGGTCCAAAGGGACAGCTTTTTGGCGATATGGGTGCCGGAGAGAGTGAAGCCGAGCGTTTCGAGCAATCGCTCCAGGGTATCGGCTTCTGCGCCCCGGGCGGCGAACTCGACGAAGGACACCCCTTCGACCTTCGAGCGTTTTGGCAGAGCGGGAGTTGTCGGCGTCGTCGCTGGTTCTTCACGCCGCACGTCGTCCATCAAAGCGACTAACGATCGATAGCCGTCCTTTGCGATGGTCTTGGGGTGGCCGCCGCGGAACTGATCGTTGAAGATCTCCAGTGAAATTGGCCCCGTATACCCGGTGGCCATGACCGCCTTCATGAAGCCGGTTACATCCAGATCACCTTCCCCCGGCATATTGCGAAAGTGGCGCGACCAATAGAGCAGGTCCATGTCAATTGCCGGCGCATCGGCGAGTTGTACAAAGAAGATCTTGTCGCCGGGAATGCGGCGAATGGTTTCCGGATCAATCCTGCGCGCCAGCGTGTGAAAACTGTCGAGGATCAGGCCAACCGAGCCGTGATCGGCGCGGCGCACAATTTCCCATGCGTCCCGGTGGTCATTGACGTGCCGCCCCCACGCCAGCGCCTCATAGCCGACCCGCAGGCCGCGCTTGGCCGCCCTGTCGCCGAGCTCGTTGAAGTCCGCCGCAGACCGGTCGATGCCACCAAGAGCCTCCGGGTGGCAGCTCGAACAGATAAGAACAAGGTCTGTGCCAAGGTCTTGCATCAGGTCAAACTTGCGTTCTACCCGATCAAAAACCTTTGCCCGGTGCGGTTCTGGCAAACCTTCGAAATCTCGGAATGGCTGAAAGAGGGTGATCTCGAGGGTTCTGTCGCAAATTTTGTTGAAGTTTGAGTGCGGGGATTGGCTGGACACAATTATGCTGCGAGCGCCGCAAACTGCTGAAATGCGGTAAGGCCGTTGGCATGGATCTGCCCCTTTCGGATCATATGCGCGGTCTCGATCCCAGCCAGTGTCGCCTCGGCAGAATGGAAGGCCTTGAAGCCAAGCATCGGGCCCGTGATCCGCTTTACGAAGCGATGATCTTGTTCGATGATGTTGTTGAGGTATTTGACCTGCTGTATCTTGATGGTGTTGCATGAGCCCGTGAACTTCAGGATCACATTGACGCTTTGCAGACCCGCCAGATTAGCGCCGCTTTTGTCGATGACAACACGGTCAGGCACGCCGTTCGTGCCAATCGCGCGCTTGAAAAACCGACGGGCCGCAGCCTTGTCGCGACGCTCAGACAACATGAAATCAAGGGTTTTTCCCGTGTTGTCGACCGCCCGGTAATAGTAGGTCCATTTGCCTTTAACCTTGATGTAGGTTTCGTCCATGCGCCAAGATTCGGCGGTTGGTTTCTTGCGGGACTGCGCTTGTGCCGCCAACAGCGGCGCAAACTTAACCACCCAACGGTTCAGCGTCCCATGGTCAACATCAACGCCACGCTCCTCCATGATCTCCTCGAGATCGCGATAGGAACCAGGGTAGCGCAGATAGAAGAACACGGCGTACAAGATCGCTTCCTTTGGGAAATGTACGCCCTTGAAGTCAACCATCGCTCCGCCCCTCTCGTCCGCCACCTCTGCCGCAAAATTACTGCCGCGTCACGTGACCCGGCGAAAGTCAAAAAAGTTTGCGACAGAACCTGGATGCCTCCTCCAATTTGGTGCTTTCAACATCACCGTTATGGCACACTTTGATGCCGCTTCAGGGGTGGGGCATCCACACCATCAATGGCCGAATTCTAAGCGTTCTGAGACACGCTCAGGCCTGTGTGACAGGCTTTGAATGTCGAATATGTGGGCTCTGTTGTGCCTGCGGTAACCACGCGGCCGACGGCGGCGGCGATGCTCAGGGAGATGGCGGTAGAACTGTTCCTCGCGACCGTCTTTGGAATAGGCAAAGCGATAGATCGTCTCGTGGCTCACGCGGATCGGGTGCCGTTCGAGCCGCATCCTGCCGGCTATCTGTTCGGGCGACCAGCCAGCCTTCAAGCGGTCTTCGATGGCGGCTTTCAAATCAGGGTGAATGATCATCTTGCGATGGATCGCGCGGCGCTGCTCATATTTGTCCTGAGCGACGAGCGCGTGATACCCGTTTAGCTCAGGCAGTTCGCCGTCCGTGTACCGATTACGCTTAATGTCTCGGTAGATCGTGGAGGGGTCGCGACCCAGTCGATCCGCGATCTCTGAAATCGGCATTTTGGCTTCAAGCCACTTTGCAAGCTTGCGACGTTCGTCCAGCTTCAGGTGACAGTAGTGGGTTCCCATTCTTTATACTCCATGCAACTCTCTGTATTCGTACAGAATTTGCACTTCGTTTGTGAATCCACCCTGGGTTGGCCAAAAAACGCATAAGACTTCTTATGTAAATTCGAGTGGGGTGTATCCCCTCAGCATACGTTATCGCTCGACTCCACGCGAGGAATCGTGAGATGATTGGAGTATGCAAGCTTTTAAGATCATTATGCTATCGCTATGGCTACATCCATTCCGGTGGTTCTTCGGCGGGCTATCTGGGGCGTTTGCTTGGGATGTCGTGGGCCGTGGCTTGGTCGAACAGAGCGACTCGCTCATGTTAATCTTCGACCAATGGTGGGCCGCAGTTAAGCACTTCTTTGATCACCCGTTGGGCGAAATAATCCTTTTGGGTATTACGATCTACTTGATATGGTCTGCCGTGAGGGCGACCATAACGAAAGAGCGCGGGAAAGAACTGGAGATAGAAACAAGTTCAAGAAAAATTCAGTCTGAGTTTCGGGCTGAAATTAAAGGCATTGTCCAAGACTACAAAACAGAAATGAAAGACCTTCTCGATAATAGAATGCCTGAACATATGCTCAAGCGCGCTGATGATGCTGCAACCGATGCGGCACTTTTCAGGATGGACTTAGAGTCGAGAAATAGAGAATTTGCTGAAGCAGTCGAGCAGCTACAAGCTTGCAAGCAGGCCAATGAAGGCTTTCTCAACACTCTCAATAGACTAGACGAACTTGAGAGAAAAGTGCGCAGGATTGAAGAAAATGACAAACCTTAAAAAGGCCCGAAAGGGCAAGATTGAAGAATTCATCAAAGAACATGAGGCCGATCCAGATGGCGATCTCGACAAGCTGGATGCGCTGATCAAGCGTCCAACTCAGGGAAGCGAGAAAGCAACTCGCCCAGCATCACATCAGGGGTCGTCCGACGATTGAAGCGGTACTCGAATTCCTTGACGTAGGCCTCAAGGTACTTGGGAGACACGTTGTTGTGCGTACCCTTCAACGACCGCTTCAGATGACCAAAGAAATTCTCGATTGAGTTGGTAGTCTCACCATCTGGCCCGACATACTCGTCCTTGGAGTGGTTAACTGTCTTGTGGCTATAATGCTTGACGTTCACGGCCTTTTTGTAGGCCTTCAACTCATCTGTGTGAATTTCGGTGCCGTGCGCCACGTTATCGTTGATATGGGGCATCAAGGAGCCTCGTGTCTGATCTTCAACCACTTTGAGCATAACGTCACCGCCCCGCTCCATCATACCCATCACGACGGTCTTGCGCTTGCGCCAATCCATGCCAGTCGTCTTGCCGCCTACAAAGGTCTCATCGACCTCTACAACCTCGCCTGCGCCACCCAGAGGGGCTTCTCCATCTACATAAGCCATATGCTCACGGATCAGCTTAGCCATGCGCCATGCGGTCTTGTACGTCACGCCCAACTGGCGCTCCAATTCTTTGCCACTCACGCCATGCTTGGACGTGGTGAACAGAAATATCGCGTAGAACCAAAGCTGCAATGGTGTGCGGCTCTTTTCAAAGATGCTGCCCACCATTGGGTGGATGTGGTGACCGCACCACTGGCAGGAATAGGCTTGCTCAGAATGCAAGCGATACCACTTGGCGTCACGCTCACACTTGGGGCAGGTGTGACCCTGACCGAAACGCACGTTGAAAAGGTGCTCTAGGCAAGCCTCATCGGTTGGGAACTGCTGGAAGAACTGGCGTACATTTGTTTGTTTCATGCACTATAGATAGGATTTCGCCTACCGTATGTCAAGGGGATACCCCCCATTCGAGTTGACGTTCTTAGAGTTTCTCGATCAGTTCGGGCACGGCTGTGAACAGATCTGCGACAAGGCCGTAATCGGCGACCTGGAGGATCGGGGCCTCTTCGTCCTTGTTGATCGCGACGATGACCTTGGAGTCCTTCATCCCTGCAAGGTGCTGGATCGCACCCGAGATGCCGATGGCCACGTAAAGCTCGGGCGCGACGACCTTACCGGTCTGGCCAACCTGCCAGTCGTTCGGCGCATAGCCGGAGTCGACAGCAGCTCGGGAGGCACCGACAGCGGCTCCCAGCTTGTCGGCCAGCGTCTCGATGATGGCGAAGTCTACCTTCGAACCAACACCGCGACCACCAGAGACAACCACACCGGCTGAGGTCAGCTCGGGGCGATCGCTTGCAGCCATCGCATCCTCGACCCATTCGGACAGGCCCGGATTGGCCGCCGCAGCCACATCCGCAACAGCAGCCGAGCCACCTTCGCCCGCGGCGCCGAAGGTCGAGGTCCGGAAGGTGATGACCTTGGTGGCGTCTTTCGACTTCACGGTCTGGATCGCGTTACCGGCATAGATCGGACGCTCGAATGTGTCGGCGTCGACAACGGCGGTCACATCGGTCAGGACCATGACGTCCAGCAGGGCTGCGACGCGGGGCATGATGTTCTTCGCATCGGTCGTGGCGGGGGCCACGATATGCGAATAATCACCAGCCAGCGACACGATCAGCACCGCAACGGGTTCCGCCAGGCGGTGACCGTAAAGCGCGTCCTCGGCGACCAGCACTTTTGCGACACCGTCGATCTTGGCGGCGGCTTCGGCGGCAGCCTTGGCGGATGCACCAACGGCCAGAACCGTCACATCGCCCAGGGCTTTTGCACCGGAAATGGCCTTGGCGGTGGCGTCCTGCGCCAGTTCACCGCCGTCGATTTCAGCAAGCAGAAGAACGGCCATTACACGATCCCCTTCTCTTTGAGTTTCGCCACAAGCGTATCGACATCGGGCACCATCTCACCGGCGCTGCGCGCCTCGGGCTCGGACGTCTTGACGATTTCCAGACGCGGAGAGACATCGACGCCATAGTCATTGGCGGTCTTCTCATCCAGCGGCTTTTTCTTTGCCTTCATGATGTTCGGCAGCGACGCATAGCGCGGCTCGTTCAGGCGTAGGTCGGTGGTGATAATCGTGGGCAGTTTCACGCTGATCGTCTGCAACCCACCGTCGACCTCGCGGGTGACGATGGCGTTTTCGTCTTCGACTTTGACTTCGGAGGCAAAGGTCGCTTGGCTCCAACCCAGCAACGCCGCCAGCATCTGACCAGTTGCGTTCATGTCGTTGTCGATGGCCTGCTTGCCGACCATGACGATTTGCGGCTTCTCTTCCTCAATGATCGCTTTGAGGATCTTGGCGACGGCCAGCGGCTCGATGTCGGTGTGCACGTCATCTGCGGCAACAACCAAAATGGCGCGGTCCGCGCCCATGGCCAGTGCGGTGCGCAGCGTTTCCTGTGCTTGCTTCACACCGATCGACACGGCGACGATTTCGGTCGCGACACCGGCTTCTTTCAAGCGGATTGCCTCCTCGACGGCGATTTCGTCGAATGGGTTCATCGACAACTTTACGTTGGCGAGATCAACACCCGAACCGTCAGCCTTCACCTTGGCTTTGACGTTGTAGTCGATCACGCGCTTGACAGGTACCAGTACCTTCATTGCGCTTTTCTCCTTCTCACTTTGCGGTCGACTATTAATCGGCATCAGGGCGCTGCTCTCTTGTCAGGCAACGCGCAGCTATAGCTCGATCAAACCTCAGATTATCGTCGCCTCGGTCGCGGTGCGGAACTCTTCCTCGGTCACACCATCAGCCAGTTCTACCAGCTTCAGACCGCCTTCAACCACGTCCATCACACCCAAGTTGGTGATGATGCGGTCAACCACAGCCTGACCAGTCAGCGGCAGGGTGCATGCCTTCAGAACCTTGGACTTACCATGCTTGTTGGTGTGATCCATCACAACGACCACGCGGCCAACACCGGCCACCAGATCCATTGCGCCGCCCATGCCTTTGACCAGCTTGCCCGGGATCATCCAATTCGCCAGGTCACCGTTTTCGGCCACTTCCATCGCGCCCAAGATCGCCATGGCGATCTTGCCGCCACGGATCATCGCAAAGGATAGCGCGCTGTCGAAATAGGCCGAGTGGGGCAGTTCGGTGATGGTCTGCTTGCCTGCGTTGATCAGGTCTGCGTCCTCGTCGCCCTCATAGGGGAACGGGCCCATGCCCAGCATGCCGTTTTCCGACTGAAGCGTCACCGTGATCCCCTCGGGGATGTAGTTCGACACCAGCGTCGGAATACCGATGCCAAGGTTCACATACCAACCGTCTTGCAGTTCTTGCGCGGCGCGGGCCGCCATTTGGTGACGATCCCAAGCCATTATGCGTTCTCCCGCTTGCGGACGGTGCGCTGTTCGATGCGCTTTTCGTGCTCGCCTTTGATGATCCGGTGCACATAGATCCCCGGCAGGTGGATGTGATCGGGGTCCAGCGACCCTGCCGGCAAGATTTCTTCCACCTCAACAACGCAGATCTTACCGCAGGTTGCGGCAGGCACGTTGAAGTTGCGGGCGGTCTTGCGGAACACGAGGTTGCCAGTTTCATCGGCTTTCCACGCTTTCACGATCGCCAAATCCGCGAAGATACCCTCTTCGAGGATATAGGTCTGACCGTTGAATTCTTTGTGCTCTTTGCCTTCGGCGATCACGGTGCCTACACCAGTCTTGGTGTAGAAACCCGGAATGCCAGCGCCGCCAGCGCGCATACGTTCGGCCAGCGTGCCTTGGGGGTTGAATTCCAGCTCCAGCTCGCCCGACAGGTACTGACGCATAAATTCCGCGTTCTCACCTACATAGGACGAGATCATCTTTTTGACCTGCTTGGTCTGAAGCAGGATGCCGATACCGAAATCGTCCACACCTGCGTTGTTCGACGCAAAGGTCAGATCCTTGGTGCCTGCCTGTTTTATCGCGTCCAGCAGTAACTCGGGGATGCCACACAGGCCGAAGCCCCCAGCCGCAATCAGCATGCCATCGTGTAGCAGGCCGTCCAGTGCATGCTTGGCCGCATCATAAACTTTGGTCATCTTTCACCATGCTTCGCAAATATTTGTAGGTGACACCTATAATTTGAAGCGGTCTATTCGCTAGCGACAACGATCGATATTCGTGATAGAAAAAATGGATAACGCGGCGTCTTTGCAATCTCTATTCAAAAGGAGGAGTAACTCGAGGCTGAGATCGGTTTCCCCCACTTTCTGCCGGCGTAGAACCTCATTTCCGAATTTAGTCCTTCGGAAGATCGAGCATCAGTTCATCATGCGATGCAAACAAAAAAACACTATTAACACGAATACCTTATCCACGAATGTAGCCTCTATTCGCGGTGTCGTATCGCTGATTCAGGCCAAGGCCGTGGGCGAAAGCCTCCTGTCTCGCAACGAGACCATCTTTTGAAGCAGCCGGTGTGTCAGATGTTCTCTAACCGTCGAAGCCGCAGAGTCTTTCCATAGGTTGTTGAGCTCCAGAGGATCGTTTTCGAGATCGAACAGTTGACCCCAGTCGCCTTCCTCGAAAACGGACAGTCGCCAACGAGGTGTCACCAAACTGACCAAACCGACTTTCGCATCAGGTTCCTCGAGTACGATCATCCCGTAATCGTCGATCAGTATATCTTCATCGCCCGGTTCACCAAAAAGATTTCGACCCTGCATCCCGAAACAAGACTGCAAACCCGCCCTCCCCAGGACAGTTGCCGCGATATCAATCGTGCGGTTCTGTCGCAAACTTTTTTGACTTTCGCCGGGTCACGTGACGCGGCAGTAATTTTGCGGCAGAGGTGGCGGACGAGAGGGGCGGAGCGATGGTTGACTTCAAGGGCGTACATTTCCCAAAGGAAGCGATCTTGTACGCCGTGTTCTTCTATCTGCGCTACCCTGGTTCCTATCGCGATCTCGAGGAGATCATGGAGGAGCGTGGCGTTGATGTTGACCATGGGACGCTGAACCGTTGGGTGGTTAAGTTTGCGCCGCTGTTGGCGGCACAAGCGCAGTCCCGCAAGAAACCAACCGCCGAATCTTGGCGCATGGACGAAACCTACATCAAGGTTAAAGGCAAATGGACCTACTATTACCGGGCGGTCGACAACACGGGAAAAACCCTTGATTTCATGTTGTCTGAGCGTCGCGACAAGGCTGCGGCCCGTCGGTTTTTCAAGCGCGCGATTGGCACGAACGGCGTGCCTGACCGTGTTGTCATCGACAAAAGCGGCGCTAATCTGGCGGGTCTGCAAAGCGTCAATGTGATCCTGAAGTTCACGGGCTCATGCAACACCATCAAGATACAGCAGGTCAAATACCTCAACAACATCATCGAACAAGATCATCGCTTCGTAAAGCGGATCACGGGCCCGATGCTTGGCTTCAAGGCCTTCCATTCTGCCGAGGCGACACTGGCTGGGATCGAGACCGCGCATATGATCCGAAAGGGGCAGATCCATGCCAACGGCCTTACCGCATTTCAGCAGTTTGCGGCGCTCGCAGCATAATTGTGTCCAGCCAATCCCCGCACTCAAACTTCAACAAAATTTGCGACAGAACCAACCTGAGTGCTCATGTCAGCGCTGACAATTTGGACCACCTCTACTGGCCACCCCTGTCTCCGCCCACGCCTCCACAATACGCCGTATGAGCTCTGGTCGACTGGGAAGATCTTCTTCGACCCGGGGTCGCCCGTTTGATTTCATGATATTATCTATTTAAAGTATAATTTCTTAGTATCACATATAAGCCCAAACCTATTTGTCTTCTCCGGTCACGATAGCAGGCAATCTTGCGCTATTTGATAAGCAAATTCATGCGAAAGGTCTTTTCGATGCGGCTCACATCATAATGCTCAACACCTGCCTGCTCAGCGAACTCTTGCCACCTAGCGACCGCGCCCACGATGTTCTCAATGGCCTGGTTCGCCTTGTTGGACTTAAGCCCCACATTTGACGCAAATCTCATGAGATCGTCATGCGCAAAATCGTTCCGCTTCCCACCCATGCTCATTTGGTGGTCGCGTGTCCAGGATCCAGAAGGATTATAGGAATAGGCCACGTCGTACGCGGGAGACAGGCGCCAAGCTCCGGACCTGTCCATGAGGAAAGAGATATTCTTGACGTGGTCATCCTGGTTCCGAGCGACAACGTTAAAGACAGCGCGCTTGTATTGCTGCTCCACCACATCCATTCCGAGCCCAAGATCCCTGATCGTCATGATGGCCTGCTCGTAGGAATAAGAGGCCGGGTCATTGAAGTCGAAATGCTGCATCGCACCGAGCGATTGCATGTGGACCTTTCGCCCCCGTTCGTCCCTGTCGAACCGACGTGTCATGAAATGGCTTCGTCCGCCTTCGTGGTGAAGCCTGCATTCCGACATGTCGATGCCCGCCGCCGTCGCCATCAGGTAATATGCGTACTCGATCTTTCCGAAGCCTTGTGGATCGGCAAGCTCTTTATCTCGATTGTTGGATACGCCGTCGAACTTCAAGAGCCAGTGCTCATATCCCTCGTCGACTTTGACTTGCCCTGACCTGAACTCACCGGTGTCTCGGTTCCAGGCAAGCACCGCCTTCGCGCGCGCGCCCCCCGCCGAAGTTCCGACACTTAAAATATCCTCGAGCGCCTCTGCGTCGTCCTCGCCTCCGAGCCTGCCAGTAAGGTTCTCGCGCTCGCTTAAGACCCTGTTAGCCAGATCCACCAACTGGCCCACTTCCAGCCTTTTGGACCGGGTCGCCTTACGGACCGTTGGCTCGAACTCCAATGCCCCGATTCCGCGGTTGCCGATGTAGCAAAGCCGATCCACTGGACTGAACCGGCCCGCGCTTCGCCCCGTTTCCGCAAGCCATGCATCAATCAACCGGTTGCCGAACTTGTCCGGCAATGCGTCAGCCAACGTTCCAGGTAACCCTTTGAACGTTTCCTTTGGAAGGGCGGGAAACTCGTAGGGTGCATCCCGTACTGGCATCTTCAAAGGCGCGACCTCAATACCTGCGCCCACAAAGGCCGGATCGTATTGAAAGATGCCGAGTGCGCGCGCTTCATCCCAGCTTACGGCACCGATGCGCCGACCCCACAATACTACGCTCGCGTCAGTCATCTACGTCATCCCCCCAGGTCCATGATGTTTTTGGGGGTTGTTCCGATGCAGGACTCGCTCTCCTGCGCTCCTTCCCCTTCTGTGAGACGCGTTCAATTGGCCTGATATCTCCCTCTGGTAACACAGACAGCACCGCCTGTTCCAAATCGAGCGCAGCGGCGACGCGAAGAAAGGTGTCCAGGGTGGAAGGGTCCCCAGCCTCAAAGCGACGCAGGGTGCGTACTCCGATGCCCGCCTTCTCGGCGAGGTCAATTTGGGTTACGTTGCGCGCGAGGCGCAGACGCGCGAGACGTAGCCCGATTTCCTGTTCGATTTGTTGAGACGTCGTCATTGTTTCCCTAAAGGCCGTGAGATGCCGATTAAGCTGGATAACCTACCGTAGTCGGTCACATATGGCCTTTTGTGACTTACTTGTCAATAGGCCTCATATGGCCTCTTGTGGCAATATCTTTAGATCAAGTGGCCGTGAACGACCTTTTGACTCAAAATTTGGATGTAACACTGGTGAGTTGTTGGGGAATGGACCGAAGCAGGTGTTGTCACGCCAACTAACCGAGCTTACAAGTTGGCATGCCGACCGTTGATTAAGCGACGTTTGCTGCGGATTTCCACGCCTCGAATGCTTCGAGTCGATGGTAGCGGATGGTGAGAGCGGAACGACGGCGGGCTGGTACGGAGAAGGAATTGCGGGTTGCAGATTGCATCGAGACGAAGCGTTGTAAACTACCCGGCGATCGGAAAACCTGCATCACGCGCTCTCGTTTTCGAAAAGGGAAATGGCTGTTTTCTGCACAGTTATTGAGGCCCTTGTGGTCCAGCACCGGATCATCTCGTACGAAACGTCTACTCCACTTGCCAGCATCACCTCCTCTACCTCGCGCAGGCTCAGGCTGAACCGGACATAGAGCCATACAACATGAGCGATGATCTGAGGCGGAAACCGGTGGCGCTTGTAGGGGATGTCGATGCACCAGCAACCTCACACCCGTTAACGTGCCTCTGTGTGGGCCATGTCCGTTCTCCTTGCTTTCCAGCAAGATAGGGGATTTGTCGCAACCCACGTGTGGATGCCCCGGTTTATGTGGGTGATTGTTTCGACGTTTAGATAGCATGATCGGGTGCAGTCACGTGTCCGGCCTGTTTGTGCAGCACACTTGGCTGCTGGCCCTTATGGAGATGCGCGAACTTGGCTCCAAATCAGTTTATCGGGCTCGAAGCCGCGAAGGGTTGCACTGGTTTTTCCATGTTCGTTCTCGTCGATCCGCTTTCCTTAGTCGATCCTTTCGTCCTCACATACCTGCCGGTATCCGTGGGTCTGCCGCTAAGCGACGGCCCCGCGAATGCGATAAATCTGGCCCGTCATCAACATGGCCCAAAGCCTCCGAGCCATGCGGTTTGCCAAAGCAACAGCAACAACCATCCGAGGGCGTGTTTCAAGCATACGCGCTGGTTCAATCGCAAATTATCCTAACGATTGAAGGCGGCCGTTGTGCGAGCGCAGTTATGCTGCGAGCGCCGCAAACTTCTGGAATGCGGTGAGCCCGATGGCGTCGAGTTGCCCCTTTCGGATCATGTGTGCAGTCTCGATCCCGGCCAGTGTTGCGTAGGCCGAGTGCAAGGCCTTGAAGCCAAGCATAGGGCGCGTGATCTACGATGTTGTTGAGGTATTTGACTTGGAGGATCTTGATGGTCTTCCCTGAGTTCGTGAACTTCAGGATGACGTTGACCCATTGCAGGCCTGCCAGGTTAGCGCCGCTCTTGTCGATGACGACCCGAACTGGCACACCATTGGTGCCAATTGCCCGCTTGAAAAACCGCCGAGCTGAAGCCCGATTGCGACGTTCAGAGAGCATGAAATCAAGGGTTTTTCCTGTCTTGTCGACGGCTCGGTAATAGTAGGTCCACTTTCCTTTAACCTTAATGTACGTTTCATCCATGCGCCAAGATACGGCAGTCGGACGCTTCGTGCTTGGGCAGTCGCGGCGATCAACGGCGCATACTTTACTACCCAACGGTTCAGGGTAGTATGGTCTACCTCGACCCCGCGCCCGACCATGAGCTCCTCCAGATCACGATAGGAAACAGCATATCGCACATAGAAAAACACAGCGTATAGGATGACGGATTTGGGGTAGTGGCTGCCTTTGAAGTTAATCGTCACGAACTGAAACCCGCCCGCCTATTCAAAAGGCGGCATCTATCACAGCTTGGCGAGCAGGCCCATATTCCAAAAAGTTTGCGACAGAACCCATGTGACCGCTCCGTTTTCTGAGCTGTGAATCACGCCAGAATTGGACCGCTCTGACCCGCCAAGAGATACAGTTGCTAGAGCCATCACCAAAGGAGAAGAATCCATGTCCGGAGTTACTCTAATCAGTGGCGATATGGCCTCCTTAGGCAATCCCAATTTCCCCCTGCGTGCGAAAGGTCTTGCTCAGACCCGCTCCAGCGCGATGGCGATCCCCTGACCGACACCAATACACATGGTGGAAAGGCTTTTTTCGCCGGATTTGAGGTCAAGCATCGCCGTGCCGGTGATCCGCGCGCCGGACATACCAAGCGGATGGCCAAGCGCAATCGCGCCGCCGTTCCGGTTGACCCGCATATCGTCATCGGCAATGCCAAGATCGCGCAACGTCGCAAGCCCTTGGCTGGCAAAGGCTTCGTTCAGCTCGAACGCTGCAAAATCGTCGATCGAAAGGCCAAGACGCTCCATCAGCTTTTTCGACGCGGGCGCGGGGCCAAAGCCCATAATGCGCGGTGCCACGCCTGCGGTGGCACCGCCAAGGACGCGCGCAATCGGCGTAAGCCCGTGTTTTTGCGCCGCCGCCTCCGAGGCCAGAACAAGCGCCACCGCCCCGTCATTCACCCCCGAGGCATTGCCCGCCGTCACCGTGCCGCCTTCGCGCACGATGGGGCGCAGGCTTGCGAGCTTTTCAAGCGTCGAAGCGCGCGGATGCTCGTCCGTATCCACAACCGTTTCGCCCTTGCGGGTCTTGATCGTGACCGGAACGATTTCGCGCGCCAATCGCCCGTTGGCGACCGCGACCGCCGCCTTTTCCTGCGAACGCAGCGCAAAGGCGTCTTGATCCGCGCGGCTGATGCCAAAATCATCCGCAACGTTTTCGGCAGTTTCCGGCATGGAATCGACGCCATATTGCGCCTTGAGCAACGGGTTCACAAAGCGCCAGCCGATGGTGGTGTCATAGACAGCGTTATCGCGCGAATACGCGCTTTGCGCCTTTGGCATCACAAAGGGCGCACGCGACATGCTTTCGACCCCGCCCGCGATCATCAGGTCGGCCTCGCCCGCACGGATCGCCCGCGCCGCCATGGTGATCGCATCCATGCCAGAGCCGCATAGACGGTTGATCGTCGACCCCGGCACATCAACAGGAAGCCCAGCCAACAGGGCCGACATACGCGCCACATTGCGGTTGTCTTCGCCCGCCTGATTGGCGCAACCATAAAGCACCTCGTCCACTGCCGCCCAATCGACGCCAGTGTTGCGCTCCATCAAGGCAGTGATCGGCACGGCCCCCAGATCATCGGCCCGCACCGGTGCAAGCCCGCCGCCATAGCGGCCGATCGGTGTGCGGATATAATCACAAATGAAAACCTCGGTCATGGATTGTCGTGCTCCCTGGGGTTATTTTGCCGCGCGCTGGCGCGGATGAAATCGGCCGCGCGCGCCCCGATCATGATGCACGGCGCATTGGTATTGCCCGATGGCAGGCACGGCATAACCGACGCATCGGCCACGCGCAGCCCGTCAACACCGTGTACTTTCAGCTGCGCATCCACCACCGCCATCGGGTCCGAGGCCGCGCCCATTTTTGCCGTGCCAACGGGATGATAGACCGTCTTGACGTGCGCGCGGATATAGCTGCGCAAGTCCTCGTCCGTCTCCACATCTGCCGCGGGTCTCTTGCGCTCGGCCAATACGCTTTGCAGGGCGGGTTGCGCCAACAGATCAAGGCCACGGCGCAGCGCTTGCAACGAAAGCTCCATATCGGCGGGGTCACTCATCACGCCGCTGCGAAACAGCGGGGGCGCCAGTGGATCGACAGAGCGCAAACGCACCTCGCCGCGCGATTTCGGACGCAGGACGCAAACAGAATAAGTCACGCCATGACCTTCCAGCTGCATCACGCCTTTGGCGGCATTATATCCGGGCATGAAATGCAGTTGCACATCGGGACGCCCCTGCCCCGCGACGTCAATAAAGCCGCCCGCTTCAACCATATTCGACGACAGCAAACCCCTTCGGGTTGCAAGGTAGCGCAGCATATGGAACAGGCCGCGCGGCATCTTGTCCTCGCCCACGACCGAGGTCGCACCACGGGTTTTGACCTCGACAGGGACAATGGCGTGGTCCTGGAAATTCTGTCCGACACCGGGCAAATCGGCGACCACCTGCACCCCGTGCTGTTCCAGATCAGTACGGGATCCGATACCTGATCGCATCAGGATCATAGGGCTGGCAAATGCGCCCGCACTCAGAACGACCTCGCGCGACGCCGAGAAACGTTCGCCGTTTGCAAGCTGGACACCAACGGCGCGTGTGCCCTCGAACAGCACGCGGTCCACCGGTGCCCCGGTGAGGATTGTCAGGTTTTTGCGGCGTTTGGCAGGGCCAAGAAAGGCCCGCGCAGAAGAGGTACGCCGCCCCTTGCGGGTTGTGGTCTGGAAAAATCCGATGCCCTCTTGCCGCGCGCCGTTAAAGTCGGGGTTCGGCCGGATCTGGGCTTGGGTGCCGGCTTCGACAAACGCCTTTGACAGCGGGTGCTTGAACTGCGGGCTCGACACGCTCAACGGACCATCAATGCCATGGTAGGCATCGGCAAAGCTGTCATTGGCCTCAAGACGTTTGAACACCGGCAGCACCTCTTGCCAGCTCCACCCCTCGGCCCCCATCTCGGCCCATCCGTCATAGTCCTGCGGTTGGCCGCGCAGGTAAAGCATCGCATTGACCGACGATCCGCCACCAAGCACACGGCCCTGCGGCACCACAAAGGGGCGGCCCGCAAGATTGTCTTCCGCCTCGCCGGTGATCATCACCGCATCACGCCCCTTTTGAATGACCTTGAAAAAGGTCGCGGGGATGTGGACCCACGGGCTTATATCACGGCGACCGCTTTCAAGCAGCAAAACGCGGCAGTCGCGGCTAGTGCTAAGAAGCCCTGCCAAAGTGGCGCCAGCCGAACCGCCGCCGACGATGATGACATCAAAATCGCGCATTGTTACGGGGTCACCGCGCGGCGGCGCCGGTCCTGTTTGACGATGTTGAGTTGGTGGATCTGGCTAGTGCCTTCATACAGGCGGAACAGGCGCACATCGCGGTAATAGCGTTCGATCGGCGCGTGATCGGCGACATAGCCCGCGCCTCCAAAAACCTGCACCGCGCGATCCGCGACGCGTCCCGATGCTTCGGAGGCGAAATATTTGCAGATCGAGGCCTCCAGCGCGATGTCCTTCCCCTCGTCGCGGGCACGGGCGGTTTGCAGCACCAGGGCGCGGGCAGCTTCGACATCAACACGGCAATCCGCCAAAAGCGCCGCAACAAGTTGAAAGTCGATGATCTTCTGGCCCGATTGCTCGCGCTGTTCAGCATGTTCCATCGCCAGGTCAAGCATACGGATCGACGGGCCGGTGCACAGCGCGGCCAGATGGATGCGTTGTTTGTTCAACACCTTCATCGCGGTGCGGAACCCCTGCCCTTCGACGCCGCCAATCAGGTTGCGCGCCGGCACCCGTACATTGTCGAACGTGACCTCGCCCACCGGAGAGCCGCGCTGACCCATCATTTTGTAGGGCGCGCTGGTGCTGACACCGGGGGTGCCACGTTCGACGACAAAGGCGGACACGCCGCGTGCGCCCGGAATGTCCGGATCGGTGCGCGCCATGACGGTGAAAATATCGGCGATCGGCGCGTTGGTGATGTAGCATTTGGTGCCGTTAAGCACATAATCATCGCCGTCCTTGCGTGCCGACGTGGTCAGCGCCGTGGCGTCCGACCCCGCGCTGCGTTCGGTCAGCGCGAACGACCCGGTGATCTCGCCGCTTGCCAGACGCGGCAGATAGGCGCTCTTTTGTGCGTCGGTGCCATCGGCGACCAAAGCTTCAGAGCCGATGCCGGTGTTGGTGCCGACCCGCGCGCGGTAGGCCACGCCGCTTTGGCTCAGCTCCATCGCACCCATGACCAACTCTTCGGTGGTCAGGCCAAGGCCGCCGTATTCCTGCGGGATCGACCAGCCGAAATAACCGCGCGCCGCCATGTCGGCGACGATCTCGTCGGGCACACGGTCGTTGGCATCGACGCGGTCCTCATTGGGGTGCGCCACCTCACGCACCCAACGGTGCACGTCCGCCAAAAGCGTATCGAGTTTGTGCTGGTCGCGGATCATGCGGCGCCTCCATTAAAGTTCGGTTTGCGTTTCTCGAGGAAAGCCGCCAGGCCTTCACCGGCCTCGTTTCCGTAGCGGTAGGCGTTGATCATGCGGCCCTCGTAATCCATTTGATCGGACAGCGCCGCCTGCCCCGCCACGGCGATTTCGGCCTTGATGGTGCCGATGGCATCGCGCGCGCCCGCCGCGCAGGCCTTGGCCAACGCAATCCCCGCATCCAACGCCGCGCCCGGCGCTGTGATCTCGTTTAACGCCCCTGCGGCGAACAGCCGTTCGGCGCTGATCGGGCGGCCCAGCATACACATTTCCGAGACAAGCTGACGCGGCAGCGCCTCGCGCAAAAAGTAGGTGGCCCCGCCGTCCGGCGTCAGCCCAATTTTCACATAGGCCGCAGTAAATTGCGCCTCCGCGCTGGCCACTGCCATATCGCAAGACAGCGCCAAAGAGAGGCCCAGCCCCGCAGCGCCACCTTCGATCGCGGCAATCACCGGCTTGGGGCAATTGCGCAACGCCATAATCATCGCAAAAAGCGAATCGGTGTTCTTGGCCACCTCCGAGCGCGGCGACAGCCGGCTTTGCTCGAGCCCGCGGACATTGCCGCCCGAGGAAAAGAACCCGCCTTCGCCGGTGATGACAATCGCCCCCACCGCCGAATCGTGCGCGGCGTCCACAAAGGCGGCGGCAAGCGCTTCGTATTGCGTGCGGCCGATGGAGTTTTTGGTTTTCGTCCCCGCCATGGTCAGCGTCAGAACGCCGCCCGAAAGGCTGCTCTTGATCACGGTTGTCATGATGGCCCTCAGATAATTCCGTTGTCGCGCAACTTGGCGATTTGCGCGGTGTTAAAACCCAGATCGCCAAGGATCGCATCGGTATCCGCGCCCAGGCTTTTGGCCGCCCAACGCACCCGCCCCGGATTGTTGGTCAGGCGCGGCACAACGTTTTGCATCCGGACCGACCCGAAATCCTCGTCGGGCACATCGGTCACGACATCGCGGGCCTGCACCTGCGCATCCTCGAAAATCTGCTCGACGGAATAGATCGGCCCGATTGCGCCACCTTCGCGCTCGAAAGCTTCCAACACCTCGTCCAGCATGTGGTTTTCGATATACTCGGCAAAGATCGCGTCCAGCTCGTCACGGTGGGCAAGCCGCGCGCGGTTGCCCTTGAAGCGCGGATCGTCGATCATATCGCCGTGGCCGATGGCACGCATATTCGCCGCGTACATATTTTCGGTCGACCCGGTGACGGTGACATAACGCTGGTCCTTGGTGCGAAACACATTCGCCGGCGCTGTATATTGGTTGTTGTTGCCGTCGCGTTCGCGCACCTGGCCAAGCTGATCATATTCAATCGCAAGATTTTCAAGCAACCGAAAGGTCGCCTCGGTAAGGGCCAGATCAATCTCGTCGCCCTTCGTTCCGTTTGCCTTGATCCCGAAAAGCGCCGCCATGATCGAGAAGGCACCGAACACCCCGCCAAAGGCATCGGCAATCGGATAACCGGGGTGCACCGGCGCGCTGTCTTTCATCCCTGTGATATACGTCAGCCCGCCCATCGCTTCGAAAATCCGTGCGAACCCGCCTTGCCGCGATTTCGGTCCGGTCTGGCCAAAGGCCGACACGCGCAGGATCACAAGGTCGGGGTTCAACGCCCAAAGCGTGTCGCGATCTAGTCCCCATTTGGCCAGCGTACCGGGACGGAAGTTTTCCACCAGAACGTCATGCTCGGCGATCAGTTTTTTCATGATCTCAAGCCCCTCGGGCTTGCGCAGGTCCAACGTACCATAGCGTTTGCCACGGTTCGTCACCTTCCACCAAAGCGGTTTGTCATCGCGGAACGGCGGGAAATACCGCAACCCGTCCCCGCGCCCCGGCATTTCGAATTTCGTAACCTCGGCCCCGAAATCGGCCAGCAACGAGGCCGCAAACGGCGCAGCGATGATGGTCGCAATGTCGAGGACCTTCAAACCCTTCAGTGGGCCGCCACCTTCGTCGTGATCCAACATCTGTCTCTCCCTAGTTCTTCGCACCCTGAAAACGGGCCTCTTCTATGCCTGTTGCGCCGTGGCCCCGTATGGCGAAAACGCCGCCGCCCTCGGGGTGTTTCGACACCGCGCGCCCCGTGCCGCTGTCGCGGATCGAGGTCAAAAACAACACATCCATATCGGCACCACCAAAGGCGAGGCTCGACGGCAAATCGACCGGCGCAGGGATGCTGAGCAACAACGTACCATCAGGGGCGAAACAGCCGATTTGCGCCGAATGGATCAAGGACGCCCACATATTGCCGTCGCGATCCACGGTGGCCCCGTCGATCCCCGAACCAAGCGCGACACAATCTATATGGGCGCGGATCTGGCCAACAGCGCCGGTTTCGATGTCATATTGCGCCGCGTACGATGTCCGGGCCCGCGTATCCGAAAAATACAGCGTGCCGCCATCCGGGCTGAAGCAAACGCCATTGCCGATCATCACACCGGTCTTTGCCAATACACGATCTGTAGACAGGCCAAAGCTGTGCAGATTGCCAATGGCTTCGCCACCGCGTCCCATTCCGATACAAACGAAACGGCCCTGCCGATCAAGTTTGCCATCATTCAGCCGCATCGCCTCCGGCGCATCCTCGACGCCACCCAAAAGCTGTTCGACTTTGGTGTCGGGGTCAAGCCACATGACGCGCCTGTCGATGGTGGCCACGATACCGGCCCCCTCGACCAAGGCGATGGCGCCAACATGGCCCGTCACCTCCAGCGTTTGCACGCTACCGTCTGCGCGGCGTTCGTGGATTTTGCCAGCCACCCCGTCGATCCACCAAAGGCTTTGGTTCTGGCTGTCCCAAACGGGGCTTTCCCCCAGACAGTCAAAACCGGTGTCGAGCCGTTCGATCTGCACCTTACCCATCGGTCTGTACCTCTCTGCGGCCCCGCGCGCGGAAAGCGGCAAAAAGCTTTGACCCGATGGCCCAGACAAGGATTGCAAAGGTGATCGCAAGGATGGTGCCGGCGATGGGCCGGTCGAAAAACGATCCGATATCCCCGCGCGACACGATCAAGGCACGGCGAAAGTATTCTTCGATCATCGGGCCAAGCACAAAGCCGAGCAGCAAGGGCGCCACCTCGAATTTGAGCGCCCGCATCCCCAGACCCAGGAAGCCGAACCCGAGCAGAACAAAGATGTCGACAATCTGGTAGTTGACGCTGTAGATTCCGATACAGGTGAAGGCGACGATGACAGGGAATAGCAGGTTGTAGGGGATTTTGAGGATCTTGACCCACATGCCCACCAGCGGCAGGTTCAAGACCAGCAACATCAGGTTGCCGATGATGAAGCTGACGATCAGACCCCAGAAAAGATCGGGCCGGTCCTGAATCACCGTCGGTCCGGGGATGATGCCATGCACCATCATCACGCCCAGCATGATCGCCATCACCGGATCGCCCGGAATGCCGAGGCTGAGCGTCGGGATAAAGGCCGATTGAACAGCAGAGTTATTCGCCGCCTCCGGCGCTGCGACGCCTTCGATCGCGCCCTTGCCGAATTCCTCGGGGTGTTTTGAAACCCGCCGCTCGACCGCATAGGACACGAATGTCGCAACCAGACCGCCGGTCCCCGGCAAGGCACCGAAAAAGCCGCCGATCCCCGACCCGCGGACCATCGGCATGGCCGAACGCTTCCAATCCTCGCGGGTTGGCAGCATGTCGCGCAGGCGGATTTTGCCCTCTTGGACGCGCGGAACAGTCTTGCTGCCAGAGCTGGCAATGATTTCGGGAAGCCCGAAAAGACCAATCGCCACCGCAACCAGCGGCAGGCCGTCGAACAGCACCGTCTGCCCGAAGGTAAAGCGCGGCACGCCCGAGTTCAGGTCAAGACCGATGAGACCCAGAGCAAGCCCGAGCGAGACCGAGATCAACGAGCGCAGCGAGCGCCCCGAGCCGATCACCGAGGCGGCAATCAGACCCAGAAGCATAAGTGCCACATATTCATGAGGCCCGAACCGAAGCGCCACGCGCGACAGCGGCACCGAGAAACCCGCCAGCAAGATGACACCGAACAGCGAGCCGACGAAAGAGGCAATCGCCGTCATGAACAGCGCCTGACCGGCCCGCCCCTGCTGCGCCATCGGATATCCATCGAGCCCCGTGACCGCGCTGGTCGCGGTGCCCGGCAAGTTCATCAGGATCGACGCCGTCGAACCGCCATAGGACGCCCCGTAGTAAATCCCGCTGAGCATGATCAGCGCCAGCGTAGGTTCCAGATGGAAGGTGATCGGCATCAACATGGCAAGGGTCGCCATGATGCCGATGCCGGGCAAAACCCCGACCAGCGTGCCGAGGAAAACGCCAAGGAAGCAGTAGAACAGACCGTTCCACGATAAAGCAACGGTCAGACCGAGCGCGAGATTGGAAAGCAGCGCATCCATTTTAGAATACCTCGATCTGAAGACCAAGGCCGACGCGGAAGATCAGGGCACAGACAAGCGCGGTGCCAAGACCCAAAAGCAGACCGACCCAGGGTTTGGTGCGATCATTGGCCAGGCTGGCAAGGAAGACCGCCAGGGTGATAGAGGGCAGCATCCCGAACCGTTCGATGGTCAGCGCGAAAGACCCAAAGGCAGCGGCGATACAGAGCATGCCGCGAAACTGGTGCCCCCCCGGCAACCGCAGGGATTCAGAGGGCCGCATCGCGACAAGCATCAGCGCCGCCAGCACGATCATGGTCCAACCCAGAATGGTAGGAAAATACCCCGGTCCCATGCTGGTCAGGGAACCCATTCGATAGCTTCCTGCTTCGAGGATCACAAAAAGACCAACCCCCGCCGTCACCAACGCGGCGGAGATGTCTTCCAGTCTGTTCAATACGAAACGCATGTTTTCCTCCCATGGTTCTCTTGCTCGTGTGCCTGTGCAACTTATCTACGCGGGCGCAATGTCGTTTGTGTTTGAATGACCTGACCGGTCACTTTTCTTGCGCGCGGCCCGCCAAGGAACAGGCACAAATCGGCCAGCCCGTCCAGAACAGGGCGGTGCCAGATCACGGCGTTCACCCGCAGCCCCGACGGCGCCCATTCCAGCGCCAGGGTCCGCACAAGCATTCCGGCCGATGCCGCAACAATCGTGTCGTCCTGCGTCTGCGCCCCGATAACCACGGTCAACGCAAAGTCGCGCGTACGGGTCATTTCGCGCGCGCAGCGGGCCGCGCGGGCGCGCAGCCCCGCCAGAACCCCTGCCAAGTCAATCTCGGCGGGCGGGGTCAACAGCGTCGCGTCGGTCAGCGCGCAAACCGGCCCGCTACCGTCCTGCCCGATAGCGCCCATGGCTTTGGCCAGTTCCTCATGACCCCAAACCACCACCGCGCCAGAAGCCACGTTGCCGCGTTCTGGCGCGGTGCCAGCCTGCGGCGCGCCAAGTGCGCTGCCCCCGTCCACGCTCAGGGTCACCCCGTTCAAGGCCTCCCCGTAAAGCGCCGCATGCAAAACCGCATCCGCAATATCTTCGGGCGCGGCGATCGCGCCCATCGGAACGCCGGCCGCAACTTTCTCCAGGTTGATCCGGCCCTCGCGCGCTAGGGTTTCGACCAGCGGAGTGCGCGTGTATCCCGGCGCCACGGCGCAAATGCTCAGGCCCTTGGCGGCGGCGATACCTGCCCGCGCTTCGGTCAGCGCGACCACACCGGCTTTGGTCGCAGAATAGGCCCCGCGCAAGGCCAGAGGCCGGAACGATGCGCCCGAGGCCAACGAGACAATCGCCCCCCCGCGCGGCAATATTTCAAGCGCGGCGTCGCATATCTCTTCCACCGCGATCAGGTTCAAGGCGATCAGCCGCTCGAAGGCCGCCCCCTCGATATCAATCAACGCCCGCCCCGTGCTGTCGGTCATACCGGCATTGTTGATCACCACATCAAGCCCGCAAAGCGCCTTGGCGGCTTGTCCGACCACTGCGCGGCCTGCGCCCGATCGGGTCAAATCAACAGGCAGCGCCACATGCTCCGGCCCAAGCTCCCGCGCGCACGCCTCGACGGACTGCGCATCAATATCAGCAAGCGCAACGCGCTGCCCCTGCGCTGCAAAGGCACGGGCAATCGCCCAGCCAATCCCCTTGGCCGCACCGGTGACCAGCACCGTACGCGACGCAAGGCCCGAAGAGGCTTGACCCGTCATTATCGGATCGCGATCCCGATGCCGCCGTCCACGGACAGAACCTGACCGGTTACGAATTCGCTTTCGTCACCAAGGAAATAGCCGATGGATCGCGCAATATCGTCCACCGTGCCCAAACGGCCCAATGGCGTCGCCGCCGCCCGCGCCGCGTCGCGTTCGACATTGCGGTTGCGCGCCGTACCTTCGGTCGGAATGGCCGAGGGCGCGACCGCATTCACGCGGATGCCCTGTTCGCCCAACTCGCTGGCCGCGGCCCGGGTCAATCCGGTGACGCCGGCTTTGATCCCCGAATAAACCATAGAGGATTTTGCCGAACGAAACGCCGCCGCCGAGGCCACATTGACGATCGTGCCGCCCGAGGTCATCGCCGCCGCTGCCGCTTGTGTCGCCCAGATAATGCCCGAAAAGCCGACGTTCAGCATCCGGTCCACAGTTTCCGGCATGATGTCGGGAATGGCCTGATAGCGGACCCATGCGGCATTGTTGACCAGCCCGTCCAGACGGCCCGTACGCTGCAAGGTCGCGGCAACCGCCGCTTCGATACCCTCTTTGGTGCCTGCGTTTTCGACCACGGCAAAGGCCTCACCCCCCGCTTCGGTGATGGCGGCAACGGCTTCGTTTGCGAATTCTTCTTTCAAATCATTCACGGCGACAATCCAGCCCCGCGCGGCCATGATTTTGGCCGTCGCGGCGCCAATCCCGTGACCCGCGCCGGTGATCAATACGGTTTTCATTTCAGACGACATTGGCAATCTCCCCATACCAAGGATTTTTCGAAGTCTCGATCATCCACAGACCCAAGGCTTCGGTTTGTTCAGCATATGATCCGGCCTGCGCTTGCGTGCGTATTTGCCGAAGATGACGGTGCAGCGGCACTTCCCACGTAAAGCCCATGCCGCCAAAGACCTGAATGGCGCTTTCCGCAACCGAAATCCCCGCCGCAGCGGTGGCCAGCCAACAGGTTTGCCGCGCCATTTCGACGTCGCCGCCCGGCACTAGTGTCAGCGCGCGGGTCAAAGCGTTGCGCATGGTTTCGGTGGCCAGCTTATCGCGCGAAAGACGGTGCCGGATCACCTGATTGGCTGACAACAGCTTGCCGAACTGGCTGCGTTCCTGCGCATAATCCACCGCAAGTGTCAGACATCTCTCAGCCGAACCGCGCACGAAAGCAGAGCGCATCACCATGGCATCGGACCGCAGCGTCTCGACCGCATCGGCCGACAGCTGCACCCCGTCAATCGGGCCGTTCAAAACGAACCGCGCTTCGGGGGCGTCGATGTCAAGGCTCGCCATCGGTTCGGCCTGAACGCCGTTGCCGGTCCGCGCCAGAACCGCACTGCCGTCGGCGCGGAACATCAAGACGTGCTCCGCCTTGTCGCCCATGGCCGCCGCGCCGACAACGCAGTCTTCGGCCACGCCTTGCCATGCGATCGTGACAACGCTGTCCCCCGATACGACGGCTTCGGCCAGGGCCGTATCAACGCCCGCAAATGCACGGGAAATCAACATCGCGTCAATCAACGGAAAGCCCAAAAGACCATCCCCCGCCGCAGCCAGAACCGGCACCGCGAAATCAAGCGGCAGACCAAGGCCGCCAACGGATTCATCAACAGAGACGCCAATCAATCCGGCCTCTGCCAGCAAAGCCGCACGGCCCTCCGGCTCGGCCGCCGCACAGGCTTGCATGACGGCTTTTGCCGTCGCTTCAAACTCATTCGGGTTGAGATCAAATTCCATGACTCAGGCCGCCTTTCGCAAGTTGAGAATCCGTTTCGAAATGATGTCGAGCTGGATTTCGGTGGTGCCCGCGTAGATCGTCTCGGCGCGGCCCGACAGGTAGATATTCCTGAAACGTGCATGGGCATCGGCCAAAGCCTGCCCGCCGTCCAGCGGGAACCGTGAAACGATTTCATAGGCGACTTGCGCAAAACGTTGGTGCGCTTCGGACCAATACAGTTTGGGCAGCGATCCGCGCGGGCCGATCTGTTGCCCGTTGATCATATCCCCGACCAGCGTTTCGACATGCCCCTTCAGGTTCTCGACCGCAATCCGCGCTTCGGCGATCTCGCGGGTGTATCCCCTGAGCACCGCATAGGCGCGATTGTCCGACCGGCACGCCGCGACAAGGTGATCAATCTCGCTTTCGAAGCGCCACGAGCGATACATCCGGTTGCTGGCCCGTTCGATCGAAAGCACGCGGCTTGCCGCCGCCCAGCCTTCGTCGGGAGCGCCCAACATATTGTCTTCGGAAACGATAACGTCGTTGAAGAAGACCTCGCAAAAGGACCGCGCGCCGTCGATCGACACGATCTCGCGCACATCAATCCCCGGCGTGTCCATCGGCACCGCAAAAAGCATCAGGCCCTTGTGGCGGTCTTCGGCTACGCCCAATCGCGCCAGCAGCAGGCAGTATTGCGACTTCGAAGCGCCGGAGGTCCAGATTTTTTGACCGTTCACCTTCCAGCCATCGGCGGTTTTCTCGGCACGGGTGCGCAGCGCCGCAAGGTCGGAACCGGCGCCGGGTTCCGAGAACCCCTGACACCAGATGTTTTCCATGTTCAGGATCTTCGGCAGCAGGTCTAGCTTTTGGTCCTCGCGGCCCACAGTCATGATGATCGGTCCGGCAAGTTCCTTGCCGATCGAGTTCACCGCATTGGGCATCGGAGACAGTCCGATCTCGCGGTTGGCTTCCAGATGTTCGTGCAAGGTCAAGCCGTGGCCGCCATATTCGACCGGCCATGTGATACCGACAAGACCGGCCTTGTGCTGCTCGGCCTCGAAGCCGACTTTTTCCTCGAGGCTCGCCTCGATGGACGCGCGGTCCGTGCGCAGCGCATCGGTCAGGTTCGCTTCGATCCATTTGCGGGTCTGCGCTGCATAGGTGCCCGGCTCATAGCTGCTTTTGCTCGGGTTCTGAGTTGTCATTCTGCCGCCTCCACCGCATTTGTCTCTTTGGTCACAATCAATGCATCAAGCGCCACGGCGCCGTTGCCTTCCCCCCTCACGAGGATCGGGTTGATGTCGATTTCGGCCACATCTGCGGCATGGGTCACGGCAAAGCGTGACAGATCGACAATCGCCTGCGTCAGCGTCGCCAGATCGGCTTTTGGCCGTCCACGTGCACCGTCAAGAAGCGCAAAGGCGCGCAGGCTGCGCACCATGCGCTCGGCCTCGTCTGCCGTCACCGGCGCCAGCGCCAGCGCGGTATCTTCGAACACCTCGGTAAACACACCACCAAGGCCGACCATGATAACCGGACCAAAGGTCGGATCCTGAGTCGTGCCAAGAATCAGTTCAGTGCCGCCGCTGGTCATCGGGGCCATGATGACGCCGTCGATGCGCGCCTCGGGCTTGAACAGTTCAACCGAAATCACAAGCCGTTTGAAGGCCGCTTTGGCACCGGCTTCGCCGGAAATGTTCAGCTCCACACCGCCGATGTCGCTTTTGTGCAGGATGTCCGGCGAAAGAATCTTCATGGCCAGTTTGCCGCCGATCCGCGCCGCCGCCTGTGCCGCTTCCTCGCCGGTTGTCACAACAGCGTCCTCGGCAAAGGGCAGACCCGCCGCGCGCAGCGCCGCTTTGGCCGTGGCCTCGTTGCGTTCAGCCCCCGCCATAAGCGGCGCGGGGCTCACATCTTCGACCGCGACCATTTTGGTATCGCGCAGCGCATCGGCCTGTGCCAGTGCGGCAATCCCGCGCATCGTGGCGTCGATGGTCGAAAAACACACGATCCCCAAGGCGCGCAGCTCGGCAATGGCATCCTGCGGCCCGCCGATCGTCGCAACAAGCGCCTTGTCGGGGTGCGCGGCGCTGACTTTCTTCAGCGCTTCGGTATAAACCGAGCGCAGCCGCGGCAGGCCCATGCCCATCGCAAGCATCAGACAGACTGTCGAATTTTCGGGATCGGACAACGCCGCATCCACCAGATGTTCCAGAATATCGGGATTGGCCGACATCTGCGCTGTGGCGTCGATCGGGTTGACCGCCGACGCAAGAGGAAGCCGCTCTTTGATACGCGCTTGCGTGGCTTCGGTCAGGGGGTTTACCGCAATGCCGTTGGCCGCAGCCGAATCCGCCATCATCACCCCGAAGCCGCCCGATGCGGCGACCATGGCCGCCGAAGGATCGGCACCGATCCGGCGCGTGCCCATGGTTTCCAGGGCAACCCCGACCTCGACAAGCTCTTCCAGAGATTGCACGCGCACCGCACCATAACGGTCAAACACCGCATCGAACACGCGGTCGCTGCCGGCCAGACCACCGGTATGCGACAGCGCCGCCTTCTGGCCCGCCTCGCTGGTGCCGATTTTCATGACCACAACGGGTTTGCCCGCTTCGCGCGCCTTGGTCAGGGCACGGGTCAGACGCGCGCCGTCGCGGCAGGTTTCAAGCACCAGAAGGATCACCCGTGTCGCATCGTCCTGCGCCATCCATTCAACAGCGTCCGCCGCCTGAATATCCGCCTCGTTGCCTGTCGCGATGAACCGCGCGATCCCTGCACCTTCGCGGCGCAAACCGGCCAGGGTGACCGAGCCGACATTGCCGCTTTGCGAGGCGATCGAGATACCGCCTGCGCGGGGCATTTCCTTTTCCAACGCAATAGAGAACGTCCCGATGGCACAATTGGCGACCGACACAGACCCCAGGCAATTCGGGCCGACAATCCGCATTCCGCTGGCATCCGCAAGGGCGGTGATAGGAGCCTGAAGCGCTTCGCCGTCGGGGCCGTTTTCGGCAAAGCCCGCCGACAGAACGATAGCCGCGCCAACGCCAAGCTTCGCCGCGTTTTCAAGCACGGCAACCGCCGCAGCACCCGGCACAAGGATCAGAACCAGGTCGGGAACCTGCGGCAACGCACCAAGGTCCGCATAGGCCTTAAGCCCCTGAACCTCATCCACCTTTGGGTTCACCGGAAGGATGCCGCCCTTATAGCCATGCTTGAGCAGCATGTGGATCGGACGACCTCCGGTTTTCTGCGGATCTGAAGATGCCCCGACCACGGCGATAGAGCGGGGCTCGAAAACTGCGGACAACCCGGTCAAAGAGCGCGCTTTGTTCATCTCAACGCCCCTTGAAAACCGGTGCACGCTTTTCAAGGAACGCCATGCGCGCCTCTTTCGCATCGTCGGTTTTCGACAGTGCCATCGTGTAGTTCTGTTCAAGCCGGTAGGCATCGCGCTGCGGCATGTTCTCGACCATATTGGCCGCTTCTTTGGCGTATTTGATCGCAAGCGGCGCTTTGGACGCGATTTCTTGCGCCGTTGCCATAGCGGTATCGACAAGGTCGTCGGGTTTGGTCACGGCTTCGATGATCGACCGGTCCAGAAGCTCTTGCGCGGTCATGCGTTTGCCGGTGAAAAACATCAGCCGCGTTGTCGAACGGCCAAACAGGCTGTTAAGCATCGACGCGCCGCCGGCCAATCCGACATTGATCTCGGGCATCCCGAAAACCGCGTTTTCAGAAGCGTAATAAATGTCGCAAGACGCCATAAGACCCAGACCCGCACCAAGCGCAGTGCCGTTCACGGCGGCGACCACGGGTTTTGCACATTCGCGAATCGAATTGCCGGTTTCACGGGTGATCCGGTTGTGTTCCAGAAAATCACCGGGGCTTGCGGGATCCGGGCGGTCTTTCAGGTCCGCACCGGCGCAAAATGTCTTGCCCTCTGCGGTCAATACGGCAGCGCGAACGTCGTCACGTTGCGAGATTTCGTCAAAGATCTCTACGATCTCGTGACGCATTTTACGGTTCAGCGCATTCACTGGCGGGCGTGCCAAAGTCACCAGCGCCACCATACCATGCATCTCCACGCGAACGTGTTCTTTACCCATCATAATGTATCCTCCCTCTCGCGCCGACATGGCCGCGATCTCGATTCCGGACCGTTACCGCATCGGGGGGATCAGCCCCTGACCGGCCGGTCAGTCACGAAAGAAGATAAACACCGGAATTTTCTTCCGCAAGGGGTTTTTAGGGCGTTTTAAGTCTTGACTGACCGGCCGGTCACTACCTAGCGTCTAGCGACTCGGCCGAACACGCCGTTTTGTCACCCACAGGGAGGAAACCAGAAATGACCACATTCACACGAAGAAACCTGATCGCTGCTGTTGGCTTCGCAACATCCGCAATGATCGCGCCGATCGGCGCCTTTGCCGACTCGGGCGACCCCATTACACTCGTCGTGCCTTATGGTGGCGGCGGCCTGATTGACGGCCTCGTTCGCGAAATCGGCGACATGATGTCCGAAGATCTCGGCCAACCGGTTATCGTCGAGAACAAGCCCGGATCGAACGGCATCATCGGCGCGACCTATGCCGCCGCCGCAAAGCCTGATGGCCAAACATATTTCATCGGGGCCACTGGCCCGCTGTCGCTCAATGTCATGCTGCGCGAGGGGTTGACTTATGACCTCGACAGCTTCGAGCCGGTTGGCACCATGATGAGCGGCCCTCTCACCGTCACCATCCCCGCGTCGATCGAAGCCAACACACTCGAAGAGCTGAAAGCCTATGCGATCGAACTCGGGCAGCCCCTGCGCTACGCAACCCTCGGGCCAGGTTCGGTGACGCATCTGTTCGGCAAGGTTCTTCAGGATAAGCTCGGCGTTGAAATGGTTGACGTGGCTTACGCCGACAACCCCTCTGCGGTTGTCGACCTGATTGGCGGCCTGAACGATCTGAACTTCTCGACCCCGATCTCGCTGGTGAAATACCAACAGGCCGGAGATGTGAAGATGCTGGCCATTTCGTCGCCCGAACGCCACGAGAAATTCCCAGATCTGCCGACCACGACCGAACTCGGCTATCCCGAATTGGTGTCGTCCTTCTGGTTCGGTTTGCTAGCCCCCAAAGGCACGCCGCAAAACGAAATCGTGCGCGTGTCGGCAGCATTGCAGAACGCCATGCAAGACGAAGCGATCCAAACCAAGATGAACAACGTTGGCATGACCCCCGAAGTGGGCGGTGTGGATGCGATGCAGGCCCAACTTGATTGGGACAAGGATTTCTGGGGCAGCGTCATCAAAGAAAACAACATCACCCTCGAATAACACGGGCGACCATTTGAAATAGCAACGCAAAAGTGCCCCTTCCTTGCTGAACGGGGCGCTTTTTCATGGGATAAAACAAAATTGTTTTCAACGGCATAAGGACATCGACCCAACGCGCCGTGCCCTCGGTGGGCATGGCCCAAAAGGGTGGCCTAGCCGGGTTTAGCAAGCACACCGCCCAGAATGATATCGGCGTATTGATCGACAATATCTTCGGGGGTCAGCGATTTATCCGGATCATGCCAGCGGTGCATCCAGTTGATCCCCGACAACACTAGGCGGCCGGTCATCGCCGGATCGACGGGGTTAAACTCGCCCGACTGAACTCCCTCCTTGATGATTTCGCGCAGCATACTCTCGAACTCGCGGCGGCGCGCCAATCGGCGTTCCATCCGGTGCCGGTCGGGATCGGACCAAAACGCATTGCTCGCCGCCACCCACGCCGAGCGATGGTCGGCGTAGAACTTCGCCGCCGCGCCCATGTAGGCGCGCAATTTCTCGGCGGCGCTGCCGTTTTCGGGGATACGTGTGCGCACAAAGGCATTCAAATGGCGCGTCGCCGAAAACGCGATGCGCGCATAGATGTCTTCCTTGCTGGTGAAGTGGTGATACAAAAGTGCTTTTGACACCCCCGCGGCGGTGGCCAAATCGCGCATAGATGTGGCGTCATAGCCTTTTTCCGCGAACAGCGAAGTGCTCTTATCAAGGATGAACTGCATCCTTTCGCTTACCAACTCATCTACGTCGGTTGCGGCGCCTTCGGCGGACCTATCTGTCATTTGTTCTTATCCGCCTCATTTCAGCTTACCGAGCATCGCACGTGACTGACCAACCGGTCAAGTTGGGTAAACCGCTTAAATTACCGCAGCTTATCCCAATTTTTGACGACGAAATCAATGTAGTGGCGCAGTTTGGCGGGCACATAGGGCGTTTGCAGGTAGGTCACGAAAATGCCCTCGTCAAAGGTGGTGTTGGTGACGCGGATGTCGGGCAGCAATTGCACTAACCGCCCCTCGCGCAAGTCATCGGCCACGGTGTATTCATCCAGCAGGGCGATGCCTCTGCCCGCCCGCGCCATTTCCAGCAGGACCAGACCGTTGTTCGACATGAAGGCTGTCGGCACGCTGATCTCTTCGGCCGCGCCGTCGTCGTGACGCCGGAACCGCCAGAACACCGGTTCGGTATTAAGCCAATAAGTCAGACAGGCATGGTTATGAATATCCACGGGTTGGGTCAGCGGTGGGGCATCATCCAGATAGCCGCGCGAGGCCACGAGGATGCGGCGCGAATGAAACAATCGCCGCCGCACCAACCCCGCCTCTTCGGGGGGGGCGATGCGAAAATCAAGATCGAATTTGTCCTCACGCAACCGCACCGGCCCCTCGGACAAATGCAAATCCAAGATCAACTGCGGATTGGCCTTTTGAAATTCCGGCTGCAACCGGGCAAGGACTGAGACCCCGAACATGGTCCGCGAATGCACGCGCAGAACACCCTGAACCAGGTTTTGTTGGGCGGTGGCATTGGTTTCGGCCATTTTGAGGTTGGCCAAAATCTCGCCCGCGTCATGCAAGAAGATTTCGCCGCTCTCTGTCAGGACCAGCGCCCGCGTCGAACGCAGGACGAGTGCGACACCCAGAGAGTCTTCAAGCGCGCTGACATGTCGCGAGACCGAAGCCGGAGACAGCCCGTACCGCCGCCCCGCCGCAGAAAAACTGCCGGTTTCGGCAATCGCCACGAAAAGCTCCATTGCGCGCAGCTTGTCCATCCTCCACCTTTCAACATTTTGAAAAACTGAACTGCATTTTCATCATCTTCCCGCGAATATTGCAATAATGTATCTTGGTTTCACCATTCATCAGGGAGGAACTATCATGGATTTCGGTGCATTCATTCTCGCGCAGCAGCGCGGCTATCATCAATCCTCGCACGAGGTTATCGCCAATGCGGTCGAGCAAACCGTCATGGCCGAGCAGGTCGGGTTCTCGAACGCCTGGTATGCCGAACACCACTTCAACAACTATTCGCTGTCGCCCTCGCCCCTGATGATGGTGGCCCATACGGCGGCGAAAACCACAACCATCCGCCTCGGATCGGCCGTCTGCATCCTGCCGCTCTACCATGCGCCGCGCTTTCTCGCCGAAGTCGGCTTTGTCGACTCGCTGTCGAACGGCCGCCTCGAATTGGGCATCGGTTCGGGCTATCAGGATTTCGAATTCCAGCGCTTCGGCACCAATCTGGACGATTCCAGCAAGATCTTCGAAGAATATCTCGACGTGATCCCCAAAGCGCTGTGCGAGAAGATTTTCGAGCATCACAGCGAACATCTCGACATCCCGCCGTCGTCGATTGCGACCCGTCCGATGCAAGATCCGATGCCGCCGATCTGGGTCACCACCGGCAACCCGAAACTGCGCGAACGCGCCTTCCGCGAAGGCTGGAACCTGTTCGTGACCGCGCTTTTGGGCGGTATGGACCAAATCAAACACGTGCGCGGTCAGGTCGACCAGGCGATCGAAGCTTCGGGCACCGATGGATCCAAATCACGCCTCGGCTTCCTGCGGGTTGGCTATGCCTCCGACAATACGGCGGAAATCGATCACTATCTCGAAAATGCCCTGTTCCAGCGTCGCCTGTCGTTCAGCCTCAAGAACCGCACCCAACAGACCGACGATGGCTATCTCATGAAAGAGGTGCCAACCGACAGCGATCCGACCCTTGAAGAGCTGAAAAAGAACCTGCCCGTGGGCAGCGTCAATCAGGTCATCGACCGCCTGCTGGCCGAGATCGAGGTGCTCAAACCCGATCACATCGCCTTGCAAACCCAATTGGGTGACTTCGATCAAAAGACGATGCTCAAGCAAATGGAAGTTTGGGGCGACAAGATCATCCCGGCGATCCAGAAAGAGGTCGGCGCCGGCACCAAACTGATCGCTGCGGAGTAAACCCATGCGCTTGGTTCTCACCCCCGGTGCCCTGCCCAGGCTTGAGGGCGCCCACGACTTCAAACGATTCTCCGTCGCGGTTCCGGCCGCGGCAGAGGACGGCATGGACGCGCTGGTCGCGCCGATCGGTGATCGGGCCGAAGATGGCGCGCATGTCTGGGTTCGCCCCGATGCGATCCGCGCCCTGACGCCCCACGCCGGAGAGACAGCATGGGCGGCAGGGTTCGACGCGATGGTCGGCTTTGCCGAACGCTCGGGTTGGACCGACGCGGCCGGCCGCATCCGCGCCCATATCGAACGGATCAAAGCCCCGGCGCCCGTGGACGCGGATGCGTTCCGCGATGCCATGCGCCGTTTTGCATCGGGTGTCTGCATTGTTGCCGCGGGCGAAGGTGATGCCCGCTGCGGGATGACCGTATCGGCGTTTTCGTCGGTTTCGGCTGAACCGCCGATGGTTCTGGTCTGCCTCAACCGCTCCTCCGGATCGCATGAATGCGTCACCGGCGCCGCAACCTTCTCAGTCAATATTCTCTCTGCCGAGCAGGAAGAGGAAGCCATGGTGTTTGCCGGTCAACGCGGTCGCCACGGGCCGGATCGTTTCGGGGATGTCTGGCAGCAGGATGCATTGAGAACACCGGTTCTGACAACGGCCCACCACGCGTTGATCTGCGCAAGCGACAGCCAGCATCATTCCGGCAGCCACACCATTCTGGTTGGCCGCGTGATCGGCGCTTATTCCGGCAATACGGAAGGGGCGCTGCTCAACTACAACGGGGCCTTGCGCCAAGGTAACTGGGCAGCCTGATTCCTCCCTATCAGGTTCGACCAGAAGGCGATCCGCTTATACGGATCGCCTTTTTTCATGTCCCGATGCGATAGACCGGATCATCGGGAAACACCCCGCCAATCGGTTGCCGCAGGCCAAAACGGTCGACTTCGGACTCCTCCGGCACCGCTTGCGGTTCCACCCAGTCATAGACCACGACACGATGCGCAATGCGCCACGCGCCGCCCCGCTTCTCGAAACGGTCACAATAGCGGCCCGAAAGCATGGCTTGTCGCGTGATACCATCGACCCCCTCCCCGCGTTGCAGCGCGAGGAAATAGCTTTCGACATCCGCACGGCCATCGCCAAGCAAATCAATCAGGATGTTGTTGATGTGATGCACATTACGCGCCCCACGCGCCCAAGCGCCCCGCACCCGATCATAAAACTCTTCGACCGGACCAGAGGTCGCGCCGTGTTGGTCCCATGCGCCGGGCCAATACGCACTTTGCAGGGCGGCTTCATCCGCTCTGTCGATGCCGCGCGCATAGCGAAACAAACAGTCCCGGATCAATTCGCGGTCGGCCAGATCATCGGTCGATATGCCAGTGCTCATGGAATTTCCTCCTCAAGATCAAAGATGCACCGCCCAGACATCTGTGCGGGCGGTGCGGTGGTCAGTCGTCCGCGCTAAGCGACAAGCCAAGCCGCGCGCGCCGCTTCAACCAAAGACTTGGACGGTAGCGGTCGGACCCGGTCGTGTCTTGCAACGCGTCCATCGTCTCCAGAACCCTGCCCGCACCCAACAAATCGCCATGATCCAGCGGGTTGAACGGATAGTTCAGACCCAAAGTCATTGCCTTGCCAAGGTCTTCGGGGCTACCGACCCCGATCTGCGCCATCTCGCAGCACAGGTTCACGATCATCGCAATGATACGCGGCGCGACAAATCCGGGGCTGTCCCTGATCACCTCGACATGCAGTCCGGCCTTGCCAAGCCACGCCGCGACATCCTCAAGCACGTCCGAACCGCCGGGCGCGGTCATGATCGTGACCACCCCCAAGGCAAGCGCCGACAGATCCACCGCAACCGTGCGCTTCGGGTCCAGACCCAGACGCGCGACGACGCCCGTGCAATCCTCGCCGTTCGGGCTGACCAGAATGGGCATTTTTCCGTCATCCGTCCCGGCAACAAGCCCCTTTTCAACCAGCCCGGCAAAGCGGTCGGTGGCTTCGGGCAACACAACGGGCAGCGCGGTCACCGGTCCGGCCACCGGCGGGCTCGGCATCGGGCTTGGCGGCTTGGGGCCATCTTCGGCGTAATCATAGAACCCCTGACCGCTCTTGCGACCCAACAGCCCCGCCTCGACCATATAGCCATGCCCGGCCGTGGTGCGCAGACGCGGATCGCTCTGGTAGCCTTCGAAAATCAGGCGCGACACGGGAAAATTGACGTCCATGCCGGTCAGGTCCATCAATTCGAACGGCCCCATACGGAACCCCGCCGCCATTTTCATGATCCGGTCAATCTGCTCCGGCGCGGCCACGCCTTCGCTCTCGATATGCAGGGCCTCGGTGTAATAGGCCCGCCCGCCCAGGTTGACGATAAATCCGGGGCCGTCCTTGGCCAACACCGGCACTTTGCCCATCGCATCAGACAGCGCAATCGTGGTGTCGATCACCGCCTGATCCGTGGATGCGCCGCCGATCACCTCGACCAGCTTCATCAACGGCACCGGATTGAAAAAATGCATCCCCACCACGCGGCCGCGGTTTTCGCAGGCCTTGGCGATCGAGGCGATCGACAGTGACGAGGTGTTCGATGCCAGGATGGTTTGCGCGCCGACGATGGATTCAAGATCGGTGAACAGCTTTTGCTTGATGTCCAGCCGCTCGATGATGGCCTCGATGACCAACTGCGCATCGGCCAATGTGGACAGATCGGCGGAAATCTTCAGCCGCCCTTTTGCGGCTGCGGCAGCCTTGCTGGTGATCCGGCCCTTTTCCGCAAGACGGTCGATGCGGTCCCCGATACTGCTGCGCGCACGGCTCAGGGCGTCGGCGTTCATGTCGTTCAAAATGACGTCGTATCCCGATGTCATCAACACCTGCGCGATGCCCGCGCCCATCAGACCGGCGCCGATCACGCCAACCGTTTTAATGTCTTCAAATGTATAGGCCACGAGTCAATTTCCTGTAAATACGGGGGAGCGTTTTTCGAGAAAGGCGCGCATCCCCTCTTTTTGATCGTCGGTCGAGAACAACATCTGAAACAAACGGTTCTCCAGCATCAGCGCGGTGTCGAGCGGCGCGTTGCCGCCCTCGTGCACCGCTTCCTTGATCGCCCGCACGGCTTGCGCAGGTTGCGCCGCGATGGTGGCCGCCATCCCAAGTGCTGCCGACATCACCTCGGCATCTGGCACCACCTCAGAGACAATGCCCATATCCATCGCCACATCGGCAGAAAACATGTCGCCCGTCAGCAGATAGCGCAAAGCTTTGGCCTTGCCCGCGCTGCGCAACAGCTTTTGCGTGCCGCCCGCCCCCGGCATGATCCCGACCTTGATCTCGGGTTGGCCGAATTTTGCCGTATCCCCTGCGATCACGATGTCGCACATCATGGCAAGCTCGCATCCCCCGCCAAGCGCCAGCCCGCGCACCGCGGCGATCACCGGCGTACGCGCCGCCTCGATCGCGCGTTTGGCCGCAGACAAGCGGTCGAACACCTCGCCCATGGGCCGCGCCTCCGCCAGTTCACCAAGGTCCGCCCCCGCCGCGAAAGCCTTTTCATCGCCGGTCAGAACGATACAGCGCACCTTTGGGTCGGCATCAAGTTCGGCCACCGCCGCTGCGATTTCCGCGCGCAGGGCGCTGGATAGGGCGTTGCGCCGCTCGGGGCGGTTAAGACGGATAATCGCAACCCGATCTTCGCCTCTTTCGATAAGAACCAATGACATGTTTCCCTCCTGTTTTCGTCACGACTTGCCTGACCAACACGGGCCAAATGCGTTGTTTTCATTTATAGATTGGCACCGTCACGGGCGAAACGGCTAAGGTCGGCCGATTACATCAAGAAACGAAAAACTGCTTGGTGCGATAAGAAGGGATTGCCAACTTGTTCGCGGTGCGGCACTTGGTTAGGCGTTGGATATGAATATACCATCTTCCATGCCGCGCCTGAAAGGCTACCGTTTCCCTCGTGAAATCGTTGCATATGCCGTCTGGGTCTACCATCGCTTCGCGCTCAGCACGGCGGACGTCGAGGATCTTCTTGCCGATCGGAGTGTGATGGTCAGCCGGGAAACGATCCGAAAATGGGTGAACCGCTTTGGCCGCCACTTTGCCGATTGCATCAGGCGCGACAGACCCGCCGCGGGCGACAAATGGCACTTGGATGAGGTCGTCATCCCAATCAACGGCAGAAAATACTGGCTCTGGCGGGCGGTCGACGCGAACGGCGACGTCCTTGACATTCTCGTTCATCCACAGCGCAATGCCAAGGCTGCAAGACGTTTTCTGACAAGGCTGATCGACCGGTTCGGTGAACCCCGTGTCGTCATCACGGACAAGTTGCGCAGTTATTTCAGGCCGATCCGGGACCTGGCACCAGGCGTAGATCATCGCGCGCACAAGGGCTCGAACAACCGGATCGAAGGATCACACAGGCCAACACGAAAACGCGAGAAGTTGATGGGGCGGTTAAAATCTCCCCGGCAGGCACAAAGATTTCTGGCTGCCCATGATCAGATCAACATCGTTTTTCGCCCACGACGCTATCAACTCTCCGTCGTCTCATACCGCCACGCAAGGTCCGATGCTTTCGACCTCTGGAGAGGCTATGCTGCTGTAATGACCGCCTGACAGGCAGAGGTCTCGCCCCTCTCAAATAGGCGAAAACAAGTTGGCAATCCCCCCGGTTGATCTGTTTTTCGAAGAAGACCTCACGCAGTCAGACATAGAGACTTTCGTTGGTATCTGAATTTCTTTCGCCACTCTTGTCAATAACCTACCGTTCGCATCTCTCTGCAGAGGCGCGATCCGACGATAGCCATACCGGTTGTACAGGCGTATCAGCTAAATGGCGTCCACGGCGATAAGGGCGGCCGCCTTTTGACGGCCGCATCTGTTTGTGTATGTGCCACGAAGGGCCAAGGCTTCGCGCCCGAAGGCGCATCCTATAGACAGGCTCAATGACTGTAGTGACCGGTCGAGACCGCCGGTCACTATCTCAGACAAGAGTGTTCATTGATAAGGAAAAAGGGCCGTAACGCTGTAACAGCACCGTTATGGAATCTGTTACGGGTTATGTGTATGTTTTTATTTATATATAGGTTCCATAACGATGCAACAGGAAATCCCCGCAAGAGTGTGCTCAAATCGCGGTGAGATTCCTGTTTTAATGTTGGACATACTGGACCGAATGGACAGCATTGTTTCTAAACAGCAAAAACATTGGCCACGGTACCCGCTGTCCTAGAACTAACTGCGAGAACTTGCTTGGACCACGCAGCAGGGAGACCTGATAGTGCCCCGAGAGGTGGTGTAATTTGTTCTCCGGCTGGGTGTTGAGCCGGTTTACAGGGCGGCGATTTTCGCCGGGTCCATGGTGTTATCCTCGCAGATGGTGGCGACGGTTTCCAGTGTCATGTAGCGACGGGTGACGGCCCATTCATCGTTCTGCTCCAGCATCAGCGCGCCGACGAGGCGCCTGATGGCGGCTTCATTCGGGAAAATGCCGACCACATTGGTACGGCGCTTGATCTCTTTGTTGAGGCGCTCAAGCGGATTGGTTGAATGGATTTGCCGCCAGTGAGCCTGCGGAAAAGTCTTGTAGGCCAGCACGTCGTCTTCAGCGCGCAGCATCAGCTCAGCGAGCTTGGGATGGCGTGGCTGGAAGGCCTCGATCAGCTTGGCCCAGTGCTCTTTCGAGGCTGCCAGCATGTCTTGATCAAAGGCCGCCCTGAGCGCAGCTGTGACAATGGGGCGGTCTTTCTTGCCGACGCAGGCCAGCGCATTGCGCATGAAGTGGACGCGGCAGCGCTGGATGGTAGCACCCAGCACTGAGCTACCCCCCGAACATCGGACACTGACGTAAGCTGCGATTTGTAGTTTGCTGATCTTCAACACGAAGGAGATCAGGAATGTCGAAACGGAAGCAACATCACCCAGAATTCAAAGCCAAGGTGGCGTTGGAAGCGCTGAGAGGCGAAGAGACTGTCAGCGAGCTGGCCAGTCGGTTTGGGGTTCACCCGACGATGATCCATCAATGGAAACGTGCATTGCTTGAGGGCGCATCTGGTGTGTTCGAGCGAGGTAGCCGGAAGGCACCGGAAGTCGATGAAGAGCAGGTCAAAGACCTGCATGCCAAGATTGGGGAGCTGGCCGTCGCCAACGATTTTTTGGCCAGAAAGCTCAAACCCTGGACCGGCAAGTGAGGTGCAAGATGATTGAGCCGAACATTCCGGGTCTGTCCGTTGGCAAGCAATGTTCCCTGCTGTCGATCTCGCGGTCGTCATTTTATTATGAACCCAAGGGTGAGAGCGAGATGAACCTCGATCTGATGCGCGTCATCGATAAGCAGTTCTTGGAAACCCCGTTTTACGGTGTGCGCCAAATGACGTGGCACCTGCGCAATGAACAGCATCTGGTGAACGAAAAGCGCATCCGACGCCTTATGCGGTTGATGGGTCTCATGCCGATATACCAGAAACCCAACACCAGCAAGGCTGCGAACGGCCATAAGATTTACCCCTATCTGCTGCGTGGGCTGCGCGTGGACCGGCCCAACCAAGTCTGGTGCGCTGACATCACCTATCTACCGATGCGGCGAGGCTTTCTGTATTTGGTTGCCATCATGGACTGGCACACTCGCAAGGTGTTGGCGTGGCGCATATCAAACACGCTGGAAGCGGAGTTCTGCGTCGAGGCCCTGAACGAGGCCATCCACAAATTTGGTCTGCCACAGATCATGAATACGGATCAGGGAAGCCAGTTCACATCGTTCGCATGGACGGTTCGGCTGCGGCGATCAGCCGTGCGCATCTCGATGGACGGCAAAGGTCGCTTTCTCGACAATATCTTTGTTGAACGACTGTGGCGGTCTCTGAAATACGAGTGCGTCTATCTGCATGCTTGGGAAACCGGCTCAGAAGCTAAGGCTGGCGTCAGAAAGTGGATCGAGTTCTACAATCACAAGCGACCGCATTCTGCTCTTGGCGGCCAACCGCCTGCCGTGGTCTATTGGCAGAGAAACGAAACAACCAACCCCGGTCAGCAGGTGCAAAGAGTAGCTTAATTTACGCCAGATCCTGTCCAAGAGATGGGGAGTAGCTCAGAACTGCATAGCCGCGCTGAGTACAGTAATGATTTATTACTACTAAATTGATTAAACCTAAACGACAATCCTACTGACTGGGCATCGGCGAAACGCCTCTGAAAAACATTGACGGGCAACGTCTTACCCATTGCCCGCGTTCCGTTCAGTAACGAACTTACCTTCGAAAACCAAAATGTAGCGATAATCTCCAAAGACTGCATACGAAACATCGGCCCTGCCGTGTCGGCATGAAATCGCGGAGAGTTGATTGCGGCGAGAGAAAATGATCGCGTTTATTTGTACATTTGTAGCCGGGAAACCTTGTGCCTGCCGGGAGCGATATAAACCGCCCGGTGAATTTCTCTCGCTGCCAAGTTCGCCGGCGTGGTCCTTCGATCCTTTTGAAAACTGAAGACATTGCGAATAAGCGCGCCACCATTATCGAGTTGGAACAATCCGCCACGTCAGCGGTTGTCATTCTAGGTGACCTGTTCGAGGAAATTTTCCGGACTGCCTGCCTATGTGCGTCGTCGAAAACATCGACGGTGGCCAAACCTAAAATAACGCAGAAGGGCATAACATGAGTCCGCCAGACGCAAATCTCAAAAAGCAAGAGCGTCGCCACATCGGCCCATTGATCGGAATGGCCGTGACGGTGATCTTCGGCATTGGCATCATTGTCTACTGGATGGGTGAGGAAGTCGCTACAGCACCAGAAGACGACGGCACCGCCGTCGAGACACCTGCCACAGATAATGGCGTTTCCAGAGATGTGGAGGCCGCCCCGGCAGAATAATTGAGGCAGTAACTGACAAATGAGGGGATACACCGAATGACTTCTCAGTGTCCCAAATCCACAGCCGAGATCGCGGGTTGTCCGATACACGGGATGCTTGTCAGCTTTCCCATCGTGTGCTTCACGCTGACCCTGCTGACGGATCTCGCTTAATGGCAAACCGGCATTCTGATGTGGCAGCATTTTTCATCTTGGTTGCTGCTGGCCGGTTTGGTGATGGGTGGGCTGGCCGCAATCGCGGGCTTCATCGATCTCATCGGCAGTGCGCGGATACGCGCGATCTCTTCTGTATGGGTTCATGCTGTGGGCACTCGCACTCGCCTTGGTTAACAGCCTCGTGCATGCTGGAGATGGCTGGACGGCGGTCGTCCCTTGGGGATTGATCCTTTCAACCGCGACAGTGTTCGTGATGCTGGTCACAGGCTGGTTGGGCAGCGGTTTAGTGCATCAATATGGCGTGGGGGTATCACCTCATGAGTGATCGTTGCGCGACTAACCACCTTCGGACCTCACTTCCGAACCTGATGAAGTTCCCGATCCTGTCCGTCATAGAGACAACTTTAGCCATGACTGCCGCAGCTCAGGAGAGTGGATTTGACGTATCCGGTCAAATTGGTCCGGACCCCATTTTGCCAGAGCCACGCATGTCATTGCTGCCTGATATGAAGCTTGCCGAAGTGATCGGCTGGCAGGAGGGTGAAACGCCAACTGTTCCTGACGGTTTCACTGCAGCTGTCTATGCAAAGGACCCTGTGAACCCGCGCACGGTCCATACCCTTCCTAATGGTGATGTGCTGGTCGTGCAGGGGCGAGGCCCATCAGGCAAGCCCCTGCTCCGGCCCAAGGACTACATCCGGGGTTGGGTGATGAGCCTTGGTAAGGGTGGTGATGGTCCGACAAAGGACAGCAATCTGATTACCCTGTTGCGCGACACGGACCGTGATGGCGCAGTGGATAAACGTAGCGATCTGTTGACCGATCTGAACTCTCCTTTCGGGGTGGCCTGGATTGATAACACACTTTATGTGGCGGCGGCCGATGCCATCCTGTCCTATCCCTACGAGTTGGGCGCGACAGAGATCACCGCAGAGGCAGAGGTTCTCACGCCATTGCCCGGAGGGCCAATTAATCACCACTGGATAAAGGATTTAGCGCTAAGCCCGGATGGCACGATGCTTTATGCTTCCGTCGGTTCGAATTCCAATGTCGCAGAGCGCGGCATGGAGGCCGAGAAGGGCCGTGCTGCGATTTGGGAGGTGAACCGGGCAACTGGCGCGAGCAAGATATTCGCCTCCGGACTGCGCAACCCCAATGGACTGACCTTCGAACCTGAAACCGGCACTCTTTGGGCAGTCATCAACGAACGCGACGAGTTGGGACCAAACCTCGTGCCCGATTACATGACCTCAATCGTCGAGAACGGGTTTTACGGCTGGCCCTGGAGCTATTTCGGCGATCATGTAGATGAACGGGTCTATTCCAAGCGCCCGGACATGGTCGAAAAGGCGCTATCGCCCGATTACGCCCTGTCGAGCCACGTGGCACCGTTGGGCATGATCTTTACACGGGGTTCCGCGATGCCTGAGCCATACGCCAACGGTGCGTTCGTCGGCGAGCACGGCAGTTGGAACCGCGATCACTTCAATGGATACAAGGTTAGCTACATTCCCTTTAAGGACGGCAAGCCGTCTGGGAAAGCGGTTGCCTTCGTCACCGACTTCCTGTCAGGGGATCGAGCACAGGGGCGGCCAGCCGGCGTTGGCATTGATGGGACCGGTGCATTACTGGTGGCCGATGATGCTGGCAATACAGTCTGGCGGGTTGCCCCGTCGGACGGCACCGTGACGCCCGAGCCTGTCGGATCGGACGGCCAGCGGCTGCTCGCAGACGCTGGCGCGCAGGATGGCGAAGACCCTGCACCGGCAACCACGAAGACAGATTCAGAAACCGTAGAGGATCAGCAGCAGGAGCCGGAGAACGAGAATGAGAGCGTCGAAGACAGCATCAGTGAGGGCGGCGCTGCTGACGCTGTGTCGCCTACGCCACTGACAACTGGTCCCACGGTCAATCTCGATGCGGATCAAAACTCCGGGCAACAATAGGGAGGTTGGTCTTAGCCGACGCCGCCTAAAGGTACTGGGCTCACTTCTGGTGACCTCACCCCAAGTTTACATGGCGCCGGACACAAAAACCTTAGGACCCTTTAAGCTCTAATCACCAAGATAGAGATCCAGTGGAGTCCGCGGAAATCGGACCCTGCCGTCAGGTCCTGTCCGGTGTCTGGTAAACCAGTGTCGACAACCTGGCATTGCCCCCCATTCATACCCACCCTGCCCAGTATGGTTGATAGCCATAGTGGGTGTACATCCGTTCTTCATATTCCCGATCTAAAGTCATCGAGGGATCGAACTCAGGCGCGGCCTTGACCCTGTCCCGGGTGACATCAACGAAGATTTTCCTGTCGCTCCAATCGATTTCGCGTAGCCAATGCGGGGAAATCAAAACCATCTTTCCAGGCCACCAGTTTTTGGTGTCGATCATCAGGTAGCGAATGATCCATTCAGTTTCGTCGATCACAAAATTCTCAATGTGACCAATGCTGCCGTCAGTGGCTTCGACATAGTAACCGGTCACCTCACTGATACTGCGAAGGTGGGGATCCCCGTGCTGACTTTTCTCCGTCGCCACCGGCTTATCAGTGCGAATAGTCTTCTCCGGGACGACTGCGCCAACAGGCTGCATTCCTCCGACCAGCGCGTAGCCATACCCGCTGTCCCAGTACGGGCTCCACCCGTAGTGGCCATAAATATCGGCCTCAAGTGGATGGGATACCGGCTCGTCGGTTTCAAGTCCGGGAGCCGCCTCTATCTCATCAAGATTGAGGTCGACAGGATACTCGCGCACGGAAGGGTCCGGGTTCCCAAGCGCAGATGGAGGCAACAGAACCTTACGGCCCGGAAGCCATTTGCCAGTATCGACAACCATCCACCGAAGAGCAAAGTGCCGATCGTCAAAGAGAAGATCCGTAATTGAACCGACCGTGCCGTCCTTCGCGCGGAGTTTATATCCAACAATATCATAACTGCGTTGCATGGTTACTCCTGCTTGTAGGAACAAACACATTGCCCAGTTTGGGTCAAATATGCCTTTAACGCTTTAGCGTACTTCGCTGTTCTTCCCCGCGTCATCAGGGCTCTTAGAGACGCAGATTGCGAAAGGCAATTTAAGTGCGAAACTGGTTCAATTTCGGTTATACGCTAGTAGTTTAACTCGGGTTCAGGAGCATGGTTCCGTCCCGCGAATTGTTAAATTCTTTGTTTTGAAGACCACGCGGCAGCCTCTGGGTTTGGCGTCAGGGGGCAATCCCGTCAGCGATGAGCAAGACTCTCGCGGAACGCGTCGACGACCGACTGACAATCGTTCAGAAGCGACTGCCTGCTTCGCCTGATCAACCAACCCGAATTGCAGAGATCCAGACTGCTGCCGCCGCGCGGTCTGTCCTCTGAGCGGCCGTCGCGACCGTATCAGCACTCGATCAATACCTGCGGCGTGGACGCTACGCCAGCATGCTCCGCTTCGCCCTCTCCATCGCCATCACGATTTGGGTAAGGTACTGGCCCAGAAAGTTCCTCGCTGGGTAGAGGAGCACACCATGATCTGTCAACTCCAACTCGGCCCCCACCGAAGATGCGGCACTTTTTTTCCGACGCACTCTACCCGCAAACGACGACTACCGTTGCGCCAAGAGCGACAATGGCCACCACCGCCCACAATCCCATCTGAAGCCTTGTCATATACCCAAGATACCTCGCAGTTCTGATAGTGCCCGACGGAATGGTCTAATTTTGCTCTTCCGCTTTGGCTCAACCGCAGTTATGGGGCGGCGGTTGTCGCCGGGCCCATGAGGATAGTGTCGCAAATAGTGGCGACGGTTTCTAGTGTCATGTAGCGCTGTATGATTGCCCACTCATTATTCTGCTGTAACTCAAACATCGGAGCGCCAACCAACCGCGTGAACGCGGCCTCGTTTGGAAAGATATCCACGGCATTGGCCTAGCGTTTGATTTCGTTGTTTTGGCCCTCTGGACTGGTCCTGTCATAGTTTCGTGCCGCCCCTAGTGCTCGTTTAAGCCGCCTTTATTCGAAGACCAATCAAGCCAAAATTCCACACTTACATTCTTAGCAATCGCAAGGCTGATCAAAATCGCCAACGGCATCTTCAAAACGGCCACCTTGGCTGCTTCAGCCCGCCAAAAACCGGGTTCTGCCACGAAGCCTCGCCAGAGGTAATCTAATAGACACCCTATCTGGCTATGCTGGAACATTTTTCGCGCAAGACAATAACTTGCGAAGCGAAGTGCATGAACAGTATCGCCGTAATCCTCGGCAAAGCCATCAGCCGCACATATTTGCACTGCAGGAAGTAGACTCGCGTCGCCGGACATCGTCCACACCCGAGGCGTTTGGCTCTCTTGCATTAGCTTCTACGAAGCGCAACACTGTTCCGCACTGATGTAGGAGGAGGCCACATGTCGCGCCGAAATCCGTTTAAACAACACCGCTTTCCTAGAGATGTTATCCTCCTGGCGGTTCGCTGGTACTGCCGATACCCACTGTCGTACCGTGATATGCGGGATCTTTTGGCCGAGCGCGGGATCACGGCTGATGCGGCGACGATCTACCGGTGGGTTCAGAAATTTGGACAGGAGATCCGGAAACGAGCCTACGGTGCACATCGTTCCTGGCGCGGGCTGCAGTGGCATGTGGACGAGACCTACGTGCGGGTGAATGGCCGTTGGTGCTACCTGTGGCGGGCTGTCGATCAACGCGGGCAGTTGATCGATTTTCGGCTCACCGCTCGCAGAAACGCCGTAAGCATTCGGCGAAGGCCGTGGGCGCGCCGTATTGATCAGAGGCGTTTGGGTGCGGCTTTTGGTTTACGCGGCTTTGGGGCCCATTTTTTGGCAAGACGCTCGAAGTTATCGAGGATGCGGCCGATCTCTGCCTCATCCGGGTCGAACTGCCCCCCATACCATTCCAGCATCTGGCTGTGTTCTTCGTGCTTGGGGTCGGCTATGGCATCGAGGAAGTCAGCGTAGCCGGGGAAGCCGCCCACATCCTCCGGAGGGCAAGCACCGATGGCCCTGACCAGGCGTGGATATGCGGCACCCGCGATAGACCCATCGATTTTCTCGATCTTGATCACGTGGTGCCAGTTGTCGCCAAAGTCATAGATGTAATGGATGGTCTTGGTTCCCACATCTTCGATCACGTCAAGCAGGCTGGTTTTGCTGGCCGGCATCGGGCCAGCATAAAACCCATCTGGGTCTGGCACGCCCCAGCCGCTGCCATCGGCCCTGAACTCATACAGGTGACTGTCGGTCCATCCCATGGCAGCCTGGATCACATCATGCATGCGGCTCAGCTTGATCTTGAGGGGCACATCAAAGCGTCGAAGCACCTGAGGCTCGACATCGGACAATGTGACCTTGAGGCGTGCGACCAGCGTCATGCAGCAATCCTCTTCAATTCCATGGCGCCCTTCCAATTCCAGGGCATCAGTTCTGGTAAGCGTGACACAGGCATATCGGGCAGCCGCGCCAATACGTCTGCCATCCATGCCTGCGGATCAATGTCGTTCATCTTTGCTGTGACAATGAGGGTATACATGAAGGCTGCTTTGTCGCCTCCGCCGACGCACGTGAAAAAGCCATGACTTTCTACCCAATGCGATCCCTCTGAGCGCCCGTTCGGCGGCATTATTCGTTAAGCAGAGGCGCCCGTCATCAAGGAACGCGGTGAACTGTCCGTGATTTGAGGTTGACCTGAAAAGGGCCTAGCCAGCAGCTGAGGTCAGATTATGGATCTACTAGGACATTCTAAATCTTGCATGCGAACACTCGCTGTAAGCATTTGTTCTAAAGGTATTGTTTATGGCCCGGTCACTACGAGGGTCTTTTCCGACCTCATTTTAGGGCCTAAAAATCGATACAATTCAATATTTTTTTATTATCAATAAGTTATGGTCTGAGTGACCACAGCTACACTAAATAAGGCAGCGTCATGTCAGAAATTATATTCACGAATATATCGGTTTCGGTGAATTTTTACTGGCCCATCGGTTGTCCTTTTGTGGCCCGTCAGTGGTAGCTATGTGGCCCATCGGTGGCCGAGGAGGGTGCTTGAAAGCTATCTTGCTGCCACCAGACTAAGATAGCGCGCCGAGAAACCTCTTTGAACGGCCTGCTCATTCTCGGTGTAGACCTCCAAAGATAATTTCCCCTTCTGGGCTAGTGCCTCGGCGATAGGCAAACCGCGCGAGGGAGATCACGCCAAGGGTAAGCCAGAGACATGAGCGGTCGAGGTGCAACCATGCCCAGAATGCGACGCCGCCTGCGATTTCTGCCAGGGCAGCCAAGATCTACTTGCCAACCCAGAGCGACAGGGTCCAGGGATTCCATGTTGCCTAAGGATGACACCGGCAGAAGCCTGTTTGGCCGCATTACTGAGGGGTGGAGGTTTTCCCATTGGGCCGGAGCATTAGTGGTGGCCGTACTATGGATTATCGCAGCCTATGAAATGGTCGCCTATCTGTTCGACAACTAGGATGGCAGAGCTGTCTCATTTTACATTGAGTACCTTGCCGTTCATTCTAATGCGTCTATCTTCACCAAATGGCCTCCGATGAGCATAACAATACAGCCCCCAAACGTAAGATACGTGAACGTAGGGCAGACAGCGGACAAGTGCGGGAGCGGATGGCGTTCGGCATGGCTATGGTGGTGCTATGGGCGCTTGGCCTCTGGTTCGTCTTTACGCACTGACTGTCATCTACTGGGGCAATGCACTGAAGCCTTTGGCGACAAACGCGAGCTCTAAAGGCGTATCATCTCATAAAGGATCCAAACGGCACCATAGTGTAACGGCTTCAGATCAGTTGCTGAATTTTTTAGAGCAGCATTTTAGCGTATAATACGCTAGACTACCTTACCTATATTTTTGCCGGAAAATGAAAAATAACTGAGTCTCCATGTTCTTAGGGGTCGACGTTGGTGTGTAGTGATACATATATGGGCGCATATCTGAAATAGAGGTTGATATGTTTACGAAAAATGACCTGAAAGCAATGTCACGAAAAGAGCTCGAGAAGCTTCTGTCTGATGTAAAAAAGGCATTGCAGGCGGCTCGAAACAGAGACCAGCGAGAGGCAAGAAAAGCTGCTACTAAGGCGGCCGCAGAATTTGGATTTTCCTTAGGGGAAATTTCTGAAACGCAACCCTCAACTCCTGCGAAAAAGCGAGCTAACGTTAAGAAAGCTTCGAAGCCTTCAATGCCAATGTATGCCAATCCAGACGACAAGAAACAGACCTGGACTGGTAAAGGCCGACAGCCGAATTGGTTCCGTAGTCAGATCGAGAGCGGCACTGCGCCCGATGCTATGCGTATCTGACCGGTGGAAACCTAGAATCTCAACTGTTTCGGGACCGAAAAGTACCTAGACCATCCGGGGAGCGAGACTGATGGTTAGCTACGCATTTCAAAATGGTTTTTCTCTGATGCGCAGCTACCTGCATTTCGTCCTCCCCGTTTTTATTGATCGGTATGAGGCCTCGGGAGAGAAGTCCTCTTGAGCGTTACGTCTACAAGGCGCCTACAGAATGACCACATTAGGCCTACAGGACGGCTACAGATGGGCCACAACAAGTACTTCTAAAATGCAATCTCGTTAACGGTTTTGAGGCGCCCTGGTGTTGTTGCACCTCGGACGAGGTTGCGCTGAATAAGGATTAAACCAGTGTGGCAAGAAGTCTGGGCAACCATCATCAGCGAATTTTCCGATATTCCCGACTTGTCGACCATGACCCGTATAACACTTCGCTTGGTGTTGGCCGCGTTTTTGGGCGGGCTGCTTGGCTATGAACGAGAACTCAAAGCGCGAAGCGCCGGGGTGCGCACCCATATGCTGGTGGCTGTTGGTGCGGCACTCTTCGTGATTGGCCCATTACAGAGTGGCATGCCTACTCCAGACATGTCGCGGGTTCTGCAAGGTATCATCCAGGGCATTGGCTTTTTAGGGGCAGGAGCGATCATTATTCGCGTAGCAGAACAAAAGGTCCAAGGTCTGACGACCGCTGCAAACATTTGGGCTACCGCTGGGATTGGTATCGTCGCGGGGCTCGGTCTCGAGGCGACTGCGGTCCTAGCGACGGTGATCGTGCTGATCATCCTAGCCGTTATCCCGCGCATCCTACCGTCTTCGGTTAGACCCAACGGGGCCCAAGAAGGACAATAACCCTATTAGATTCCCCTTTACCCCGCCCGGTGGCCTATCGTTTCAAGGGGTTATCCAACGTAATAGGTATTTGGTTTAAATTACGTAGGGCACCCTCAATGCATTATGGCATCCGCTCCGGCTGCAACTGACATCGCGACGAGAACCGTCAGGACTATCGAGGCCAGCCCCATGCCGATACCTGCAAGTACAACCAGTCCGTCGCGTTCAACAAAGCCAATACCTGCGACGAAAAGCGAAATAGCAGGAAACCACCCGCTGAGCGGTAAAGGCACAAACAGTGCCAAGGCGATTCCTAAAAGAAGCAATCCGATTAGACGCTCAGTTTTGGGTTGGAATACGCCTTGCAGGCGCGGTCGAGTCAGGCGCTCAACTCGTCGGGAAACCGGCCGTAGACGCAGCACAGTATTTCTCAGGGAAGAACGGGACAGAGACCGTTTGGCAATCCAAGGCGGCAGCCAAATATAAGAACGTCCGAGCACCAGTTGAGCACTAAAGAACACCAAGGGGATGGCCGTCACAAGCGTGGCGCCGGGAGGCAGCGGCAGAAGGTTAATTAGGGATGACAGCAGAATGGCCCAACCGAATGACCGCTCCCCCAACCGCTCTAAGAGATGACCAAGGGGTATCGCGTTGCGCTGGCGCTCACTCCGAAGCACGCAAAGCAAATTGAACGATAGAGAACGACTTTTGACGGTTCTTTGTCTTTTCGACAGTGGATAACTGGAGTTGATTGTCACAACTCTCCTAAGCCTCGATGGGGAGGCGTTAAGAAAAGTGTCTCTTGGATGGTCGCCATTGGCCTGCCTTTACCTTGAGGGCCAAATCTGCCCGGCGCGTTGGTTGGCAGGTCCCTTTGGAATCCGCCTGTTCCACTCTTGTAGGGAGCTGCATGGAACTCTATTTGGGTATGAACCTGAGGGAACCAAGAGCCTATGCAATATTCTTACGAACTGAGACCGCATGGGCATTGATCTGATCTACATCGCAGCTGGCCTCGTTTTGCTTTTCGCCGGGGGTGAAGGGCTTGTACGCGGCAGCGTTGCGATTGCAGAACGAGCTGGGCTCTCCAAAATGGTGATCGGGCTGACCATCGTCGGGTTTGGTACCTCAGCCCCCGAGTTACTGGTCTCCTTAAAAGCCGCGTTCAGCGGGGCCCCCGAGATTGCTCTGGGCAATGTGGTCGGAAGCAATATCGCCAATATCCTACTCATCATCGGGGCTGGGGCCTTGATCATGCCGATCGCCGGTTGGGATAGGTCTGCTGTACGGGAAGCGATGGTAGCGGCCTTGGTCGCTTTCGCGCTGTTTGGTTTGCTTAAAGGCGCGTTCCTGGATCGGCTAGAAGGGGTTCTCCTGCTGGCGGTGCTCGCTGTCTACTTGGGTGCGACGTTCTGGATGGAGAAGCGTAGCCGCGACTCCCAGATGTTCGAGCGCGAAGCCGAAGAGTTTGAAGGCTACGGTGCCTCAAGAATGAGTTTGGCTACAGGCTTTGTTCTAGGCGGCATCGTAGCGCTCGTGGTGGGTGCTAATCTGCTGGTGTCCGGGGCCGGGTCCATCGCGAAAACGCTCGGGGTTTCCGATGCTGTGATTGGCCTGTCCCTCGTAGCCATCGGCACCTCCCTACCTGAACTAGCCACATCTATATCTGCGGCCCTCAAAAAGCAGTCTGACGTTGTCATAGGCAATGTGATCGGGAGCAATATTTTTAACGTTTTGGCGATCCTCGGGATCACATCCGCGATTGTTCCGATCGAAGTGAGTGAACGGTTTCAGGGGTTTGACATGGTGTTCATGCTGCTCCTGTCCTGCGGTCTGGCGGTGATTTTATTTGCAGTCAAGCGCATCGGACGAGTAGCCGGTTTCCTGTTCATAGCGGGTTATGCAGTTTACATTGGATACCTGTTCCAAAGCGGTGCGATCAGCTAAATCCTGCTGAACTATCGTGTGGGTAAGGTTAGGGGGTTACTTAAACCAAACCTATTAGGCGGCCAATCAATCGCACTCGGTGCTCACCATGGTCTCATCTGGCACCTGCGTGTTGCAATAGAACCCTGCGTCAAGATCGGTGTCGATCAGAATAGCATCTTCAAAAACAGCGGCCTTCAGAACCGTGTTCTCGAACGACACGTTGACGAGCTTGGCGCCGGTAAAACTCGCGCCCGTAAGATCGGCAGAGTCAAAGGAAACATTTTCAAGGGTTGCCTGGTCAAACAGCGAAAGGTTGAGACCTGCTTCCGAGAAATCCACGTCCTTTAATTGAGCTTCGGTCAGGTCTATGCCGGTCAGCTTCCGACCTGTAAGGTCCAGATGCTCGAAGGTACATCCAGGACATTTTCCGAGCATACGCAATTGCTTCTCCTCATCCGGTTCCTGCCCGATAGCGGACGTGCCAAAGAGAGAAACGACGGTCAGAAGCACGCCAAGGCGGCTCGTCGAAAACACAAAATTTTTCAAGAAGTACCGCCTTAGCCTACATGGCCTTTAAAAATCAAAAAGCTCGCTTAAGAAGCCTTCGCGCCGCTTCTTTTTATAGGGCCTGCCATGGTCGTGATCTTGTCTCGAACTGCGCAGGGAGGCGACCTCTCGGGGTGCAGGGTCGGGACTCGACCGTTCAATGATCTTGTCTAGCTCGCCTCGGTCCAACCAAACCCCACGACATTGGGGGCAATAGTCAATTTCAACACCGGAGCGATCTGTCATCACCAGCTGGGTTCCATCGATCGGACATTGCATTGGTTAGCCTCCTTCATTCCTGAGTTAATTGGGCACCCGCAATGCAAACTGCAACCTCTTCAAGACTATTATCGTCAAACCCTCTGTGCGTTTGATAGGCTGGGGCGGAGCCAGCCAAGTTACGATTTTCAGAAAACTCTGCAAGATAAGGACTAGCCGCGCAGCAGTGAACGCCAGGTGGACCTGTAGAGTGGGGGTGCATGCCTGCTCTCCGGGTGCGAGCTAGATCAGGCGTGGTTTGGGGGATCTAGCTGCTGAGCACGCCGGTGATCAGGTGATGCGGCGCTTTTCAAACAAGCTATGACTGTCTCCGGCAGATAGGGTTTAGCAATAAATGTCGAGCCGGTAGGAAGACTGTTTGCCGCCACATTTGAGGCTCCGGATGCAACAATGATCGCAATGTGGGGCCATCTGCGGCGCACAATCTTTACCAACTCTAAACCGTTTATTGAGCCAGGCATCTCAATATTTGTGAACATGATGCCTATGTCATTATGCGAAGTGAGAATTGTGAATGCTTTGGCCGCATGTGCAGCAGCATATCCCGAGAGGCCCGCATCCTCCACAAGGCCCATGGCCGCGAGGCGCAAAAATGGTTCAGCTTCTACGACGAGAACGCCGCATGCGTCACGAACGATCATATCAGAGATATCCTTATGCGCTGAGGTTTACATAGTATGCTGAGCTAACATTCATTGCTAGATAAGCGTTTAATGTCATTTTCAGCTGACCTACCCCTTTCCTCACTAAAGCCACTTTCCCGACAAGTATTTAACAACATTGAGTAGCCATAGGATTCTTTCCTCCACGCTAGGAGGGTGGTTAAGTAGCAATGGCGCCGCATCGCTAAAAAATGCACTTGCCCGAGGAAGGTGTCCCTATGAAAAAACATACGCTCCGCGCCTCTCCTGAAAATTGTCCGACCGACCGACTTAAAGCTCGAGATGATCCGGTAAATATGGGAACGCATGCCATAGCGATCGAAACTATGGAAACGGCGTTGGCCGCTGCTCGGATAGCCGTGTTTGAGCTCGATCTGGTTGCAGACACCTCGAATGTCTCAGCAACTTGGCGTGATCTTATGGATGTCGACCTATCCGACGGCGTCGACTTTCAAACAGAATGGCGAAAGAGGATCCACCGTGACGACGAAGTGCTTATCGAACGCGCATTGGCTGACTACGTAAATGGCCAAGCCCCCCGGGTGGCAGTAGAATATCGGCTACGTTCACGTGATGGGTTGGACTGGCTCTGGATGCGTACAGATGCCGAAGCAACTGAGTGGGATGTTCAGGGGAATGCTCTCAACTTGGTCGGGACACAACGCGATATTACAGACCGAAAACGCGCCGAGATAGCGCTGCAAGATAGCGAAGAACAATTTAGGTCTCTGATGAACAATGCCCCCATTGGAACAGCCTTGGTTTCATTGGAGGGTCAGTGGCTGGCGACAAATGCAGCAATGACTGCTTTCCTTGGCTATTCAGAAGAAGAACTGAGAAGCACAGATTTCCAGTCCATAACGCATGAGGACGATCTGGAAAATTGCCTTTTGAAAGTCCAAAAAATTTTAAGTGGTGAAATTGACGCTTTCGAACTCGATAAAAGGTATGTGCGCCCCGATGGAGAGATCGTTTGGGGGCATCTCTGCGTGGTTCTTGTGCGGAGCGATGATGGCCAACCTTTGCACTACATAACTCAGGTCTTAGACATAACTGAGAATCGGAAGTTGGATTTCCTCAGGAACGAGTTCATGTCCATCATTGCTCATGAATTACGCACGCCCGTGACGGCAGTCGTAGGGGCGCTGGATATGCTCGACGTCGTTTGTCCCAATGGTCCAATAGAAAAAGTACAGCAGCTTGTAAAAATTGCCAAACGCGGAGGGGACCGGTTGCGCACAGCGTTGGAAGATCTACTCGACTTCGAACAGGTGTCAGGCGGAGCTTTATCCCTCAACTTGACTGAAACAAATATTATCGAAATTTTAGGAGAGGCGCTGCTGAAGAGCCAACCCGTCATGGATCAGCATAAAAGTTCAGCCCGCATGATCCTACAGGAAAGCGAGATTTCCTGGAAATGCGATCCGGTTCTGTTGGATAAAGCGCTTAGGCACCTGCTCTCAAATGCTGCTAAATTTTCTCCTGATGATACTGAGGTTCGGGTTATAATCGCGAGGGATACAAGCCAATTAAGCATCCGTGTAAAAGATTCAGGCCCCGGAATTCCCGATAATCTTCAGGAGAAGGTATTTCAGCCTTTCTGGCAGCAAGACACATCTGACACAAGGGAGCAGCAGGGTGTTGGCCTCGGACTCACTATTTCCCGCCAGGCGATCCGAAGAATGGGGGGTGAGCTATCAATCGTGGCCTGTGGTGGGCCGGGGGCTGAGTTTCTCATCACACTTCCCGCATGCCCCTCGCAATGAACTTGCGTCGGGAGTTCATGCCCAAGTCACGAGAGCTCGACCCAGTTCATAAAGGTCTCAGACGTCTATGCCCTGACCCTAGTAAAGCCACACATAGACGATGCCATTCAAAACCTCTGCGAGAGTTATGATCTGACCTGCTCCCCTGAAATGTCCTCGATTTGAGGTTAGCCTGTTCTCCAATTGAGGAGATAAAAGATGAAGAGAAGCCGTTTCAGCGAAGAACAGATTATTGGCATCCTGAAGGAGCACCAGGCAGGGCTCGGCGCGAAGGAGCTGTGCCGGAAGCACGGCATCAGCGATGGGACCTTCTATAAATGGCGCTCGAAGTATGGCGGCATGGAAGTGTCTGAGGCCAGGCGGTTGAAAGCGCTTGAGGCCGAGAACGCCAAGCTGAAGAAGATGCTGGCGGAACATATGCTCGACGTCGCCACGCTAAAGGAAATGCTGGGAAAAAACTTCTGAAGCCCGGTGCAAGGCGGAGAGCTGTGGACTGGGCCATGACAGAGAAGAACTACAACCAGCGGCGAGCCTGTGCCTTGGTCGGGATTGATCCGCGCGTCTATCGCCGACGATCAACCAGGTCAGGGGACGCCGAGCTGCGGGAAAGGCTGAAAGAACTGTCCGGGGAGCGAAGGCGGTTCGGCTATCGAAGGCTGCACCTCTTGCTCGGGCGCGAGGGCTGGCATGTGAACTGGAAGAAACTCTACCGGATTTACCGCGAAGAGGGGCTGACAGTGCGCAAGCGTGGCGGTCGAAAGCGTGCCATCGGTACACGGGCGCCGATGGCGATACCGCAAGGGCCGAACCAGCGTTGGTCTCTGGACTTCGTCTCGGACAGCCTCTCGGACGGCCGCCGCTTCCGCGTGCTCTGCGTTATCGACGACTTCAGCAGAGAATGCCTGGCAACAGTCGTGGACACCTCCCTGTCGGGGCAGCGCGTTAGCCGCGAGCTCGATAACATCGCCCAGGTGCGTGGCTATCCATGCATGGTGGTCAGCGACAATGGAACGGAGCTGACATCGAACGCCATCCTGAAATGGCAGGAGGAACGGAAGGTCGAGTGGCACTACATCGCTCCAGGAAAGCCCATGCAGAACGGCTTCGTCGAAAGTTTCAATGGCCGTCTGCGCGACGAGTGCCTCAACGAGCATTTGTTCGCCAACTTGCGCCACGCCTGGGATCTGATCTCTGCTTGGCGCGAGGACTACAATCACCATCGCCCACACACGAGCCTCGACGGGCTCACCCCGTGGGAGTATCACCAAAGGTCAGTAGAGGACCAAACCCTGAACAGAGCGAACTAAAGAACGCGGACTCTAAGGGGAGCAGGTCAGATCAGGTAAACTTGTGTTGTTGTCGCCATTGTCTACCACCTTCCACCATGTCGGCTGGCAATCAAAAAGTGTGTAGTCAACTCTTCGCCGGTTAGTCTGGCATCACGAGACCGATTGGCCAAGCGTTTTTGGCCGGTGGAAGAGTAATAGTTAGGAAGGCCGAGCCGATATAATAGGCACCTCTTATACCAGCTCTCTCCAGAATGATGGAGAGAGGAGCGCAAAGACTGTTAGCATTTCTAATCGACCAGCGTACATTCCTAAAGACAAGAGCCATTTTGCCCCATCTGGTAGCGAGGAGAAGTTGCCTGCAGGGCCTATGATGTTGCCTAGACCGGGCCCAACATTAGCCACTGCGGTGAGGGCACCACTAATCGAGGTCGTCATGTCCAAACCGAACGAGTTAAGAGCTACTGCGAGGCCCATTACTGTAGCAGCATAGAGGGTGAAGAAGGTCATCACCCCGTTGATAACATCATATTCGACCACCCGTCCTTCGTAGCGGGTTGGAAAAACTCCATGAGGCTGATGAATATGCCGCATCTGGGCGTATACGCTGCGAAACACGACCACCCATCGCATCATTTTACCGCCTCCCGATGTAGAGCCCGTACATCCGCCTAAAGCAGTGAGGCATAAGAATGCAGTCGCGGCAAAGGGGCCCCACAGTGTATAGTCGGTAGTCGCAAACCCTGTGGTGGTTACAACCGAGACGACATTGAAGGCTACCAGCCGCAAGGTCTCAAGAACCGGTGTGTGTGCTGTAATGACGCGCCATAATGTCAGAATGAAGATCGCCGATGACAGAGAGATAAGCAGGGCGTGGATTTGTTCACTGCGGAAGGCACCCCTTGTCAGCACGCGGATATACCACGCGAACGGCAGGGCCGCTGTCAGCATAAAAAACGTTCCCATCCATTGCAGGTAAGCGCTGTCGAAAAGGCCGAATGAGGAATCTGAGGTAGAGTAGCCGCCAGATGATACGGTCGTGAAGGCGTGTACGAGCGCTTCAAATCCGGTCATGCCGCCGGAAAGATAGGCGATAGCGCAAATGAAGGTCAGGGCAAGATAGATCCAGACCGTTGCTGAAGCAAACCGAGCGGCACTGGCGAGCGCCTTCTCCCCTTTCTCTGAGCTTTCTGTTTGATAAAGCTGCATGCCACCAACGCGCATGATTGGCAGCAGAGCTATGCCTGCGACAATGAAACCGACCCCGCCGATCCATTGAAGCAGTGCCCGCCAAAGCAAGATACCGTGATCCGTGTTGTCGAGTCCCGTCATTACGGTTGAGCCGGTGGTGGTAATCCCCGACATGGATTCAAAGAACGCGTCGGAAAAAGACAGCCCCCAAAGCCACAGAGGAAGGCCCCCTGCCAAAGCCGCGACGAACCATGCGCTGCCGGTGAGAAGGAAGGAATGCCGACGGTCCAATCCGGAGCCGCGCCCCATAGCGCTGACACAAACACCACCCCCAATGGAAAGGGTGATCAACGCTGCCTCCAAGAATATAACACGCGTTGCGGGGAAGATGAGCGCATCGAAGGCCATTAGAACGCCAAGGCCGAGCAAAAGTAGGCCGTTGATGAATACCACGATTGCCATGCCGCCCTAGCTCTCGCGGAACCGGTAGCCGATGCCGGGCTCGGTAAATATCCAGACGGGGTCCGTAGCATCGTCGCCAAGTTTGGTGCGCAGCTGCCGGATAAATACCCGTAGATACTGGCTGTCTTCGGCGTGAGCCGCGCCCCAGACCTTTTCGAGCGCAATGCGCTGTGTCACCAGCCGACCGGGATGGGAGGCAAGAAGCCAGAGCAATTGAAACTCTTTGGGCGTCAAACTTAAGGGCTGGGTGTCCAAATGTGCTGAATGTGCAGCGACATCTAGAATAAGTCCGCCAATCTCAATCCGGGAAATGTCCTGCTGTTCGGTGCCACGGTCCCGAAGCAAGGCGCGCAACCGCGCAAGCAATTCGCGCGTACCAAAGGGTTTCGCCACATAGTCCTGCGCCCCAAGGTCAAGCGCTGCCACTTTTTCAGTCTCATCGGCGCGCACTGATAGAACAAGAACCGGCAGATTTGACCAAGTACGAATGTCTCGTAGCACATCTTTTCCGTCCCGATCCGGCAGCCCAAGATCAAGAACCAGCAGATCCGGCGCACCTGTCGCGGCCTGCACGATAGCCTCCCGGCCGGTTGCGGCCTCAAGAACAGTATGTCCCTCGGATTCCAGCGCGATCCGCAAAAAGCGTCTGATCTGATCTTCGTCGTCAATAACAAGGATACGGGCCATCAGACCTCCTGACAGGCGATCGGCAGGCGAAAGACGATTGTCGTCCCGCTTTCGTCTGGGTTGTTTGCCTGAACATAGATGCCACCGCCATGCGCATCGACGATGCCGCGCGCGATCGCGAGGCCAAGGCCCGTCCCTGCCCGCTGCGTATCGCCCGCCGTCACGCGGTAAAACATCTCAAAAACGTCGCTGCGTGCCTGCGCCGGTATGCCAGGCCCCTGATCGCTGATTGCAAGTTTCAACCAAGTGCCTTCCGCGTGCCCGGATAACAAAATTTCAGAATTCTCCGGTGCGTATTTGGCGGCATTGTCCAGAACATTGACCAAAAGCTGTTCGATCAGGATGGGATCAACATCAATTAACGGCATGCTGTCGGGCAGACCTACTACAACCTTATAGGGGGCGAGATTACTGCGGAGCCGCCGCCGGGCGTTTCCGATAATCTCGAGCAAATCAGAAGCCACACATTGAGGCCGAAGCGCTCCATGGCTAAGACGTGTCATGTCCAGAAGGTTCTGCACATAGCGGTCCAGACGCTCGCCTTCCTCCCGGATCGTCTCGGCCAAGTCTTGGCGCATTGGTTCAGTGTAGCGGTCACCCCCTTCCGCCAAAGTAGATGCAGCACCGATAATGCTGACCAAAGGCGTACGCAGATCATGGCTGACTGATGATAAAAGTGCCGAGCGCAATTTTTCAGTTTCCGTCGCGAGGCGGGCAGCTTCGAGCGTTTCAGTGAGATCCGTACGTTCAAAAGCCAATGCCAATTGGCTCGCAAAGGCTTCCAGTAGACGCCGATCATCGCGTTCAATAGTGCTGGAATGGATAATAAGCGCAGCCAATGTCTGTTCGCCCGCAGTGACAGGCAAGATCAACCACTCGGGAGAAATTGCTGAACTGCTGGCGACTATGACAGGCTCCCCGGAGGCAATCGCTCGGCCAACGGCTTCGTTGATACGCACGTCCGCGACTTCTAACGCTGGGCTGGAAGCAATCTTTTTGACAGAACCGCCAACAGTGCGAAACAGCGCTGCCTCTCCGCCCATGGTGGCTGTGACATGATCCACTGCGGCGCGCGCCACAGCCTGCGACGAAGGCGCACACGCAATTTTCTGAGCGAACTCATGGAGGGCGGTGATGCGTTCCACACTGCCGCGCAACGCTATCGCACGTGTCCGAAGCCTTGCAGCCAGGGTGCCGGTGACAATGGAAGCCAGAAGAAACAGACCCAAGGTCACCAAATCCGCCTCCTGAAGGACGCGGAATGTGAAGCGTGGCTCAGTAAAAAAGTAATTATATGCGACGAGCCCAGCAAAGGATGCCAGGATTGAAGGCCCGGGACCGCCGAACGATGCAACGACAACGACGCCAGCCATGAAGGCAAGAGTTAACTCGCCAACTGGTAAAGTGGCTTCCAGCACCCTGGCTGCAAACGTGACCACAACCATCACTAGACAGGCGCCCAGATAGCTGCGGCTTCCTGCATGCGCCCGTGCACGGTGAAGCTTGAAGTCCGGCATTTTGCAAGGACGGCGGTTGATTGGGCTTACCTCAGAAATCACAGCACCTTGGTGCATCAGCGATACTTTTGCATCGCCAGTACGTAAAGACGCTATGCTTGTTTTCACTCACTTGTATAAAAAAAACATAAAAGTCAGGGCTGCGCGTTGATGAGGAGAGATCGCTGGAGTTGCAGGTTTGAAAGACAGGATCGGCATTCTCAAGGGCCGCCTTGAGTTCCCGATACGCTGGACACAAGCATGCTGGAGAGGCTCTAGTGAGCATGATCGATAAGAAAGAATTGAATCCGTTAATCACGGAGATTCCAACCGGGTAAACCAATGTCTTGATTGCGTAAAATCAGATTACGGCTAGGTGAAGAGGGGCGTTAAGAGCGATTTACGTGGTTCTGGTTGATAGCATCCTAGATGACCGGAGGCTGAAACCTATGACCGCCTGCGCTGACAGAAAAATTTCTCAGTTCACCATTCTGAAGTATGGAGCCCTATAAGCATTCTCCATGCCAGAATTCCGACAAAATCCCATATCCATGTTGCTTGTTCCGTCAATCCGGCCGTAGGAAATAAAAGATGCCCCCTGAACTCCATCTGCGTTGGCTGAAAAGGTAATGTCTCCCATCGCCAAAACTTGTCCATTATAGACACTCAAAGAAGAGGCGACCTTGAAGCCTCCGAGGGTCATCAGCGAAGCACCGCCACCCTCTGCGCAATCATCATCACGGCCAATCTGTAAGCCTTGAGGGGAGTTTAAGGATGTTGCTCCCTCATGGGTTGTTGCGATCACCACATCTTCCAAGACAACGCCATTAGAAAACTTGATCTCGCAATCGGAAACGAAAACAAATTCACTGTAGAGACCAGCATCCATGGTGATAGAGCCGGAACCACCACAAATCATTCGATTCACAGCATTTTGTTTGAAGTGATAAGAGTTCAATGAGTTGGTGTTTCCCTTTGGTTCTGGTTCCCCTGGCGGGAGACCGGGGAATTCTCTTAAGTCGATGTCGTAGTAATAGCTAGGACTGACATACGGCGGCAGATGCTCAGCTTCTGCCGTCCAGAAGCTATCGATGATATCAGGCAATTGATTGAGTAACCGCAGTCGGTACTTTCCGTTCCGAAGAGCCGTTTGCAGGCCGTCGTTCTTTTCGAAACCAGATCTTGGGATATCAAGGTCGTCGATGTTCGGCATCGATACAACAGTTCCCGGTTCAAAATAGTTGTTCTGATTCATGCTGACATATTCATTTGAATGTATGCAAAAGCCATTTGAGAAATTGTTGTTTGATTGGACATCCACTACACCCTCGGCAACGAAACCTTCGGTAAAACAGCCTGGATAATATGTAGAATAAACTGACTCGACTCTGACATCGAATGTATCACGGCCGACTAGTCGAAGTAGAAAGTTGCGCGAGGCATTATCCCGGGCCTCCTCCATCATAGCGTGAACTTGCACCGCAGACCTAGAATTGGGGTCTTGAACGAAGCTTTGTTCCGCAAAATCCCATTCGCCAAAGCTCACATCTGTAGCCAATATAGCATTATAACCGAACTGGTTTGGAGGCAGCATAGATGCTACGGTTTCAGTTGCCCTCGCAATGGACTCGTCCGGACTGTGTTTTTCGCGGGTGTAAAGTGCAGCGTGAGCCGCACTATCGGCAGCCACTTGTAGTTGTGTCCGTTCAGAGATTACTTTGTTAATATCGACGGCAAGCCCACCAAGAATGAGACATATCAAGAGCAGGAAGAGGGAAAGAAGTGTAATGGCCCCATCTTCATTATGAACCCACTTGAGATGAGCTTTTATGGGCATAGCCTCAAAACTCCACGATATGTTGGGCGCTGACAAGAATTTGCACGCTGTCAAACGTGCTCCTGGCTAAATTCAAAGGCATCAATTTCCCAGCGGAAGCTGTGAGGTCCGTCTTTACGAAGCCCCCTGAGATCGTAGTTGCAACGTTTATATCGGCATCGAGATGTGCAACCTGTCCGATGATGTAATCCTGAACGGCTATACTATCGGGAAGACGACCTAGAGAGAAGGCGCGGTTGCCATCATGTACAATCCGCGTCAGCTGCGACTCGTAGAAAAATACCATCGAAACGTTCATGATTATCGCAAGTACAAAAACGAAAATTGGCAACCAGATCACGGATTCAATCGTTGCTGATCCCTGATCATCCTTACAGAATCTGGTTACACGACGAGAACCACTCGCTTGATCGGCTCTGATTGTATTCCAAGATCGCTGCATGGTGTGGCCCTTAAGGGAAACTCATCCCGTGGAGTAATTTGGTGCCCTAAGAATCTGTCTTAAATGCGTTCTCGCGGCGGCAATTTTTCGTTACTTTCGGTGATCGACCCGAATGCCACGCCCTATAAGAAATGCCCTGCCACCCACCGGTCCCTCACTCATAACGAGAGTATGCAGACTCGCCGAGGGCATTCTCAAGCCGTAGCAATTCAAACTGCAATTGCGAGGCGATGTGAACCTTGATCATCAGTGCGCTGGATTAAGTTGCGTTGGTCGATTTCTTGACACATTTAGGAACAGAAATTTCCCTTATTCTCAGAGATTTAGCGCCTGTGAGACCGCGCCGTTTTAGCAACTTTTCGCCTTCTCTTCGGGGGACTGTGGACCTTCTGCGCGACAAACGTAACTAAATGGATCACTGGACACAAATCGGAGAAAATATCATGGTTAAGTCATTTAAAACTTTGGTTCTGACGACCACCCTAACCGCTCTAACAGCGGTTCCTCTTGCGACGAGCTTCGTATTGGCGAGTAGCGATGTGGCCCATGCTCAGGGCAATGGTGGCGGAAATGGCGGCGGAAATGGAGGCGGAAACGGCGGCGGCGAAGGTTCTCCCGGTGCTGAGGGAACATCTGGCAATCCCGGCAATGATCAGGACGTTGGCCGGGCAGGTGAGGCACCTGACGGTGATGAAGATGGCTGGGGCGAAGGGAGCCGTGGAAAATCTGATGCCGCCACCGATGACGAGACTGTAGAAGACCCCGAAGAGGACGAAATCATCGAAGAGCCGGAGGACGAGGAGATACTGGAAGAAACCGAAGACCGCTGACCGCTTCCTCAGTTTTCTGTTGACCCTTCGACGCGATGCGGGTTCCTTCGGTGGACCTATAGCCGTCGTTGCCTCGAATTAGGACTGACGACTGTCCCTCCATTTAGGCCCGGGCTTTGCTTGGGCCTTTATTGCACTTGAAGCGTGCCTCATTCTTTGACGTCGTCCCGGCCCTTTTCAAATGCAGTGTCGCAAAAAAAACGCCCTCAGGTGCGAAGCTAGAGAGCGCTAAGTTTCTGAACTTGAGCAGCAAAAGTGTTGCACGACATGGCGAACGGTGCAACCTTTGCTCCCGGGTAGTAGGGGCGGAAGATCAAAAACCACTTTCATTCAATGGGTTGGAAACGGCGAACACCGCCGTCTCTCATGCCGCTTTGCTCCCCTTTTCGGCGGGCAACGCCGCCAGTTCCACGGGAATAGCTCATCCGATACCGTAAAGTTGACCGGCCATGCACAGAAATTGGACGGACTTCGGTGTTCATGCGGTTTCTAGTTGAGCGAGGTCGCGCCACGCAATCGTGGCGGCGGCGCGGAGTTCGCGAAAGTCTTCGGATGTCATTTCTTGGCGTAGCAGATGAAACAGGTGGGCAATCGGGTCATGGATAGAAACGAAACGCTGCATGCAATTGCCGAGGCGACTTGAAGCGTTTCGTGATGCGCTCACGCCTTCGGTTCGGGGCCCAGCATCGGGCGGCGCACTCGACCCGAAGGTCACGACGAAAGAGCCTGTCGACTGATCAGAGCTCATCCGCGATTAGCTGGGCGAGCAAATGCAGGCGCGCCTACATCCTGACGCCGCAAACACTCCTGATGTGTGAGCACAATGCGGCAACGCCATACAGTGCGGCCCGTCATATTCAGGACTGAGTGCGAGACACGCCTGCGTTTTCCGACACGTCAGCGGGCCAAAAGCGCAGAGCCGCTACGATTCCGAACGCGGCCAAGCCCCCCAGCAGTATCAGCGCTGGAACAGTCCCGAATGCGGTCATGAGCCAGCCTGCCAACGGATAAGTAATCAGCCAACAGGCATGAGACAACGCGAATTGCGCTGCAAATACAGCAGGCCGGTCTTCCGGCTGGGCCGATCGGCGCAAGAGACGGCCCGATGGGGTCAGAACCGCGGAATTGCCCAGGCCGATGAACAGCCAGATTGCCAGCAGGAGGGGCCAAGATAAGCCGAAACCTATGATGCCTGCTGCGATCCCAAACAGAGCCGCGACCATCAGCCAAGCCCCTGTCAGCATGACGGGTCTGTCGGGAAATCTGTCCAGCACTTTGGGCAGAACCAGCGCCGCGCTCATGCTGCCAGCCCCAAAGGCAAACATCGACCAAGCCAGTGCCGCATCATCAAGCCCCAGTTGCCCCCGCACCAGCACGACCGAGTTCACCAAAACCATCGCGCCCGCAGACGACACCGCGAGGTTCAGCCCCAGCAGTCCGCGCAACCGGGGCGTTGCGAGGTAGAACCGAAGCCCCCGCGTGGTGCGGTCATAAATCCCGCGCGCGACTGTCGCCTTGGGAACGGGCAGAACGACCGTCAGCACCAGCAGCGCCGAGGCCCCAAAACCCGCGACCGTCCCAAGGAAAAGGGCGTTGTAGCTCATCACCGTCAGCAGCACAGCGGCCAGCGCGGGTGAGATGATGTTCTCCAGATCATAGGCCAAACGGGACAGAGACAGCGCTCTGGTATAGCGCGCCTCATCCGGCAGCACGTCAGGGATGGTTGCTTGAAACGTCGGCGTGAAGGCGGCCGAGGCTGATTGCAGGAAGAAGATCAGGATATAGATCTGCCAAACCACGGTCACGAAGGGGAGGGCCAAGGCCACCGCAGCCCGCACCAAGTCCAACGTGACCAAAAGAGCGCGGCGCGGCAGACGCTCGGCAAAGGCACCAGCAATCGGCGCGATGCCGACATAGGCCACCATCTTGATCGTAAAGACGGTGCCCAGCACCATGGCGGCCCGATCTTCGGCCAGATCATAGGCCAACAGGCCAAGCGCCATCGTTGCCAAGCCAGTGCCGAGAAGCGCGACAACTTGGGCGAGGAAGAGGTGTCTGTAGGTTCGATCCGATAGAACAGCCAGCATGATGCCCTCAGAGGTAACGGGTGATAGCTTTGAGTTCGGCGCGGTCACTCTCGGAGCCATCGACCTCAAGGCAATGGTCGATGTGGTCATGGATCAACACGCGTTTGGCGTTGGTCACGGCCTTCTCGACGGCTTGCAACTGCTGGGCCACATCAACGCAAGGCTTGCCTGCCTCCAACATCGCGATCACCGCACGCAGATGCCCATCGGCACGTTTCAGCCGGGCAATGAGGGCGGGATGACTTGCATGAATATGGGTATCTGACATACTAAGACTCTATCCCCCTGGGGGGGATAGAGCAAGACGGCGAAGAGCGCCGCGTAATTGACGAGAGGGCAGACAGGACAGATGACTTTCGACGGACAACTGGGCAAGCCGCTTCTGCGATGCTTCTCTGTGTGGCCGTGCTTGTCTGGTCCGTAGTGCCGACCTCTTCCCATGTTCCTGCGGGGCATTGCCAACTTGCTGAAGCCCCTGGGGGCGTCTAGCGTTTTGGCATGATGATACCAGCTGAGATGCCGCGCCTGAAAGGCTATCGTTTTCCTCGTGAAGTCGTGGCCTACGCGGTGTGGGCCTATCATCGCTTCACGCTCAGCACTGCGGACGTCGAGGATCTTCTTGCCGAACGCCGTGTAACCATCAGCCGGGAAACCGTGCGCAAATGGGTGAACCGGTTTGGTCGGCATTTCGCCGATTGCATCAAACGTGACCGCCCCGCTGCTGCCGACAAGTGGCATCTGGACGAAGTTGTCGTTCCGATCAACGGCGTGAAGCAGTGGTTGTGGCGAGCGGTGGACGCGAATGGGGATGTGCTGGATATCCCTGTGCAACCACGCCGAAATGCCAAATCCGCTAAGCGTTTCCTTGCCCGGCTGATCGCCCACTATGGCAAGCCGCGTGTCGTCGTGACTGACAAATTGCGCAGCTACATCAAACCGACCCGTGCTCTCGCGCCTGAAGCCGATCACCGGGCACATAAAGGGCTCAACAACCACATAGAAGGGTCACTCCGACCGATCCGGAAGCGAGAGAAGGTCATGGGCCGGTTCAAATCGATCCAGCAGGCGCAAAGGTTCCTCGCGGCCCACGATCAAATCAATACAATTTTCAGACCCTCGTCGCTTTCGCCTCTCCACCGCCTCATACCGCCATGCAAGATCCGATGCCTTCGACCCGTGGCACAACTATGCGCTCGAAATGACCGTCTGACACAAACACCCTTGGCGGCCGTCTCATGTTGCTGTCGTTAAGTTGGCAATCCCCACATGCCCACTTCTTCGCGAGATCCCCGCCGAGCACCTTGACAGCATACCGCAAGAGGCCTTTATCGACTTTCTACATCAATTTTCAGGGGTTGCTCACTTGCCGGAACGAACAGAGCATCATGACCTGCTGTCCGGTTGCAAATCCCGCATCACGCGGCCCGGCACCCGGTCTAAAGGCGGGATGCGCCGTCTTGTCTCGCGATGGCTGCCGCCGTTCGTCGGCGGCGTCGTCGCATTGGCGTTGATCTTCTGGCTCTATCGCGACCTCGACTTCGGTCGCTTTGTGGAAGGGCTCGGCGCGGCCCATTCCGGCTGGATCGCGATGCTGGGGCTGACGATCCTGCTCGAGCAACTTATCAACGGCTGGAAGTGGCGCCAGATCTTGCATGACGTCAAGCCGGTGCGGACACTGCGGCTGACCAGCGCGCTGCTCGCGGGTTACGGCGCCAATGTGCTGGTGCCGCTCGGGATCAGCCCGCTGGTGCGCTCCTGGCTGATCGCGCGGATGGAGGACCTGAAGATGGGCACGGTGCTGACCACCACGGTCCTCGCGCGGTTCATCGACGGTGTCGTCTTCGCGCTTTTCGCCGGGCTGGTGGCGATGGCGGGAAAGATGCCGCAGATCGGGGGCAACCTCGAGCTCGGCCTCGCCATCGCCGGCGCGTTGAACTTCGCACTTTTCGGCACTCTCCTCTGGGCGATGTTCCGGTTCCGCGCGCTCTTCGCCCGCGAGGGACCGCTGATCTGCCGGCTCTTCGACTGGGTGGCGAAATGGTTCCGCGCGAACGGCGCCGCCCTGCGCGGATCGCTTTGCGACGGCGTGGTGTGGCCGCAAAGCCGTTGGCATCGGCTGAACGTTCTGATCGGCGCGGTGGCGGCCAAGCTGGTCTCGGCCACACATTACCTCTGGGCGGGGCTGGCTGTGGGCGTGGTTCTGGCGCCGTTCGACTATCTCTTCCTGATGGTCTTCGCCGGCTTCTCGCTGGTGCTCTCGCGTTTCGTGCGGGTGCCCGGCGGCTTCGTCATCGGCTCGGCGCTGGCCTTCGATCTCCTCGGCGTGCCAGAGGAACAGGCATTGCTGATGATCCTGTTCAACTGGATGATGTCGATTATCCTCGTCGTGGGAGTCGGGCTCATCGTGCTTTGGCAATCGGGCATCGACATCCGCCGCGCGCGCATCGAGGCGGAGGCCGCCGATATCCGTGTCTGAAGCCGCCCCCCATCCCGGCGAGCGTGGCCGCTTCTGGCGCATCGCCGGCGCCGGCGCCGCATTTCAGGCCGGCGCCTCGGCGATCGATTCCGCGACCATCGTGGCGAGTCTCGTCTTCCAGCTGACCGGCAGCGCCTTTGCCGTGGGCTTCGCCAGCGCCGTGCTGCGCCTGGGCTGGCTTCTGCCGCAGCTCGTCGTGGGCTTTCTTGCCGAGCGGGCCGAGCGGCGGATGCCGTTCTACGTCTTCGGCGCCTACGGTCGTGCGCTCATGGCCGGGCTGATCGCGCTTTTGCTTTGGTTCGGGGACGGCCTGTCCCCGGTCCTTCTGGGGGTGGCGTTCCTGGCGCTCTGGACGGTCTACGCCTTCGTGAGCGGCGTCGTTGCCGTGCCCTACAATGATATCGTCGGGCGCTCGATACGATCCGAGGCGCGGAGCCGAATGCTGGCCTGGCGGTTCTTCGGCGGCGGGATCTTCGCGCTTGGCGTCGCGGCCTTCGTCAGCCTCAGCCTCGACATCCTCCCGAGCCGTCAGGCCTACGCTTTGATCTTCGGGCTCGCCGCGCTTCTCCTGGTCCTGTCGTCTTCGCTCTTCGTCTCGGCCGGAGAGCCGCCACTTCCGCCGCGCCAGGGCGAACGAGAGGCACCCAGAGACGTGCTCTCATTCCTCAAGGATGGTTGGCATGTGCTAAGCGGCGACGGCCGCTTCCGCCTGTTCCTCTATTCTCAATGGCTGGGGGGCGCGACGCTGATGGCGCTGCCCTTCTACGTCGTCGCGGCGGACAAAAGCGGCGTCACACCGGCGGATGTGGGGCTGCTGCTCGGCGCCCAGACCGCCGGCGCGCTCGCCTCGAACCCGGTCTGGGGCAAGCTCGGCGATCGGGCGGGCAAGCTCACGATGCTGCAAACCGTTGCGGCGATCCGAATTCTTCCGCCGTTGATCGTCCTTGCTCTGCTTGGGCTGGAGGCGGGCGTTTTCGGCTACATGGCGCTTTTTGTGGTGATCGGCGCGATGATGAACGGCGTGACCATCGGCTATCTCGGCTATTTGATGGAGATCTCTCCCGACGATCGCCGCCCCGCCTATTCCGCCTATTTCAACGCCATGGCCTCGCCCGCGGCGCTGCTGCCGCTCTTTGGCGCAGGGCTCGTCTCGCTGGTCTCGATCCAGGCGGTGTTCGTCGCCGCCATCCTCGCCGCGCTGCTGCAACTCGTGCTGCTTCTACGCATAACTAAACTTGCGCCGAAAGGAACCCGATGATCGCCTTCCGCCGTTTCCTCAAGCGCCTGTGGCTGCCGATTATTCTGCGGATCTGGCCGCTGGCGCGGCTCTGGTATCGCGGCTGGGGCTTGCAGCTTGATGGTCATCCAGACGACGAGGTCTGGTATTTCGCCTTCGGCGCCAACATGAACGACAGCGTTTTTCTGGGCCGGCGGAAGCTGACGCCCCTGGAATGGCGCGTCGGCCGCCTGCCGGGCTATCGGCTGCGCTTCAACCTGCACGGGCGGCCCAGGGGATTGTCCGCCCCGGCCAATATCGCGCCGGACCCGGAGACGGAGGTCTGGGGCGTGCTCTACCGCATGACCCACCGCGACATGGTCTGGCTGCACTCGACCGAAGGCGTGCCGGGCTGGCGATACTATCCGGTCTGGCTCGATGTCGAGGATCGTGAGGGCAACAGGCTCCGCGCCTTCAGCCTGATCGCCGACGGGTTGCCCGAGGACGGCAATCCGTTGCTGCGCTACATCACTTTGATCCGCGAGGGGGCTGTCCAGCACGGTTTGCCTGAACCCTGGATCGAGAAGCTGAACGCCGTCCGTCACGCCGCGGTCATGCATTAGTCGAAATCGGCACGAGGATATTTGTAAACTTACAATTGGGCCACCCGCGGGGCCTTCAGCAGTCAGCGTCCACCGTTTCTGTGCGTCTCGGCGAGGGGCCAGCATTGGAGGTCCGATCTGTCCGCGATCCGGACAGCCATCAGCTTTGTGGTGGAAGTCCGCTGTCGGTGCTCGGCAGCCAGAACTTAACCGTTTTTGACACCGGCGGAAACCATCCTTTTCGAAGCATCGGGGTTCAGTCCAAAAACCGCCGGCTGTTGCAGTCTGCGTGAGATGGGACTGTTGCGTTAATTGACGATGGCCATATGGATCACAATGTTTTAGGCGGGCCTATGTGGTGTTGGGGTCGAACAGCCCATCGATGAATGCGATCTCTCCTGTGACCCCTGGTTGTTTGTGATGGATGTGACCGCGTTTGATCGTTCGTATCGTCTCGAGCCCGCTTAGGGTCGCCTTGGCCGATCGCAAGGATCGAAAGCTCTGACGGTATCCAAGGATCCGTTTCATGGCCGCGTGATCGCTTTCGATGAGGTTGTTGCGCCACTTCTTGTCGATATGCCGGATGCTGTCAAAATGTGGGTCATAGCGACAATTGATCTCGCGGATGACACGTCGATAGGTCGGAGCTTTATCTGTGATGATGGTGACCGGGCGATGGAACCTTACACGCTCAATCGCTTTGTTAAGAAAGGCCTTTGCCGCCTTGGCATCTCGCCGCGCAGTCAGGCGGAAGTCTATCATCTGACCGTTTGCGTCGACAGCCCTCCACAGATAGCGCCATTTGCCGCCGACGCGGATGTAGGTCTCATCGACATGCCAATCGACGCTGGCCCGGCGCAGATGTTTCTCGGTTCGCTTGGTCAGTTCGGGGCCGAACTTCTGGACCCATCGATACACAGTCGATCGGTCGACTATTACGCTGCGCTCTTCCAATAGTTCGACAACATCTTGGTAAGACAGTGGATATCGCAGATACCAGCGTACGGCACATAGGATGATCTCACGTGGAAAGCGGTGATGCTTGAAAGGCGATTTGCGCGGCATACTCCACCTCAAAAACAGCAACCTTCCTAAGAACTGCGATTAACGCAACAGTCTCGCATTTTCCGTATGTGAACCGATATGTTCCGCAGATGAACGTTGTTCCTAATAGATGATACCCGCCGCAGCGCAGTCTTCCGCAGCTACATCAGAGAAGTCCGGCACCTCTCCCTTTCCATTTCCTGAAGCAAGGCGATCAACTGAAATACCAGGAGACCCGGCGAAAGCCTCTGCCTGCCCCGGATCGGCTTCTTGCCTCCGCTCTTCGCCCTCCCTCTCTCTCTGAGTGCTCGCGGTTCTTGCTGACTCGGCCTCGGCTTCCAGGCTAACGCAGTGCTCTATCATCGCTTCCATGACTGAACGGTAGTCGGTCTCGTATTCTTCTGCGCCGAGGTAGAGCGGGTTTGCCGCCGCAGGTGTTGCAAGGCACAGCACGAGCGTCAGGCCCAGGGTCGCGGCGTCATAAGGCATGGCTTTGCTCATGTGATAACCCTCAATGTTCCTCGGCCAGATATTCGCGCATTTCGGCCACCGCCTCGGCCGAGACCGCGCCGCTCCGACGGTCGCCGCTGTTGCGCAGGTAGGTCAGCAGGTTGGCGATCTGCCCATCGGTGAGCTTCCAGGCGAAGGGCGGCATGGTCAGCATGCTGGGGATCGTCTCGGTCGGCTGGGCGCGGGCACCGCCGAGGATGACACGGATCGCGGTCGAAGGATCCTTGGCGTGCAGTTTGTTCGACGTGCTGAGCGGCGCAAAGAAATAGGGCACGCCCGAGGCATCGGCCACGTGACAGGCGGCGCAATTGTCGAAGTAAAGCCCTTCCCCGGCCTCCATCCGCGCCGTCTCGGGGGCCTCTTCCGGCTCGCGCAACTCCTCGTCGAGGCTCTTGAGATAAGTGGCGACGGCGCGCAGGTCTTTCTCTTCCAGAAACTGGGTCGAAATCGAAACAACCTCGCCCATGCGCTGCATCGGGGCGGTATGTTTGGCGCGGCCGTACTTCAGGAACTCGAAGATGTCGTCCTCGCTCCAATGCGCAATGCCGCCGTTCTCACCGCCGCGGATGTTCGGGGCGAACCAATTCTCCAGCGTACCGCCGCGCAGATATTCATCGTCCTTGCTGGCGCCGAGGAGGTTCTTACCCGTATGGCAGCCGCCACAATGCAGCGGCCCGTCGACGAGGAAACGCCCGCGGTTCCATACCTCGGAGCGATCCGGATCGATCACGAAGTCCTCATCCTCGAAGAACAACAGCTTCCAGCCGCTCACCGACATGCGGATGTTGAGCGGGAAGGGCAGGTCGTTCTCCTCTTCCTCCACATGCACCGGTTCGAGCGATTGCAGATAGGCAAAGATCGCATCGGTCTGGTCGCGGGTCATCAGGGTAAAATAAGGATAGGGCATGGCCGGGTAGAGGTGGCGGCTCTCGTCGTCGATCCCCTCGTTCAGCGCGTTGTAGAAATCCTCGCGCGACCAGCGGCCCAACCCGGTTTCATTGTCGGGCGTGAGGTTTGACGAATAGATCGTGCCGAAGGGCGTTGACAGCGCCCGGCCCCCGGCAAAGGGGATGCCGTCGTTCTCGATATCCGTGTGGCAAGCCTTGCAGTCGCCCGCCTGCGTCAGGTAGCGGCCCCGCTCCACTTCGGAGGAGGCAAGCTCCTGCGCATCAGCCGGGACAAGGCTCGCGCCGCAGAGGGCGGTGATCAGGGCCAGCCGCTTCATGCCTGCACCAGCGGGCCGGGGTCGGCCATATATTGATCGATGATCGCCGCGACCGACCAATAGGCCAGCGCCGCCACGGTCCCGGTCGGGTTGTAGCCCGCGTTTTGGGGAAACAGCCCTGCCCCGGCGACGAAGAGGTTGTGCAGGTCCCAACTCTGGCAATAGCGGTTGCATACGCTCGTTTGCGGGTCAGTCCCCATGATCGTGCCGCCGGTGTTATGCGTGGTTTGATAGGGCATCGAGTCGTATGATCCCTTGCGCTCGGCCACGTTGACCTCGCGCCCGCCCATGCCTCGGGCAATCTCTTCGGCCACCGGGGTGATATGGGCAGTCAGCCGGCGGTCGTTCAGCGTGAAATCATAGGTCATGCGCAAGAGCGGCCTGCCATGTCGGTCGGTATAGGTGGGATCAAGATCAAGGTAGTTGCTGCGATGCGCCATCGAGGCGCCGTGCACGCCCACGGTGGTGGTCTTGAGGAAATTGGCCCGGACCGACTGTTTCCATTCGCTGCCCCAGCCCGGCACGCCCTCAGGCACCGGATGGCTTTCGATGGGCCGCGCGTTGGTGGTGTAGCAGGCAATATAGCCACCCCCGATAAAGCCCAGCCCGGAATGGTCGAAATTGTCGCCATTGTATTCATCCACCGCCATGCCGAGCGCGCCCGCGCCGACAAAGCCGTTGGTATATTCCTCATCGTAAAAGACCGTCGCGCCGGACATCACCTGATAGCAGTAGTTCTTGCCTACCACGCCTTCACCGGTCTGCGGATCATATGGCGTGCCGATGTCGGACAAGAGCATCAGGCGGGTGTTCTCCAGCGGGTAAGCACAGAGCACCACAACCTCGGCCGGCTGGAAAAATTCCTCGCCACTGGTATCGATGTAGGTGACCCCGGTGGCGCGGGTGCCATCAGGGGATTTCTCGACCGAAAGCACTTCGGAATCCGTGCGTAGGGTGAAATTCTCCCGCTTCATCAAGACCGGGATAATCGTGGTCTGCGGCGAAGATTTGGAATAGTTGCCGCAGCCGTGTTTCTCGCAAAAGCCACAATAGGTGCAGGGCGCCAGCTGCATCCCTAGCGGATTGACATAGGCGCGCGACATATTGGCCGAAGGCACCGGGAAAGGGTTCAACCCCATATCCCGCGCCGAAGCCTCGAACCGGTCCTGCGAAAAGGTCATCTGCATCGGCGGATTGGGGTAGTCATCGCTGCGCGGCCCCTCGAAAGGGTTGCCGCCCTTACGGATGTCGCCCCGCAGGTTGCCCGCCGTGCCGCAGATGCCGCAGATCTTCTCGAAATAGTCGAAATGCGGTTCCAACTCCTCATAGGTGACACCGTAGTCCTGCACCGTCATCCCTTCGGGCAGCGGGCCATAGCGTTCTTCATTATGGCTTTTCGCGACAAAATCCGACGGCAGGAACCGGTAGGTCTGGCCGTTCCAATGCACGCCCGAACCGCCCACGCCATTGCCCGGCAGGAAGGACCCCCAGTGCCGCATCGGCAACGCCGTTTGCGCGCCGTTGTTGCGGAAGGTGACAGTGGATTGCGAGGCTTCCTGAAACATGCCGTGGCGCCAGTAATAGCGTAGTTCGTCCTGCGCGAAGGTGGTGGCGAAATCCTTGGGCGTGTCGCGCCACGGCCCGCGTTCCAGTGCCAGCACCTCCATCCCAGCGGCGGTCAGCTTCTCGGCGTAGATCGCCCCGGTCCAGCCGAAACCGACCAGAATCACGTCGACCTTTGGAAGCTGTTTCGTCATCGTGTCACCTCGTGTCTTATTCAGAGCTGTTCCAGCCGGGACGGCCCATCAGGCTGACCGGCGGCAGATCAATGCGCGCGCCGTTGTGGCCCACGAAATCGCGGTAATCATAGCGGGTGCCGGGGAAGCCGACGTAGTGCCACGCCACCATGTCGCGGTTGCCGCCGTAGATTGGATCGGCAAAATAGCCTTCGATGGTGTTTTTCAGGATCAGGTCAAAGAACGCCTTGGCCGAGACCCCGTCGAAGGTGATTTCCTCGTCGTCCATCCCCTTGAGGATCTCGTCCTGTTGCGCCGCGCTCAGCGCGGCAAACCCGGCGTCCTGCTGCGCGCGGCAATAGCCGTCGAGTTCAGCAAGCGCGTGGCGGTAAAGCCCTGCCGGGGGGTGCTCGCTTTGATAGCCTTGGGTCGCCGTGCCTTCGCGGAAGGGGCCCTTCATGTACCAATGCTGCCCACGGCCATAGAACCCCGCCATTTGCCGGTCGAGGAAGGTGATCACATCAGCCTCAACCGCCCCCGGCCCGTCCCCATCCGACGGGATCAACCGCGCGCAGATCGCGGCGACGGCCTCGCGTTCATCGGGGGTAAAGAACCAATCCTCATGGGTGCCGTAATACGGTGGCTGGCCCTTCAGGGGCTCCCAAGGCATCCCCTCGCCCCGGCCATAGATCGCGCCAAAGACAGCCGAAGGGGCGGCGATGGCGGTGCCGCCGAACAGCAAGGATTTCAGAATTTTGCGGCGCGTCGGAAAAGACAAGTGACCCCTCCAAGTGATGCGTATAGCCTCGGGGCGTAATGCGCCCTGTGGTAGAAGCTGGATCGCTTTTACCGGGGGTCAAGGAAAATTGATCGGGCTGAGGGGAAACCCGACCGCGCCTTAACTCGTTTGGAACGATCTGCCCGCGCGCAGCGTTCCTGTTAGGGAACGACCGAAGGGAAAATAGACCTTGCTCAGCGATGCTTGGATCCGAACCTATTGTGGACCGGCACCGGGGCCGGAGGACTTTTGGTTTCGCTGGAACTTCGATCCGCTTCTTCTGGCCGCTCTGTCTTTGCTCTTCTTCGTTGTCCTGCGCGCGCGCAGCCGCCACGGGATGGCCGCCGTGGGGGTTCTGGTGCTGGCCTTCGTCTCGCCCCTCTGTGCGCTTTCCTCGGCTCTGTTTTCGGCGCGGGTGGTGCATCACGTGCTGCTCTTCGCCGTCGCCGCGCCGCTGTTGGCCCGCGCATGGCCCTCGCGGCGGGCGGGTGGTGCGATGGCGGCCTTCGCGGTCTCGACCGGGGTGCTTTGGGGTTGGCATCTGCCGGTGGCCTATGACCTCGCGCTCTCGCATGTCGGGGTGTACTGGCTGATGCAGATTAGCCTGCTCAGCGCTGCCCTGTGGTTCTGGCGCGCAGTGTTTGCCCCCGGCCGCACGCCTGTTGAGGCGCTGACCCTGCTCATCGCCGGTTTTGCGCAGATGGGTCTTTTGGGGGCAATCCTGACCTTCGCGCCCGAAGCGCTTTATGCCGCCCATGCCGTTGCCCCCATGGACTGGGGCTTCTCGCCGCTGGCCGACCAACAGCTTGGTGGTATCCTGATGTGGGTGCCTGCGGGACTGCCCTATGCGGTCGTCGCCGGGGCCGTGGCACGGCGCGGATGGGCGACCCTGCGGGCGGGCTCCGCGTGAGCGGCTGGTTCCCGCTTCTCATCACGCTCTTCAAAGGCGTGCATATCGCCGCGCTCATCCTGTGGTGCGCCGGGCTGCTTGCCCTGCCCCTGATGCTGTCCCGCCATGATCCCGCTGGCACGGCGGAAGAGTACAGTCGCATCCGCCGCGCCACTCATACGACCTATGCCATCCTCGTCACCCCCGCTGCTGTCGTGGCGGTGGTGGCGGGCACATGGCTGATCTTCTTTCGCGAGGTTTTCGTCCCTTGGCTCTATGCCAAACTGCTGTTTGTCGCGGTGCTTGCCGCCGCCCATGCTTGGATTGGGCATCTGGTGGTGCAGGTGGCCGAGAAGCCAGAGAAACACCGCCTGCCCCCATCCTACCTGCCGATCACTGCCGTCGGCATCCCCGTCATCGTGATCCTCATGCTGGTTTTAGGCAAGCCCGACCTCTGGGACTTCCCCCTGCCCGGCTGGCTGCTTGAACCGCGGGGCGGTCAATTGCCCTTCGACGTGCCCAAACGATAATCAAAGACCAATTTGCCCCCATGCCAACCCGTAAACCCCACCATCACCGCGCCCAGCCCCGACAGGAGGATGCCGTAAGGCAGCACCGCCGCCTCATAGCCATAGAGCCGGTGGCCCCAATTCGCGCCCAAGACCGCCAGCAAGGTCACGGCGATGATCGCATGGGTCCAAGCGGCAGCGCGGGAGCGGATGCCGCTCACAAGCAAAAGCTCGGCAGCGCCGGAAAACCCCGCCAGCACGCCAAAGAAGAACGCCGTCCCCGCCGCCCAGAGGGCCGCCCGCGCCCAAAAAGCATCGCCGGTCCACCAATAGAGCAGATCGGCCCCCAGCAGGCAGAAGGACAGCGCGATGGGAAAGGCCACGCTCATGGCGTGGATCGGGTGGCCCTCAAGCGCGATGCGGGTCTCGGTCTCTTCATAGCCGGGCTGAGAGGCGATCGGGTCGATCAACCGGTCCTCGCCCGTCTCATTGCTTTGCTCGCTCATCGGGGCGGGCTCCTTCGGGGGGTGATTGCAGGGACAACGTGCGGTGTGCTGATTGGTTGCAGCGGCGATCTGTCGGTGGTCGATCCGGCGGGCCCGGCGGCGCGCGCCATCGCGACGTTCTGGTGGGTGATGTTCATCGGCGCGGGGCTGATTCTCGCGCTGGTGGCGGCACTGGTGATCGGCGCTTTCAGGCCACCCCGGCAGGCGGAGAATGCCACGCGGGATGAAAAGGTCTGGATCATCGGTCTGGGCCTGTGTTTCTCCATCGCAGTCCTCGCGGCCTTGCTGGCCTATGGTCTGGTCACCGGCGAGCGGCTGATGCCCCGCGCCGCGGCGGATGTGGTGCGGGTCGAGGCCGAGGCCCGACAATGGGCTTGGCGCTTTTCCTATGACGACCGCCCCGGCCATGTCACCGAGAACCTGCTGCACATCCCTGCCGGGCGGCCCGTGGATGTGGCGATCACCAGCCGAGATGTGGTGCACAGCTTTTGGGTGCCGCGTCTGGCTGGAAAGCTGGACGCCATTCCCGGCCATGTCAACGTGCTGCGGATCGAGGCCGATGCCCCCGGCACCTACCAGGGCCTGACCGCCGAGTACAACGGCGCGGGCTACAGCCGCCATACCTTCTCGGTCGAGGCCCATGACCCGGCGGGCTGGGCCGCCTTTACCGCGAAGGAGACGCCATGAACGCGCTGCGCCGTCACCGCAAGCTGGATGCGATCTGGGCCTCAGAGCCGGGCTGGAAGGGCTGGACCAGCAGCGTGAACCATTCCGACCTCGGGCGGATGTTTCTCTTTACCGCCTTCTTCTTCTTCCTTGTCGGCGGCGTGCTGGCGATGCTCATCCGCGCGCAACTGGCGACACCTGATTCCGCTTTTGTGGATGCCGGTGCCTTTGCGCAGTTCTTCACCATGCATGGCACGATCATGATGTTCCTCTTCGCCATTCCCACCTTCGAGGGGCTGGCGATCTATCTGCTGCCCAAGATGCTCGGCACCCGCGACCTCGCCTTCCCGCGGCTCACCGCTTACGGCTACTGGTGCTATGCCTTCGGCGGCGCGATGTTGCTGGTGGCGCTGTTCTTCGGCATCGCGCCCGATGGTGGCTGGTTCATGTATCCGCCGCTGACCGGGCCGCTGCATTCGCCCGGCATCAACACCGATTTCTGGCTGATCGGCATCACCTTCGTCGAGATTTCCGCAATCTGCGCCGCCGTCGAATTCACCGTTTCGATCCTGAAATATCGTGCCCCCGGCATGTCGCTCGACAAGATGCCGATCTTTGCTTGGTACGCGCTGGTCACTTCGCTGATGATCCTCACCGGCTTTCCGCCACTGATCCTCGGCTCGGTCCTGCTTGAGGTTGAGCGCGCCTTCAGCCTCCCGTTCTTCCAAGCCGATCTGGGCGGCGACAGCCTGCTTTGGCAGCACCTGTTCTGGCTGTTCGGCCATCCGGAGGTCTATATCATCTTCCTGCCCGCCGCCGGGGTGATCTCGACCGTGATCCCGGTGATGGCGCGCACGACGCTGCTGGGCTACGGCTGGATCGTCGCGAGCGCTTTGGCGCTGGCCTTTCTCAGTTTCGGGCTCTGGGTGCACCATATGTTCACCACCGGCATTCCGCATATGGGGCTGGCGTTCTTTTCGGCCGCCTCGACGCTGGTGGCGGTGCCGACGGGGGTACAGGTCTTTGCCTGGATCGGCACCATGTGGAAGGGCCGGCCCGAGTTGCACATGCCGATGCTGCACATCCTCGGGTTCTTCGTCACCTTCATCATCGGCGGGCTGACCGGCGTGATGGTGGCCGTGGTGCCTTTTGACTGGCAGGCCCATGACACCGCCTTTATCGCCGCGCATCTGCACTATGTGCTGTTCGGCGGTTTCGTCTTTCCGATGCTGGCGGGCATCTACTACTGGCTGCCATTGGTGAGCGGGCGCAAGCGGCTGTTCCGGCTCGGCGAATTGGCCTTCGCGCTGATCTTCGTGGGTTTCCACGGCACCTTTCTGGCGATGCATTGGGTCGGCCTGCTGGGCCAGCGCCGCCGGATCGAGACCTATGACGCCGAGACCGGCTGGGGGGTCATCAACTTTATCTCTTCGGTCAGCAGTTTCGTCATGGCGATCGGCCTTGCGATGGTGCTGGTCGACATTATCATCCACAGCTTCGTCGCGGTGCGCGGGCCGCGCAACCCGTGGCGGGCCGGGACGCTGGAATGGGCCGGCATGTCGCCGCCCGCTGCCTATAACTTCGCCAGCCTGCCGATGGTGGGCGCGCGTGCCCCGCTTTACGACACCCCGGATCTATCCAACCGACTGGCCAAGGGCGAAGGCTACCTCGGCGCGCCCGATGTGGCCCGGCGCGAGACCCTGATGGTGGATGCCGCCAGCGGCCGCCTCGAGGCGCTGGTCATCTATCCCGGCAACACACGGCTGCCGATCCTGATGGCGTCGGTGACGGGCGGGTTCTTCCTGTCGATCCTGCTCAAGCTCTTTTGGCTCACCCCGCTGGCTCTGGCCGGCGTGGCGGCCTTGGCGCTGGTCTGGGTCTGGCAACTGGGCGCGCGGGACGATCAAGGGCCGCAGAAAGTCGGGCGCGGCACCTTGTTGCCGCTGGCGAACGAGAGCGACAGATCGCCGGGCTGGTGGGGTTCGACCTTCCTGCTGATGGCCAATGCAACCTTCTTCGGCTCCCTCCTCTTTGGCTATGCCTTCCTCTGGACCGTCGCGCCCGGCTGGCCCCCAGCCCAATGGCTCGCCCCCTCTTGGGTCGAGCTTGCCTTCGGCATCGGTGCAGCGCTCGTCGCCGCCTTGGCCCAGCACCTGAGCGCCCGCCGCAACCGCGCGGGCACCCCGCCGATGATCGCCCTTGCCCCCGCACTGCTGGCCACGGTTGCCACGGCAGTGGTGTTCGGGGTCCTGCTGCTGCGCCTGCCGCCCCCTGACGGCCATGCCTATGCCGCAACGCTGATGATCCTTTCGGTCTACGGGTTGACCCATGCGCTGCTCGTTCTGCTGATGCAGGGCTTTCTGATCTTGCAGGTCCAGTGCGGCTATACCTCGCCGCGGCGCCGGGCGGGTTTTGCCGTTGTGGCGCTCTGGTCGGATTATCTGGCGGCGATCACGGTGCTGATCCTGCTCGCGGCCCATTTGCCGGGAATGATCGCGTGAAAGAGCTTGTCCGCATCCTGCTGCCGCTGCTGGTCTGGCTGGCCAGTTTCAGCGCGATCTACGGACTGCACGGTTTGGGCTGTGCTTTCGGTTGGACCGAAATCGCCTTGTCCGGCCTGTCACTCTTTCGATGGACGTCATTGGGAGCGTGGCTCGCCGCCATTCTGGTGCAACTGCTTCTACTTCTGGCGGTGAGAAAACGGCTTTCTGGTTCGACCCTTGATTTCTACCGGGTGGGAAACTTGGCAACTGCCTGGTCGGGTGTAACGGCAACCGGTTGGACCTTGTTTCCCCTCGCCGTGTCATCAACCTGTGGGTAGAGCCGATCCTTACAAGGGAAACTCGATTCTCAAGTTCAAACCCTTGGGGTCGAATTTTGTTTCCAATCTGCCGTTGAGCTGCTGCTCTACCTGACCTTCAATAAGAACGTATCCGAAGCCGTTTCGCTTCGGTTCGCTCGTCTCCGGTCCATCACGCTCCCGCCATTCGAGAGTCAGGCGGTTATCTGTCAAGTTCCACCTCACTTCGAGGGTGCCGCGGGTGTTGGAAAGCGCGCCATATTTGATCGCGTTGGTAACAAGTTCATGGATGACCATGCTGACCGCCAATGCCTGGGCTGGCTGCAGGTTCACGTTCGGTCCACTGACGTGGATGCGGTCCTGCTCGAACGGTTCGGTTTCCGTCTGAACGATGTCCCGGACCCCGACCGTGGTCCAGGAGCGTTCGGACAACAGGCTGTAGGCACGCGCCATGCCGTGCAACCTGTTGATCAGCGTATCCAACACCTCAGGCGGGATGTCTTTCCCCCTGAGGGACGTCTTCACGATGGTGATGATCACCGCCAGCATGTTCTTGACGCGATGGTTCAGCTCAGCGATCAGGATTTTCTGGTGCTCTTCTGCTTGCGCGAGCGATGTGACATCGACCAGAGTGACCACCGCGCCCTCGACCGTCTCATCGGCACCCAGATAGGGGGTGATCCGCACCAGATAGTGGGTCTTCGTCTGGGAACGCGACAGACGGTGTTCATAGATCGACCCAGACTGGAACACTTCGCGGATATGATCCCTGAGTTCGGGATAATCGCTGACGCTGGACAGTTCCGACAGCGGTCGCCCGAGGTCCGCCGCCCGGAGATAGAACAGCTCTGCCGCGGCGGGCGTAAAGTTGCGGATAACTAGGTCGCCATCCAGAAAGACCGTGGCGATCTGGGTCGATTCGAAGAGGTTGCGCAGATCGGCGTTGGCGCGGTCCAGTTCCTCGATCTTGCCGTTCAATTCGGCATTGATCGTGTTCAGTTCCTCGTTCAGGGACTGCATTTCTTCCTTCGAGGCCTCAAGTTCCTCATTGGTGGATTGCGCCTCTTCGTTGACCGATACCAGTTCCTCGTTCGACGATTTCAATTCTTCCAAGGCGGTCTCATATTCCTCGACGGTGGATTGCAGGCGCTCGCGCATCTCGCGCACTTCATTCTCTGCCGCTTCGCTTCTCCGGCTGTCCTCCGTGGTTCCAGCACCGGAATCCGGAGCCGAGATTTCAGCCGGCTCGAAAAAGACGATGAACAAGGGATCCCGCTCACCTGTGCCTCGCAGAGGTTCCACGGTCAGATTCAGGCGGCTCAAGTCCCCTGAGGCAGTGAGGATCGAAAGGTCACGCCGGACAGTCGCTCGCCTGCTGTCGACCACCTGCCGCAGGGCAGCGCGCAATTCCAAGCGCACGTCGCGCGGCACCATATCCAGAAGGTGACGCGAGGGGGCACCTCGCGGCAGTTCCAGCAAACCGCCGGTGCCGCCCGAGACGAAAACAATTTCACCGTCTTCGCGCACAACGGCGTGGGCGGGCGTGTAATGTTCAAGGATATGCCGTTCGACCTTGTGGCGCAGCTGGATATCGGACAGCCCCTGCTCGTGGGTGCTTCCCTCTCTCCTGTCGGAAATCCGGTTCATCATGCCGGCCGGGTTCCAGCGCCGGTCAGGACGTTCGATTGCCTGAAATATCCGGCTTTGCTTCTCCACCGTGCGGAACAGGTCGGCATACTGGCTGATGCTTTCCGACGTTCCGAGGAACAGGTAGCCATCCGGCTTCAGCGCATAGTGGAAGGTAGGAATGACTTGCCGCTGCAGTTCGGGACCGAAGTAGATCAGAAGATTGCGGCACGACACCATGTCCATGCGCGAGAACGGCGGATCGCTGATCACATTGTGGGGCGAAAAGATGCACATCTCGCGCACCTTCTTGCACACCACATAGCTAAGCCCGTCGCGATGGAAGTATTTCTCCAGCCGCTCCTTGCTGACCTGACGCAGCAATTGTTCGGGATACCGGCCCTGCCGTGCGACGGCGAGTGCCGGATCGTCGATGTCCGTGGCGAAGATCTGCACGGGCGCAGTGATGGCGTTTTCCTCCAGATGCTCGCTGATCAGGATAGCGAGAGAATAGACCTCTTCGCCGGTGGTGCAGGCAGGCACCCAGACCCGCACCGGGTTCTTGGCGTTCCGGTTCCCGCAAATCTGGGGAATGACCTTGTCCGCAAGAACCTTGAAGGCCTCAGTATCGCGAAAGAAATTGGTGACGCTGATCAACAGGTCGCTGAACAAGGCGCTGATCTCATCCTCGTCCCGGGACAGCAGGGTGCAGTATTCTTTCAGATCGCCGATCTGTCTGACCTGCATGCGTCGCGCGACACGGCGGAAGAAGGTCTTGCTCTTGTAGCCAGAGAAATCATGGCCGGTCTGTTGCAGCAGGATCCTGGAGATCGCCGCCTGCACCTCCGACGGCTCTGCTTTGTGATCGGCATCGGCGGATATGACCAATGCGTCCGGCGTCGCGCGACCGTCATGAATTTCGAGCAGCTTCTCCGCCATCTGCGCCGCGGGAAGGGCAAAATCCACGAAGCCCGTGGCGATGGCGCTTTGCGGCATTTCCGGGTTGAGAGGTGGATTTCCATCTGCAACCTGGGCGAAAGTCACGCCGCCCTTTTCCTTGATGACCTTGACGCCAAGCGTTCCGTCACCATCGCCCCCCGATAGCACAATGGCGGCGGCGTTTTCCTTCTGGTCCTCTGCCAGAGAGCTGAAAAAGATGTCGATGGGTTTGTGTTCGCGGCTGCTTCGTGTGCTTTCCATCAACCGCAGCCGGCCGTCCTTCATCAACAGGAACACCCTTTCGGGCATGACGTAGACCGTGTTCGCCTCGACCCGTTCACCGTTTTGCGCAACCTTGACTTGCATCCCGGTTTTCTGGGCCAGCACTGTATGCAGCAGGCTTTCCCGATCCGGGTTGAGATGGGTCACCACGACAAAGGCCATCCCGCACCGCGACGGGATCCCTTCGAACAGGTGCGACAACGCATCGATACCCCCGGCAGAGGCTCCGACACCAACAACGAGTGGCAGATCAGTAATCATGCGGGTCACGCTACGGTTTTGTTGTGCTGAAATCCACAAGGGACTGCTCCTATGCTGATGCGCGGATATCGGCGCATTCTCCTTTCTAGCTCGCCGGATCGGCAGGTTGCTTAAAACGCTTTAATGAGCGCGATCACGAAACGGAGAACCTGAATGAGTCGGTCGGCATCATGTCGGCGACTCACCTGGAGGAGAGATATCAAATGAACAATCAAGATCATCACCATGAGCCTTCCCGCTATGACGAGCGCGGTCAGCACGGTCGCGACGACTGGGATCAAAACCGTGATTGACAAGGGTCGCGTGGACGGGGCCCGTATCAGGATCAGGACGACTATCGCTCGCGAGGAGAGCAAGGAGGCGGTGGCCAAGGCAACTACGACCCATCACCACGCGGTGGACGTGATCAGGGCGGCTGGAGCGGTGAACGTCCCGGCCAATCCGGCCAGAACTACAGATCGGAACGTGGCCAGTATGATTCCGGTTACGCGCAAGGCGGCCAGGGCGGCTACCAAGAAGGTGGCTATCAGCAAGGTGGTTACCAGCGGGGTGGCTACGGCGGCGGGTATGATCGCGGGCAAGGTCAATATGGGTCGAACCAGCGCGGCTATCAGCAGTCCGGTCATCAGGGATCATCCTGGGATCAAGGTGGCTCACGGGGTATGCAGGGGGGCTACGAGAGTGGCCAATCACACCGCGGACGGGGACCGAAGAACTATCAACGCTCGGACGATCGGATTTGCGAAGACGTCTGCGATCGCCTGTCAGACGATCATGATGTTGATGCCTCCGACATCGACGTTTCCGTTTCCAATCGCGAGGTCACACTATCCGGTGAGGTCGATTCCAAACAAGCGAAACGCCGCGCGGAGGATTGCGCGGATTCCTGCTCCGGCGTCGAGCACGTCCAGAACAATCTGCGTGTGAAGAAGTCGCAATCCGGACGGAATGACGACCAATCAGATAAGCCGAAGACCAAGTAATTTCAGCGGCCGTTACATTTCAGCAGGTCAGGCTACGCTCAACGAGCGTAGCCTATTCTGACTTGAGGAAGCGAAAGTCAGTCCAGCCCCGACACTTCTCCCTGACTTCCGGAAACCCGTTTAACGGCACCCCGATCTCCGTATTCCTCTTTCAAATTCAAATACGATCCTTCCGAAAAACCCATTGGTTCATAATTTATCAGGGTCTGCATATCTGCCAAGCGCCGCAACAAGACCTTGCTGCCCTTGCGTTCGATGAAACCCTCATCGGATAGCTGGCAGAGCACTTTGCTGACCGAAACATTGGTCAACCCGATGAGATCGCCAATTTCTGACTGGTTGAAAGGGATTTCAATGACAGCGGATGTAGTCGTGACTGAACTGGAATACCGATCATGCAGCATGAGGATAAGCCAGACTACCCTGTGTCGCGCCTCCATGCGGCCTACAGCAGTGAGCGTCCGCATCAGGATCGATTGAATTTGAGCCGATTTTTGCAGCAAATATGTCATGATGCCCGGGGTGGAAGACGATAATGTCGCAATGGCCGTGAACGGGATCGGCAGAATCACACAGTCTCCCAGACTGCGCATCGAACAGCTGACGCTTTCGGTGCCGAAATCGGCAAGACCAGCAATATCGCCCGCTTGATGCAAAAAGAGGATTTGCCTTTGCCCATCTGCAAGCACGGCGTAGGAGTAGGCCCAGCCTGATCTTATCAGATACATTGATCTTGATCGGTCACCCTCATGCTGGATATCAACTTGTGATCGGAAGGAAATCGGCTCAATATTACATTTGCGCAAAGCTGAGCATATTTCAGCATCAACTGCGGTCGGCACTTCTCCTCTGCAGAAATCCAGTAGACGCGACATTCCTTCCCCCACGTCAACGTTCTATTCATTTAACGATCTTTTATCTTAAATTGTTCCTGAGATGCTGATGACGTCAACTCCACAGGCATCCCCACCGCTTAATGGAACAGCTAACTCGTAATTGCTGCAGGGAAAGTAATGCATGGCAAAACCTCAGCCGGCCGGGTCGACCTAATAACGAATCTTTTGGTTCGGTCGACGCAATCTGGCTTAGTGGGCGGACAGTGAGAAGCGCTTTTGGGTTGCTATCAGGTATCCGTTTAGCGGATATAGCGATCCCAAGTGCCGTATCTGTTAGACACCGGCCCACGTGGAATACTAAAGCCGATAAGCGCAAGCCCACAGAGAAGGGAAAAGCCTGTGGCCCCCCAACCTACGTCGGCTACGAAGGGTGTAAATAGCAGCACAGTACCTAAGAGCGCATTTAGGAGCCTAGCCAGTCGTGCGACCGGCGCGAGCGCCGTTACCGAGAAAGTGATAGCCAGCGCTCCCACGATATGGTTCGCCGCAGCCGCCCCACTGCTCCACGGGATCATCAAAGGAGACAGCATCAGTATCAATCCTATTGCCATCGAGGCCAGCAAGGTCCAAGGGAAGGTCATGCCACCCGAGACCATTTCACTCACGATCGCGCGGGGGCTACGCTCGAAGTCGTCCATCCAGGTCTCGTTCGGTCCTTCATCAGTATCGCCGGTAAAGAAAACGCGTAGCCACGGCTGGCCCGCTCGATGACGACGGCGTAGGAACTGATAGGTCGCCACCAGCTCATCCAATGAATAGGGTATCTGCCAAACCATCGCCGCCGCGGCTATCAAGGCCAACGTCGAATAAGTGCCGATGACGATCGGCTGGATCACGATGAAAAAGATGGAAATAGCTCCCAAGGGCACGATCATCACCCCAAAGAGGACCACTAGCCAGGGCATTGTCCGCCAGCGCCGGGCCGAGCCAATCGCACCCACCAAGATCTCAAGCGCATAAGTTAGTGCGCCAATTCCGGCATCAGGTACGGGCCACGCCTTTGAGACTGAGGATGTGATGATTTCTTCGGTACCGTTCTTCGCAAGGGTAGTGCCGGGAAAGAACGGTTCCCAAACATGCGCGATGCCACCCAGCTGGTACCCGGTCAGATAGCGCGAGATCAGCAACCCTACCACTGCCAGCATGATGACCGGCAGCCGTTGGAACCAGTCAGAGGGTGAATAGTCCCAGCCCTTTGGAATGGTTGGCCCGGTTTGGGCAGCGACAGGCGAGACACCAGGCACGGGGGGAAAGCAAAGAGCGAAGGCAAACGCCAGCATTCCTACAACAGTGTTGTTAAGATAGGCTGCAGCGCTCTCGCTCCAGAAAACAAGCGGCGCAAAAAGTATCCAGCAGGCCAGTCCGGCGGCAGCGAACCGTGCCCAATGCAGACGCCAAGACAATGATAGAAAGCCAAGCGCGGTGAGCAGAAAGCCCGCAACGACGTTGGACCAAGCTAACCACGCGCCGGCATGACCCAGCAAGGGTGGAGCAGTGAGCAACCACAGGCCCAACCCTGCGTTTGCCCATCCTGTCCACAAATGTGCGCGATGTTGAGCCCGATAATCCTTTTCGTGGGCCTCTCGCAGGGTTTCCGGGTTAAGTGCTTTATCTTCAGCAGCCTTCAGCCAAGGGGGCGGAGTGATGCCATTGGCATTGTACCAGCCCAACGGATCGCGCTTCAGTGCGGAGATGAGTACCGGTAACTTGCCGGCGATACGTTCCTGCGGTGACCAACCCAGTAACTCCCGCGCCTTGGAGATATCCAAAGCAAAATGATCCGACGCCATGTCAATCATGAATGGTCGGATGAAAGGCTTCTCACCTTGGTCCAAGGCGTCGGGAACTACAGGTTCCGACTTTGTCTCGAGCGCAGCACCCAACTTGGCCACCGGGGCAGGTACCACCAGCGTCTCCCAAGTGTCTTCCCCGTGGATCAAGCCGCCAATCTGGTTCTGTAGGGCGCCATAGCTCATTGTATCCGGCTCACCGGCAAGGATCACTTCACCGGGCGGAATGTCGCCGCGGCGATCCACGGTGGATTCAAACAGGCGCAGCATGTCGTCAACATGAATAAAGGCCTGCCCCGCATCGCTGTTCCCCGAAAATACATGACTCTTTATGTTGCGCTCATAGATCCGCGCAATCTGATGACTGAGCGTCGGGACCGCTTTTTCGTCATCATAGAGCCCTGCCAAGTGCAAATATACGGTGGCCATATCTGTCGCCTCTTCGGCGATAATCTGTTCAGTGCGAGCCTTCGACTGTGGATAGGCCCAAGATGGTGAGAGCGGCGTATCCTCGGTGATCCTTGTGCCGGGGCGTCCTGCGGCGTGGACTAACATTGTGCCGGAATAGACAAACTGCGTTACGTCTAACTTTTGCAAAGCGCGCAGAAGGTTCCGGGTGCCGTCTTCGTTTACCGACTTATATTGAGGACGTTCTTCTCCACTAAAGTTGAAATAGGCTGCAAGATGAATGACCGAAGCAATGTGCTCACCGACCGTTTGTCTTAACTCGTCAATTGCGCGCTCCACCGAAGCACTGTCTGTAAGGTCGAAGCCAATCATGGTCTCGTCACGTTCCGCGCCATCAGGACGGTCAAGACCGATTACCCGATATCTTCGGGAAAGCGCTTTTCGCAGCCTCCGTCCGATATTCCCTGCAGCACCGGTGATCACGACAACCGGCTTATCTTGGGGCATCGTTTTTCCTCCTCCTTGTCCTTTGGACTACCAACCGTTTGGAAGAGTTTTTGTTCACCGTTAAACGTTTCAGTCTTCATGTCGGACATCAGAAATCACACTCAACCGTACAGGGCTTAGAGTACGAAAAATGCACCGACCACGCATTAAAGTACGCCGCAGCTTAATCGCGCTCTCATTGAAAATGACTTCAATGAAGCTTACCCTAATAACACAAGCAAAAAGGAGTTCATGGTGAAACAGAACGAATTTGACGAAAAGATTCACGAGCTGGAGGAAGCATTGGTTGAGCGTCGGTCCGCTCTCGGACGGTCGAGAACTTCAGAAGCCGAAGATGAAAAGCTGTTGGCTCTTCAAAAGAGGACCGAGACCCTTTGCGAAGATGCGAGAAAGCCGTGTGACCAAGATAGGAAACTGGAAATCATCCGCTTGGCTAACGAGTTACTTCTCGAACTACGTCAAAATCCTATTGCTTGAATCTCGGTGAAACCGACGTCGCGTACTTATACAGCTTGCCCAACTGGGCGGATTTGAAGCTCCATATCTAATAGAAGAAGAAACATCTTACCGAGAACCACTGAACGAGTCATGAACTAGGAGAAAGTTGGTGCGCTTATGCACCATTGGAAGTGTGTGTAGCCGTTCGGGTTGTTATCGCTGCGAAGCTCTGGTGCCTGTTCCTGCCTGTTTTTGAAAGCATATCCTGGCGTCAGATAAGATATCTGTCAAATGGCACGAATCCGGTTGTCATTCCTATAGAATCGCATAGATCAGCGCGATAGGTGAAATTTGTCTCACCTCCAGTCCATGACCTTTCTTAGGGTCTGGAAAGCTGCGGCGGCCCGTTCCCCTTAAAATACCCCGGGTGCGCCGTCGCATTTCATTTGCCTCAATAAAAACTTTGAATAACCCTATTCATTTAGACTTGCGCGATTATCTTAGAGCCGTTCTTTTTTTGACTGAATGGGTAAGCGGACATAGTGCCGCGTCTGAACATTCGGGGTGAGCCCGTATCTAATTTCCCCGCCCATATTTTTGACCCGTTCTTAGGAGAACCCAACGGGGGGCAGGATTACATCGCAACAGCATGCCACGAGCTTGACAAATTCCCGGTTCATCACTGCTCACCGAAACTCTGCATCTCAATCCGGAAAGGTCTATGTACACATGGACTGTTTCTCCAGATCAGGTGCCCATAGGTTACCGACTACCAAAATGCGCAGGATTTCTCTCATTCCGACACCGCGCGGAAACCTTACCGGCTGAGCGAACATTGACCCTTCGTAGCTCTAATCTTTTTAACGCCCCGCCTTCTGGGGCCGTACAATATAGGAATGCGCTATGACAGATCAGAATTTCGGCGCTCTCGACAGCCCGCAAAGCCAGCCCGGTCAAGAACACAAGATGGACCCCGCGCCCGAGTATATGCCGCGCTACCCCGGTTCGGATCGGCTAAAGGATAAAGTTGCGCTTATCACCGGGGGTGACAGCGGGATCGGCCGGGCCACAGCGCTGCTTTATGCGCGCGAAGGGGCGGATGTCGCCATCGTCTATCGCAACGAAAGCCGTGATGCCGAAGCGACGCAACAGTTAGTTGAGGCCGAGGGCCGCCGGGCGCTGTTGCTGGAAGGAGATGTAGGCCGGAAAGACTTTTGCGAGGATGCCGTGCGCCGCACGATGGAGATTCTTGGCAAGATTGACGTTCTGGTAAATGACGCCGGCGAACAGCACGCACAGGAGAGACTTGAAGACATTGAGGAAGCCCAGATTGAGCGTACGTTCCGCACAAATATCATTGGCATGATCTTGATGACGCAGGCGACGTTGCCGCACCTGAAAAAGGGCGCGCGGATCATCTGTGTCACTTCGATAACGGCCTATAAAGGCCAAGATTTGCTGCTTGACTATGCCTCGACCAAAGGGGCGATCCTGTCCTTCTTACGTGCCATGGCAAGTAAGCTTGCGCCCGAGGGTATCTTGGTCAACGGCGTGGCGCCGGGGCCGATCTGGACGTCCCTGATCCCGGCCTCTTTTCCCGCCGACAAGGTTGAGGAGTTTGGTCAGAACACCCCCCTTGGGCGGCCCGGCCAGCCGAATGAGGTTGCGCCCTCCTTGCTGTTCCTCGCCTGTGAGGACTCATCCTACATGAGCGGGCAAGTACTGCACCCGAACGGCGGCACGCTGGTTGGAGGATAAACCATTTGCCCATTGCCCTGCGCGGTATGGCGAACTGCCGCCGCGCGGGCGGGGATATAACTTTCCACACCAAGAAGAATAAGGGCCGTTTCAGCTTAGCGGTTTGAAACTCATCGGGAAGGTCTGTCGCTTAGATCAAATTTTGTCGTGCTCACACGGAATCACTCAGCGTAGGCGCTGACGCCGGGCTCCGGGTCGCAGGGGCAATGTGCCATCATCCGCGCCTTCGATCGTAACCGATTCCTCGATCTTGGTCCGCGGCATGATCGAGATGTCGTGGATACGCCAATTCAGGTCCAACAGCTTTGCCTCGGCATCCTCAACCATCTCAGGCGCGCCGCCGTCCTCATGCGCGACCACATAGATCGTGCCCGTTAGATAACGCCCTTCTTCACGCAGGCGCAGACGGCTTTCGCGGACCCACGGCAGTGCATTAAAGGTCTGTTGAACCTCTTCGATCAAAGGATCGAACTCTCCATCCTCAATCGTACGCGGCATTTCATCACTAAGGTCGCGGATCGCGGCGCCGGTGTGTTTGAAGCCATCATGAAGCACATCCAGCGCGATCACGATAGCCGCAACGGCGTCGGCCCACCACCAGCCCATCCCGATTCCAAGGATACCGACGATACCGGCAAGCCCGGTCATCCAGTCCGCCTTGTTCATCATGGCGTCCGCATAGAGCGTCTTGTCATGCAACATCTTGGCAGGCTTCATTTTCAGGTGGCCGAAGATGACCGGCATCACAACGCTATAGGCCAGTGCCGCGATCATGACCCAGCCAAACCAGATGGTTGCGCCATAGATCTCGATACTGCCGATGGTCGGGTGCTCTTGCTTGAACAGAGCGATGGAGGAATCCACGATAAGGAATATCCCGACACCGCCAAGGGCCACTGCGCTGATCAGATAAGCGATTGACGTGACCCGAATATATCCCAAAGGAAAGCGTCGGTTCGGTTTCCACCCTTCGATCCAAGAAGCCACGAGAAAGGCGACGGGAGGCACGAAGCTGAGCAGGTCTTCGATCCAAGCGGTCTTCATGGCTTGGCTGCTGCCCACCGCAAAGTAGATCGCGGCCACGATGGAGACCAAGATGGCAATCCAGATGACCTCTAACCAACGGGCCCGGTGGAGCGCTTTCTTCTGCGCCTCGGGCATGGTGCGGTTGGAGCGGGTCATGGCGCATAGGCCCGCAAACGCGCCCCGATTGTTCCGGCCTCACGCCGAAAGAAACCTTCGATCCGCATGAGCCAAGCGTTCTCGCCTTGCTGCACCGCGATGACATGTTCCGTGCGGTGCAACGTCGTTTCGGTAGCGGCAAGATTATTCACTTCAAGCTGCCAATGTGGGACGGCGGCGAGGGTTAGATCATCGGTCCATTGATTAACCGGAATGCCGCCCTCGTCCTCCACCAGCGCGGCAAGGGGGAGGTGGCTTGGGACGAAAACCTGTTGGTCTTCGAAGCTATCGGTACGGTCCTCTTTCGTGCGGGTGCCGATGACAAAGGCTTCTTCGAAGTAGACAAAGCTTGGCGCGGCACCGGTCACCGTGGTTACGTCTTTGCGGGCAAAGCCTCCGATGGCAAGGTCGATATCGCCCGTTTCCAACCCAGCTAGCGCCGAAAAGACGCCAAGGCGCTTCCAGCTAATCGCGACCCCCAGCTCTTCCGCAAAGGCACGCGTCAGGTCGGCTTCGACACCCTGCGGCGAGCCGCTGTCCCCGAATACGACCCATGGCGGATTTTCCGACACCGCGACGGTCATTTCTTTGTCGGAGAGAACGGTCTCAAGGGTTCCTTCCACATCACGCGGAAATCGCATATCGTCGCAGGCGGTGAGCAGGCTCACTACCGCGAGAATCATAGCAGTCATCAGTCTGGTCAGACTTCCTACGCCTGGAGTACCGTACGGCGTAGCTTCGCGGTGCGTCATCAGATTATTCCTTTGAGCAGGATCGCAAGGAAACAACTGGCGGATTATTAGAATGTTCCTTTGAAGGGGCCTGAGTGGTTGTCATTTCAATGTAACTGAGACCCAAAGGGTAATCCCCTCATTTTTAATGGGGTCCAGCCGTAGAATTCAGGCGGCTGTTTTCAGTTTCATGGCGGGTGTCATGCCGCCGATACCCATGTTGGGTCGCGCTCGCGCACCCGTCTCTTGTCAGTGCTCCACTCATCGGGTGTTGGACTTGTTACCTAGCTTTTTCTGATCTTTTGGCATCATCAATTATAGCAAGGTCATCCTAACGCTGCGCTTCCGTAGATTGTTGCGTACCAGAAAGATAATCAATAACCTCGAAGGCCGCGAGAGCCCAGAGTAGTGCCAGAGCAGCGATGCCGATCCAGAACGATCGTCTCAAACGATTACTAACACGAGAACTATGCTTGTCTTTGGACATACTAGAAATCCGTTGCTTAAATATACTGCTGTGAAGTATTGAGTTTACCAATGCTTCACCCAATGTCGTGTTAATCTATATTATGGTCGGGGCGCGGCAGCAGCTAAAGCTTATGGGAATATGTATGGTTTCGAAAGGCGCTTTGTCCGTTAAACTGACTACTCTGGCAAACTAGGGTCACCCGGACTCTAGCATTTCTTCCAGCCACGCTGCTGCGCTTTTGGAAAGATTCTGGTTAGCTTGCCCAAGGCGTGGGTGAAGCTCAATGACTACCAAAGCGTCCCTTTCTTCTAGCTGATCAGTCAACCAATTGCGAAACTCTTTAAGCCCAAGATCCATTTCCAATCCACAGAGACATTCAGCAAGCGGAACCGCGCCGAGTGCTGCCATGAACTCGTCGAGATTCGCTTTGGTCTGTTCTGCAGCTGTCGAATACGAGATTAGGTACGCTGGCATATGTCATCTTCTAATGTCATTCGAGCTCCAATAAACGAGCGTTTGTCACACAATACAACCAAACAATCGAGGGCAACCTGCCTCCACTTATTGCGGATCGCCGGAAAACGACGGTACATCAAACCCTTGGACAGCATTCCACCGGCGTTCTACGGATTTGCTGAGACAAATTTACCGCGCATTCACCTGATTGGAGTGAACGCAGCGCCGCAAAGAGCACAAATTTCCAGCCACCGCGCCTACAGCCCGCCCACATCGGAATGGCTGGAGAGCATATGATCTCCCTTGCTGTTCAGAACCAGGAAAGCGCTATAGGCGTGTGCCTAGAATAGCTTGGGGAAGTCCATCTGAAGCTGCGCTTTTCAAGCAGGTTATGACGGCTTCTGCTCGATATGGTTTAGCAATGAATGTACCGCCAAGCGGTAAATCTTTTGATGTTACATTTGAAGCACCGGATGCGACGATAATCACAATGTGAGGCCATCTGCGATGAACGATCTGAACGAGTTCTAACCCGTTGATCGATCCGGGAAGTCCAATTGCTGTGAACATAATCCGAATGCCAGCGTTGTTCGCAAGAGTGGCCAAGGCTTGGGTCGCTTGTTCGACCGCGTGGCCCGAAAGACCTGCCTCTTTTACAAGTTCCATGGCAGCAAATCGCAAGAACGGATCACCCTCTACGACAAGAACATCGCATAGATCATTTAATGCCATCTGGAAGAGACCCTAATGATGTTTGACAGTTAACATGCCCACTCGAACTTCTACTCCGCGGGACATTTAAGCACTGAATATAGAGCCCCCATACCTATTTTCTTTCCAATCGGCCATCATATGATCAACCCCGCGCCACTTAACCATTGAAATGAGATGGTCAATGAACCTAAATTGCCCCAAGGGTTTGATAGGCCGTGGTCAACCATAGTGAGGTTTGATGCGATGGGCGTGAAGATATTGTTGCAGCTTAGTTCTCAGAAAGGGGAAAGCACCATAGATATCTTCCCATGTTAATGGCTTTAAAGTGCTGCGTGTGGATACCGATTGAAGCGTAGCAGTTACTTTGAGCTCAGGACAGGGAACTTCACAAAAAAAGTGGTCCCCTCACCCTCGGCGGTCTCAAATGTGATATTTCCAAGGTGCTGGTCAACGATCGCCTTTGCGATGCTCATTCCCAATCCATGGCCTTCTTTAACCCTGTAGTTATTCCCCCCGCGAAAAACGCTCAAATAGCACGTTCTAAAGGTCGGGTGGCATTCCAGCGCCCTGATCCTTTACCCAGAAACCGCAGCCCGTTTCGGAAAGGCCAACTTCTACACTCATGCCCTTGTCTGAGGCCTTGATCGCGTTGGATAGTAGGTTGGAAATCAGCCGCAGCATTCTACCCTCATGCAGCCGAAGCAACCCATTAGGGGCATTGGAGTGCTTAAATGCCAGCTCTACCTCGCGACTTTTTGCGTAGGGAGAAAGGGTTTCAATCGCCTGTACCAACAAAGGAGCGAGGGGGCGTTCAATGAAATCTGGCTGGTCCTGGGCACGGAGTTGTTCAACGTCGAGTATATCGGCAATCATGTGTTCGATAGCTTGCGCGTTGCGCAGAGCAAGGTGCAGCAACTTGCGTACTGCGCCATCATCTCCAGTCAGCTTTGCTCCAAGCATTTCCAATGCTCCCGAAAGCGCAGCCAAAGGGTTTTTCAGGTCATAACTGACGGTGGCGATCAGTTGGTCCTTAGTGCGCTCGAATGCGCGCTCTTCGCTGACATCCCGCACGACAGCCAAAAATCCGAGATGTTCCCCTCGGGCAGTTTCAACCTTGGCGGTCGAGGCAAAGCCTTCGAATGTCGAACCGTCAGATCGGCGGCAAGATACCTCGAATTTGCCCTGCTTGTTGGTCGCTTGCGGATTAAATCTTTCTGCCCCTGCGCGCTCATATCCCTCAAGTGTTTCGTAAAGGACTGCCGTTTGTCGACCCAGAAGCTGAGCCGGCTCGTATCCGAAAAGCGTTGTGACTGCCTGATTTGCCAAGGTATCTGGCGATCGGGATCAACCAGGATGATAGCGTCAGGCACAGCATCAATTACGGCACTGAAAAGGCCGCGTTGTTCGCGCAACTCGCGTCGCTCAGTTTGCAGTTTCAGCTCGTTGCCGAGCCCGCGCGACATAAATCCGACAAATTCAACTTGGGACTCGCTAAAGGGAGCGTCTCGCTCAACGCGACTTGAGAAATTCAATGCGCCAAAATATTCAGATCCGCGCTTTAGAGGCGCCCCAATATAACTTTCCATTCGGAAATTTTGATAGCAAGGATGGGACGACATTTCTTGTTGCCCGGCGTGATGGAAGGCTGTCACATGGTCGTTATGAAGCGTGTGAAGACAATAGGTGCCACTGACATCGAAGATAGTACCGGGGTTGGGGGCCCACTCAGGCCCATGAACAAAAATGCATTCGTAGACAGGATCATTGACTCGGTTAACGATCCCCAGTTCAAGACCGAGTGCCTCAGTTCCCAAGGTCAATAGTTTGGCCACCTTATCCTCGAGGCGTAGATTCGGTTCGACGGCAAGAAAATACAGCTCACGAAGCGCATCATCGAAATTCAAAATTGTACTTGAAAAGCGGTCAGCCAAAATCTTTGTATCTCGTTCTCTCAGCCTCGGTGATCGTTTGATCTCGCGTATGGATCAAAAGAATTGGGCTTTTTTGTGAAGCGGCTTAATCGACGTCAGGTTACCGTCAGAACCGCCTGTGAAAATTGTGCCGCTCAACTTCGACATTGTTCAAATCCATCTTGCTCCATTCATTCGTTAAAAATAGGTAAACGAACCCAGAAAGTAGTCCGTATGTTCGGGGTGGACTCGTATCCAATGTCTCCGCCCATACTTTCGACCAACTCTTTGGAGATCGCGAGACCAAGCCCGGTTCCCTCGCGGCTTCGCGTCAAATGATCCGCTTGCTGCGAGAATGGCTGAAATATTCGCGTTCCAAATTCTTGCGAAATTCCTGGTCCATCATTGCTCACCGAAACTTTGCAACTGGAACCGGAGACCTCTATGCATACATCGACTGTTCCTCCAGCCGTGGAAAACTTTGAAGCGTTGGAAAGAAGGTTTGTGATCACTTGCTTCAAACGCTGCGCATCGGCGTTGATGTAAACAGGTGGATTGGCCCCATCCAGTACTACGCTCACTTGAAACTTCTCTGAAAACGGTTCGTTATCCAAGATCGTCTGTTCGACAAGTTCAACCACTTCGACCCGCGCCATCTCAACTGCAAAGTGACCTGCTGTGAGCTTTTGGAAATCAAGCAAGTCTTTGACTACCTCACCGAGCCGCACACTATTTCTGCCAGCCAAGTCGAGCAGCTTTTTCACCTGCTCAGAAGCCCCATCTCCAATTGCGCCCGTCAGTAGCCTCAAAGCGCCATGTATCGATGCAAGAGGCGTTCGAAGTTCATGACTTACGGTGGCGACGAAATCGTCTTTAAGCGCCTCCAATCGCTTCTTTTCAGTGATATCGACCATCTGAATGATAAGACGGGTCTCCGTTCTGACCGGACGTTGCACTACAGAAAGTCTGATTGCGATATCGATCACCTCACCGCCGGGTTTCGTATATCTTTGCTCGATACGAGATGCCTTAATTTCAGAGGCAAGCAGTCTCTCGACTTCGTCTCGAACATTCTTAAGCGTCTCTGTATTCGAGAGCTTCCAAAACTTTTTCTGTTCGAGCTGACCGCGCGGATAGCCAAAGAGCGAATAGCATGAGTCGTTGAGCAGCAAAAATGTGCCGTCGAGGGCGAGGACCGCCATTGCCACGGGGGCATTGGCCAGCAACATCTCCAGTCCAACTTTCCGGGCTTTTGCAAGCTCCAAAGCGCTCTCTAGCGGCGTGATATCAATCATCGTGCCGAGAAGTCTAACAGCCCGTCCTTCATCGTCTCGCTCGGTCACCCTCAGAATAGAGCGCATCCAGCGCCACGAGTCGTCACCAACCCTCATGCGAAACTTCGCCTCGGATTTTTCGATGCGACCTTCGATGCATTCCGCATCAAGCGCTTCTACTGTTGTTCGGTCATCAGGGTGGATTCGTGCGCGCCATTCATCATCCGAATTTCGCCCATCAGATTCGCATATACCAAGCAGCTGAAACCAAGCATCTGACGCCACTCCCGTACCTGTCCGAAGGTCTGATTCAAATACGCCGATCTGGCTCCCTTCCAAGGCGAGGTTCCAGCGTTCTTCTTGATCTCTAAGAGCCTGCCAGGCCTGAACGCGGCTTGTCACTTCGTTCAGGTTAACGATGTTATATTTCCGTCCCTCTGCATCTTCAAATTTGCTGAGGATAACCTCACAAAAGCGCCTACTCTCTTCTCCCTTAGGAAGGGCTATAATGTTCTCAAGCTCACCAATTCCAAGAGATTTGATGCATAGATTTCCCTCAATGACAGACAACGCGGGCAGTAATTCCGAAATGTGGGAACCGATGCCGTCAACTACGTCGCTTGGCAACAGGTTCTCGGCGCTCTTATTGCGGAATACAACGCTGCCCCTCTCATCAACGACCCATACACCAAAGGGGCTATTTTCAATAATCGATTGAAACATTAAGTTCGCCTCTGGGCGGTATACTTGCACTATGGGTTCAATTTTCAATGGACAACTATTTCATGAAAGATCGATAGCTAGGTTAGCAGCTAACTAGCTGCCCGCAACCTTTGCTTTGGGCAGGAGCGCTATCAACCATCAGGAACCTCATAGAGGGAAGGTGTTGGCTGGCAACCACAGCAGGCTCTGCTAATCCTGGTTTGGTCCGACCGTGGCAGGATAATTCGCGATCATCTGGCCTGCCTCTTTCGAAGATAGCGACACGCCCGGTTTCCTTGCGGACCTCGACCCGATCTTCAGATGCGTCCATTTGATACCGCGGAGCGACCAGTGATTTTATATTCCTGAAGCACGGCCCCGTGGTTGTGGCCTTCAAGGGCATCCTAAACGGCGCGATCCATGCGGCCATCTACTTCAAGCGCCCCTCAGCCTCAAACGCGCGGATCGCGCTGCGCGACATCGGCCCGCGCCAGCCGTCGATGATCCCGGGACTGCTGCCGGTTTGATCAAAAGGAACTTGAAGAACAATGGCGTTGGCGCTCTGACCTTCGGGAAGTGGGCCGCCCTCGTACTTCGCATTTTCGATTTGAACGACAGAAGTTTGTGCTTGAAGCGCCGCGGAAGGTTTCAACTGCAATGGGCTAAAAAATACCCCGGCATGAGAAAAGACTGCCGGGGTGTCTTGGCGGTAGGGGCTGCGCCCTAAGTTTGGGTTAGTCCCAGAAACCTTCATCAACGCTTGGCAGCGCCTCAAGTTCTTCTTCATTCAGACGCGTCACGTAAGCGTAGGTCTTATCGTCAACAGCCACGAGATTCACATCTGGGACCGAGATCATGACGTGTTTGTCGCCAATGTCCAGAAAGCCGCCAACTTCGGCTACAATGCCGACCATTTGGCCATCTTTGGAAAGAACGATGTCTTCGATCTCGCCGATCTCGTTCCAACCGGAATCGATCGCATCATATTGGTTTCCCACATTCCATTCGTCGTCAGCTTCACCAATCGTGTAAATTTCACCGCCGGTGATGTCGCGCGTGCGGATCAGGTCACCACGCATCTCATTCATGGCCGCGCTGTCGATCTTGGAGTAATCGGTCATATGAGCCTCAGCGAAAGCTGCTGTGCCTGCGAGTGTCAGTGCGAGTGTGCTTGCTGTAAGCATTTTCATAGCATGTCTCCTCTTTCGTTAGTTTCTGAAGATTCAACAGATGCCGCGGCGGATCGTTCCTAAAAAGACAAATTCGATCTTGGGTTAGGCCTATGCTCTGCATTCGTTTGCTGGATCTGAGAAACGATAGCCGCAGTCCCGTTATCCGACCTAAGGTCTCTCAAGAGAACGCCTGGATCGCAACGGCGGCGCCATAAATGCACAAAAGTGTAAGTGACCTGCTCCCCTTAGAGTCCGCGTTCTTTAGTTCGCTCTGTTCAGGGTTTGGTCCTCTACTGACCTTTGGTGATACTCCCACGGGGTGAGCCCGTCGAGGCTCGTGTGTGGGCGATGGTGATTGTAGTCCTCGCGCCAAGCAGAGATCAGATCCCAGGCGTGGCGCAAGTTGGCGAACAAATGCTCGTTGAGGCACTCGTCGCGCAGACGGCCATTGAAACTTTCGACGAAGCCGTTCTGCATGGGCTTTCCTGGAGCGATGTAGTGCCACTCGACCTTCCGTTCCTCCTGCCATTTCAGGATGGCGTTCGATGTCAGCTCCGTTCCATTGTCGCTGACCACCATGCATGGATAGCCACGCACCTGGGCGATGTTATCGAGCTCGCGGCTAACGCGCTGCCCCGACAGGGAGGTGTCCACGACTGTTGCCAGGCATTCTCTGCTGAAGTCGTCGATAACGCAGAGCACGCGGAAGCGGCGGCCGTCCGAGAGGCTGTCCGAGACGAAGTCCAGAGACCAACGCTGGTTCGGCCCTTGCGGTATCGCCATCGGCGCCCGTGTACCGATGGCACGCTTTCGACCGCCACGCTTGCGCACTGTCAGCCCCTCTTCGCGGTAAATCCGGTAGAGTTTCTTCCAGTTCACATGCCAGCCCTCGCGCCCGAGCAAGAGGTGCAGCCTTCGATAGCCGAACCGCCTTCGCTCCCCGGACAGTTCTTTCAGCCTTTCCCGCAGCTCGGCGTCCCCTGACCTGGTTGATCGTCGGCGATAGACGCGCGGATCAATCCCGACCAAGGCACAGGCTCGCCGCTGGTTGTAGTTCTTCTCTGTCATGGCCCAGTCCACAGCTCTCCGCCTTGCACCGGGCTTCAGAAGTTTTTTCCCAGCATTTCCTTTAGCGTGGCGACGTCGAGCATATGTTCCGCCAGCATCTTCTTCAGCTTGGCGTTCTCGGCCTCAAGCGCTTTCAACCGCCTGGCCTCAGACACTTCCATGCCGCCATACTTCGAGCGCCATTTATAGAAGGTCCCATCGCTGATGCCGTGCTTCCGGCACAGCTCCTTCGCGCCGAGCCCTGCCTGGTGCTCCTTCAGGATGCCAATAATCTGTTCTTCGCTGAAACGGCTTCTCTTCATCTTTTATCTCCTCAATTGGAGAACAGGCTAACCTCAAATCGAGGACATTTCAGGGGAGCAGGTCACCGGGGTTAAAAAACGAAAAGCAAATCGTTACCCACCCGGGGAACAACATGACAGCTGCGCGGGCTTAGATCGGACCTGAGTTTCTGATTGCGCGATGCGGAGCCGGGCACCGACAGGAAGTTGTCATGCCCGGTTATATTGCTAGAGAGCGGATCGAAAGTGCTCACGCATGTAGGCAGCAGAGCCCGACTGTAAAATCACCGTGACTGCACCTTTTGATGGGCTTGGTCGAGCCGATTAAAGGCAAGGCTTCGGGCTCAAAGGGACCAATACGGATAAGGTGCGATCTTCTGGAAACGCTATACGCGCGGTCGGATCGAGACACCTCATGCATTCCGGGACTGTTTCTCGGCTACTACCGCTACCGTACCACCCTTACAATTCGCCGTCCTCTTCCCCTAAAAAATATGGGTAGATTAGACGGCGCTTTGACGCGAGCGCAGACTCACTTGTCAGTATAGAGATCAAGCGGAGACCGCGGAAAGCGGACCATGCCGCCTGGCGCTGCATCGTGCCTGGTAAACCCGTGTCGATTATAAAAGGCCTCTAACATATTCACGCCTAAACCTTCTTCGCCAAACGGCTCGTGATAAAGCTCAATACTCAGATCAGTTTCATCAACGGCCTCAACTAAGACTCGCAGAATTTTGTGGGCTACTCCCTTGCCGCGATACTGAGGCGCGACCCAAATTCCACCGAGGACGAACCGTTTATTTTTCAACGCGTGCTCGATATAGGCCACATTGTCCTGTTCATTGCGGTAATAAGTTCGCTCTGCGGTATCACCCGCGGCACCCTGTAATCCGGAAACCTCGCGGATCCTGGTGAGGACTCGATCGTATTTCTGGCGCGCGCGGAGTTGTGAATGCGCGTAGTATTTCTCAAGCTCCGCAGTCAACTCCGGGTGCCGAGTTGCACAATAATCGCGTAGCCCGTGCTGCAGCGCGACAGCGACAAAAGCACGGAGTTCGCGATTCAGCCTGTTAACCTCGGTTTTGAGGCTCTCAGCAGTTTCCGGTGTGGCCATCGCCCCTGCCATTCCTTTCGCTTTTTCATCATTCAGGTTTTTTGCTTAGACGTTTTAGATAGCCTGCTGCGGTAGATTGGCTACCAGTTCTTTTGATCGCGGAGGGCGAACTGTAGCTCGAATGATAGCCTTGAAGAACATAGCATCTACTGAGCTATCAACCGCCCCTGCGGCAAATGTTTCCAGCCGGTTTGGCGACAGAAGCATATGGTAAATCGATCCACTCCACGCACAGTACCTATTTTCTGATCCTTCGTGGGCAGTATGCATTATGGCACTCCTGAAATTGCCATACCGCTAACTAAAATTGATATAATTCAAAGCCCCAGTGTATTGTTCCGGGCGTTTTCATCACTCTTTAAACATTCTTATGTATATCAGTTTGTGAAAAGACCAGCAGCCAAGAATTTATTCAGCATGGATTTTCAAATATAACCCTTTTTATGGAGAAATTTTATATGACGATCTACCCAATTATCACGAGCCGGAAAATCGAAGACCAATTACTTAAGCTTCATTATGAAATTGAAGAGCTAGAGGACGAACTAAGATCCACCCAAGCATCCGAACGCGGGCTAGAAAATGGGCAACCCAATCATGTCGCGAACCTCCAGTCAAATTTGCAACAGAAGAAGTTCGAAAAATTTGAGCTCAAGCTGTCAATCAGCTCTGGATTGGCCGCCGCGCTTGCGCTGGCAAACGGTAGAGCACGGGCCCATACCATATGCGCTGAAAGGCTCATCAACCTGGCTCATGAGTGTGAGGACCTGTTTGAGGCGCGTGGAATCAGGGTCAAGAACCGACCCGGTGGGATTGTGCACTTTCGCCCTGGCGGCAAAAGGTCCCCACATTCACAGATCGGCAGAAGCATCACGACCTATGTTGTTATGCGGCGGGTGAGTGATGGCTGGCGCCTCGTGCACGCAGAGCGCGATTTTTGCTACGTGAACCAACGAGAGTTCAGGGAAATCACCGTCCAACCCGCGGCTCATAAGGATATAATCAGGCATGCAACACGTGGTTTCAGAGGCTAGAATGGGCCTCCGATCGGAAGGTCCGATGGCATGATGGACCTGCCCACCCGCCCCAACAGAGCATCGGCCCTAAACCGATCCATTCGATGCCCTGAACCGGCCTCTCCGGCGGTGTTCCCAAGTATCTGCCGATGAGTGGAGTGATCTCGCGGACTGGCGGCTGGCAGAACCCCAACGGGTTCCTGCCAGCCAATAGGTATCGGACGCGGTCATGAACCGGTAAAATGGTATTCCGACGGCGCCCTCGCGCCCTCATGCATTGATCCAGAGCACAAGCGTTTAGAAAGCTTCTCCAAATCCGACTGGGTCAGCTCTCGTTTGTGGATGAGCTCAGCTGCGATAGCTTTGAGCGTATTGAGGTTATCCCTGAGTAAGGTACGTACTGCTGCGTCTGCCGCTTGCAAATGCGCCTCAATCCGACGCTGCGCCCTGATTGGTAGCATTTGGAAGTTCAATTGGCTTGCATCCTGCCAAGCCAGCCCCGCATCACCAAACGACCAACTGAGTTCCATTTGAGCTGCAAGTATCGTCGCTTGCGCGAGGTCGCTGGTCGGCCCGATACCTGCGCCATTGCTCATCTCGTCCAGCACCAATGCCTCGGCGGCGCAGCCCGCGAGACACATCCTGAGTTTTGCCTCCGCCAGCGTGGGAGTGAACATGGGCAGGTAGGCGAGCTCGACATGGCCACCTAGAGCGGTCACCCAGGCCCTCACGGGAGTCGGTAGGGGCGACAATAGAGCCGCGAGAAGGTGTCCTGCTTCGTGCACCGCAATACGGTGCAGCAGCCCAGGATCAAGAGGGCGCGCGATTGCGCCTACGGCCGCTTCTAGGTGTCGTTGCGCCAATGCCACCCGATCCGTGCGCGCTCTCCCAAGCGCATCACGCGCGATTGCTTCCGCGGTGGCCCCGGGCTCGCCGAGGAGGCGGTCTGCAATTGAGCCCAGATTCAAATCAGAGCCATCCTCGACCTTCAATTTTGCAGCGAGAATTGCCAGAAGTCCTGCGCGGCTTGGCAGCGGGATCTCCAGCTTTACATCGAACCGCCCACTACGGATGACTGCCGGATCCACGATGTCGAGATGGTTGGTCGCACCTATCAGGATCAGACCCTCCACCTCTGCTGCACGATGGATTTGTTCCAACAATCCATTCACGATGCCACGTAGATACTCGTGCGAGCTTGATTTTTCTGAACGGTTCGAAAAGCTATCGATTTCATCGATAAACAGAACCGCAGGCGCTTGCTGAGCAGCCTGCTCGAAAGCGGCTGAAAGGGCCGCAAGCATATCGCCCTGATGCCCGTGTCGCTGGCAATCCGAATAAGATGTTGAGATAGTCGGAATCCCGGCAGAACCAGCGAATGCATGCGCGAGCATCGTTTTTCCCGTGCCCGTAGGACCATACAGTAGCACGCTCCGTGTCATTTCGGACCACGTCGTCCTGCCCTCGCGCCATTCGTTCAGGTCAGCCAACATTTGCCGCAAAGGTCTTGCGGCACCCCCGATGCCTTGTACGTCTTCGAGCGATACCGATGGCCCTCCCCTCTGTGCGGATGCAATTTCGGCCAGGCGATCCGCCACCCGCAATGTCGTCGCTTCTTCGAAAGCCGCACAAATCTGTAGGGGCTCAAATCGTCGAAGTGCTTCAGCATCTGGAAGCCGTTTCAGCAATTCGTCTTCAGCGAGCCGATTGGTGTTACTATGTGTGCACCGAAGTGTCTCGATTACGGCGGTCGGAGAGATACCAGGCCAGCGGAAGGTTCGATGCACGAGACTTTCCTGCTCTGCCGAGAGCTGGTTTTTCGCGCTGCAGATCGCCAGAACGGGCACATGACGCATGAGGCTTTTATCGATCGCTTGCTGGAATTTCGGAACCGAGCGCTTCTGATCTCCCGCCACGATACTTGATCCGCTATCATAGATATGATGGGCCGCCTGCTGGCTTGACGGACCGGGCGGCCTCCTTTGCCAATGCGTCAGCACTTCGGAAGCATTGCTTTCAAGCTGTGACCGCATCTTGTCCGATGGACAGAGGATTAAGGTAAGGCCCCCCGGTCGAAAAACCTGTGCCAGCGCCTGTTCGTCCTGGATCATGGCACACATCAAGATAGCCGCCAGAACAGCGGCAGGACGAGGTTTGATCTGCCAAAGAGGCGAAACCTCCATGTCAGCACAGGCAAAAGGGTCTTCACCGTCTGCAAAACACTGCTCAATTTCAGCGAGTGTCATGGCTTCTGCCGCAGGTGGCCCCTCATTACCATTGGGGCTACGCCTCACATCATTTTCAAAAACTTGGCGCACAGGCGGCTGCAACAGGTCGATAGATGCTTCCCCGTCAGCCTCCTCGTCACCATATTCATAAAGGCGCTCTGCATTCGATTTCCATTCAGACAAAGCGCTCTCGCGCAGCGCAGCGACGGTGGAGCGCGCGAGGTCAGCAGAAAATGCACTCGGGAAAAGTGGCGATTGGTTCAAGAGTTCGGTCATATTCAGCGCCCCCTCAATAGCAAAACGGCACAGGGCCGACGGGGGCTGGGGCCATCTGGTCGACCCCAAGATCTGCCAACGCACTCTCGAAACTCGACCCCGGCCTCCGTCTCAGCCCCTCGATTTCCTCGATTCCAATGATCTGCGACCGCCGGCGATCCGCGGTAAATTTCACCACATTTTCTGACAAGCAAACGAGCGCCAGTAGATCATAGTCATTCTCCGCATAGCGGCGCACGCCGCCCGGGGAGCGGTGGTAACCATGAGAAATGTTGAAATTGAAGCAGTTCGCGCGCGGTCTTATCGCTGTTTTGACCTGAACACGAAGGACCCCTTGCGTGAGGAATACGACGCAATCGAAAGGCGCATGCTCTGCAACGTTTACACTTTGCAGGCCGAGGCTTAGAAGGACGCTTTCAACGAGCAGCTCGCCTGCGCGGCCAAACTGCTTGCCATGATAGCGCAGGGTCTCTGTATCGATTTTAGGAAACTGAAGCAGGTCTTGTTGAGCTGCGCTTGAAGGGGCGCGGAACACCTCTTCAAACCCAACCAATGTCGGTTGATATGTCATTTTATACATCCTTAAATTGCAATAGATCATCCAACCGGCCGCCGCCGCGGCACCGGTCAGGAACTTAAATTTGAGAAGGGTGAAGGCTTATGCCTCGGGCGGAAGGCCGAGATCGGGTTCGCACCCTTCCGCTTTTGCACGGTCGGCCATCTGCTCCAAACAAAGTCCGGCTTCCTCAAGCATAAAATGAATGCGAGGCTCCGCAGGTTTCTGCATGGTTTTTGCGAGTTTAATGCGTGCCGCCTCAAGCTCGCCTGGCGATCCGGCGCGAATGGCACGGTGGATTACGCCCGCGGCGCGACACAGCAGACGATCAGCCGGCCTGCGCGTTCGGAAGGTCGCCAGCAGGGTGGCATCTTCTGCCAAGCCTGCCCAGACCGCCTCCGCCTCGCTGCGCCAATCGAATCCATCCGCCCAGTCTGAATCGTCAAAAAAGACTTCCTCATCGAGCGTCGACTGCAAGTTGCTGACCAAGCGCTCGAACATCAGAGATTGTGGGGAGGCCGCAAAACTTTGGCCTGTTGCTCGCTTAATCGGATCGTTAAAATAGTCTTTAGGCATAATGATCTCCTGTTTAGATCGTTGTGTTTAAAGCGAGGCGAGGGTTGCACCCCTTGTCTCGCTTGCCTTATTATGATACCATTATATCAATTAGTCAACCCTGAGTTATAGGAACTATTGCAAAATGGTTAAAAAAGGCCGCCCTCCTGTCGATTCCAGTGGAATTATGCTCAGGCTTCATAACGATATCATAAAAAAAATAGACGCCTTTCGGAAAGAAGAGGACGATTTGCCGACACGGCCCGAAATGATCAGGCGAATGATAAAAGACTGGATCGAGAACAACGAAAATATGAAATAAAAATATGATTACCAAGAAATATGAAATTAGTTAGCGCGATCCTCCGCGCACCCAAATCCTGATTGAAGAGCTGGAGCGCAGAGGTAAGCAAGCAAGATGTAAGCCTTTTCCTTGGGGTCAGTCTTCTTTTAATTCGCTCCCAGATCCGGTCGGCGATCATAAAAGAGGCCCTGCTTCTGCCGGCGGATGGGACAGCTTGCGATCACCCGGATAATTTGCTGACTTCGGACGGATCGCAGTTTGCGACCACCATTTGATCCACCGTAATGCCTCAGCGTGCGCGTACTTTGTTGGCCGAGACACGCAGCGATGGTTTCATCCGAAATGCTTTCATCCGACTTCATGTCTGCTGCGAGCGCATGTCGGAAAACATACGGCGTCACATTTTTCCTTTGCTTTGGAAAAGCGCGCGCGCCGAGTCTCGTCATCAGCTTACCAAGACTTACGGTCAGCCGACGCTCCTGTTCTGCAACTGAGAGCCAAATCCCGGAAGGTGAACGGGGAGTTGTCTTCTCGCTGATCTGCAGACGCGCGCTGCCAGACCGCGCAATATGGTCTCGCAGCCAGATCGCCTCCGGGCTCTGGCAGATCATCTCGATGCTACGTAGTGCTTGTCCCTTTCCTTCTATCTCCGGCGCCAGTTCCCGAGCCGTCTTGGCGCCCTTGATCGCGAATGTCAGAGTGCTTTCGCCATTCGCCCCTCCGAGCTCAACGGTAACCCCAAGCCTGTCCGAAAGTTCAACAGGTCGACAGCCGGTCAGCATCAAGGTCGCGATGATCGCGTAGCGCTGTGCACTAACATAGTCATCTGTCAGAGCCGTTTTCCAGAAATGGTCACGCCAACAGTAAGTCGGGTGCTTTTTGCGCTTATTGTTTTCATGCCGGTTAAGCGCCCGCAGGGCGACGATTCCAGGTGCTGGCTTTTTCTTCGGATTTGCGTCTTCTTTGGGCTGCCTGCTGCGTAGCGCGCGGTGCTCTGGGTCGGGGGGCATAGCGACTAGAAAGGCTACTGCCTCCGCCAATCGATTGCGCTCTGCTTCGCTGAGTGTTTCGCCCGCCGCCCTCATCCGTGCCATGGCTTCCGCATCGACCGTTCCGTTGATCTGCTTAATCAATGATGAGCGGGCGGGTCCCGCCTTCGTAAGCGTGAGGACCTCTTTCCAAAAGACGGGCGCGTGCTCAGCAATCACTTGCCCGGCCATGCGAACAAGAGCGGATCTGCTGGCTTGCCGTGTATTGACGCTTGCCCATCCCTGGGTGCGGTCTTTCTTCAAAAAAGCTTCAAAGGGATCATTATTCCGGTTGGAGCGGGCGAGGGCTGCCACGCGCTGTTCATATTTCTGCCAGGTGCCCGACGCGACCAAAGCTTCCGGCGTATAGAGCAGGTCGGCCTCGCGGGCATGGGTATAGGCAATCAAACTGTTGGCGAAAAAGGCCTCGACCGCCATAGCCCCATCAAGCAATTGATCGGCCGCGGCGGTCCGTTTGTGAAGGTTGTCATAAGAAGAACCTAGAGGGAGCTGTTCAGTCATGACAAGACCTCTGAACGGTCTAAGGTTGCATCCCTTATTCGCGGATCAGACCACTCTATTCCCTTAATCGAAGTGGCGCCCTCACAATAGCGTTGGGCATTCCGTGCATAGTGTTCACCCTTAAACGCAGAGTGAGGATCGTTAATGTAACTCAAGATCGGATCACTGAACCCGACGTGGTGGCTCGTCCGGAAAGGCGATAAAAGGCTCGAAGAAATGCCAAAATAAACTTCCATGTCAGCAACCCTCCCGACGGCGTATCTCTAGGACGCATACCCATGCGGGGCCGCCCTCCGACGCAAAGGGCAATACACTGAGCCGGAAGATAGCCACCTGAAAGTCAATGCGGCCGACAAAATGAGGGACCTCCGCGTCATTGGGATGGAAAGGCCTCAACTCCATCCTGGGCGGCTTTAATAGAAAAGAAAGGCCGTGAATTGCGGCCGTGATCCGGTTAGAATCACGGGAGGATCGGTGCGGTGTCAGGCAGCCAGAAATTCTGATCTCGAGCTTCCGCCCGAGGCCATCAAGCAAAAGGTCACATATATACGCTTCGCCTACGCTGCTATCTCTTGCTTTCAAAACGCCGGCATAGACATCACGCCGCAAGCCCTGCAAAATCAGAGCTGCGCTTTCTCGTTTCAGCGCACCAAAGGGCGGTTCATTGGTTTTTAATAAGGTGTCCATTGTTCAATCTCCATTCTCAGAGGGAGATTGAACAATGCGGTTAAAATCGAGTGAATGGGAACGAATGGGCCGACATGGTAAACTGCTTTCTCGACTAAATTTGGCTATTGTCGCGCACCTAGAGATCCAGAAAAGCATTCTGTAGGATACAGGCAATTTGTCCCTGTCATATGAATGACAACGTGTAGGCCGAATTATGTTAAGCTAATTGTCACTTCGTCACGTCCACGGACACCGCCGCTGCTTGGACGTATAGGTCGCTAAGGTGTAGCTCTCCAATGAGAAAGCGACGGGAAGCATGATTGGTCTATTCAATTCTAGCAACCTATGCAGAAAGATGACCGGTCGCGGCAGCAAACTCTGCTTCGATCTTGTTGATAAGATCAGCGGCTGGTAGGATCAGCTTAACCGTGCCGATGCCTTGGCAAGCGACCCAGATGTCCGCCCCCTTTTGGAATTGTCAGCACCGGTGGCGAATTTTAAAGTCGTCGCGCTAGCGATTGTCGGTCTGTCGGGGTCGAGCTCCGTGGCAACGAGTGACCACCTGAAGTAGCTCCCCTAAACCCCAGTGAGGTGGTCTGAGTAAACAATTACCAATCCACCGAATTTCGTAATCATCTGCTTGTAGCCAACGACTGCGTTCGCCTCTTCGGTCGGGACAAATGCCTAATTTTCCTCTAACTCGGTTATTTTCAAATCTCACCGAATAGAGCTGTCGTCACTTTGCAGGTGGTCGCCCCCTAACCGCATCGAATACCTTGGCTTAGACAGTCTTTTTCTTCTGGAGCATCCATGAGCACTAAATATTTCGCGCCACACGGGGGACATCCCGGACAAGAGCAGCTTCTTACCGATCGCGCCGTTTTTAAGGAAGCCTATGCGGTCATCCCGAAGGGCACGATGCGGGATATCGTCACAAGCTTTTTGCCCTTTTGGGAGGATACGCGTCTGTGGGTCATCGCGCGGCCCATGAGCGGTTTTGCCGAGACCTTTTCTCAATACATCATGGAGGTGCAGCCCGGCGGGGGGTCTGACAAAGCTGAGTTGGATCCGGAAGCCGAAGGCGTTCTTTTTATGGTCGAAGGGGCCGCGACTTTGCGGGTCAAGGGCGAGACCTACGAGCTGAGCCCGGGCGGCTACGCGTATCTGCCCCCCTCAAGCGCCTGGACCCTGCGGAACGAAGGCGAAGAAGTGCTGCGGTTCCATTGGGTGCGCAAGGCATATGAGGCGGTCGAGGGGTTGGATATGCCCGACGTGCTGGTCCTGAACGAAAACGATATAGAACCGACGCCCATGCCGGGCACCGATGGCAAATGGTCAACAACCCGCTTTGTCGATCCTTCCGACCTGCGCCATGACATGCATGTCACGATTGTGACATTCGAACCGGGCGGCGTTATTCCCTTTCTTGAGACACATGTGATGGAGCACGGGCTCTATGTGTTGGAAGGCAAAGCCGTCTACAATCTGAACAATGATTGGGTCGAAGTCGAAGCCGGCGATTACATGTGGCTCCGCGCTTTTTGCCCTCAGGCATGCTATGCGGGTGGCCCGGGGCGGTTCCGGTACCTGCTTTACAAGGACGTAAATCGCCATATGGCGCTCCGTCCCGACACCGCGTCATACCCTCAACATCAGCGGCTTAAGGCTGCGGCCAAGTAACGCTACCCCCGATTGCGAGGCTCAATTGGTGAGCCGCCTTGATGACGGGGCGGCTCAATTCTTCGATTTTGGAAGCGCCGACCCTGCTTGTTGGCCCGGATATCGAGATTCCCGCGACAGCTTCGCCATTCATGTCGAATACCGGCGCCGCGATACAGCGCATGCCTTCGTTTCTCTCTTCATTATCAACTGAAAAGCCGCTTTCCCGAATGGCTTCGAGATTCTGGCGCAGGGCCGTCGGATCAATGATCGTATGTACGGTGAAGCGCGTCATCAGTCCCTTCGACAGAAGCCTGTCCAAACGCTCAGAATCCATATATGCGAGCAACGCCTTGCCAATGCCGGATGCATGCATCGGAGAAAGGCTGCCGGGCGGGAAAAAGGCGCGGATGTTCGCATGTGTCTCCACTTGGCTCAGGAACAAGACCGCCTCTTCTTTTCCGACGCCGATATTGGCTGTTTCACCGGTCGTTTCCATCAGCTTTCGCATGATGGGTCGCGCACGATCGACAAGACTTGTGCGCCGAAGGAAACGCGCGCCGATCACAAACGCGCGCGGACCAATGTACCAAACCTGCTCTTCGTGATCGAATTCGACCAGCCCCCTGCCCTCAAGGGTTACAAGGATACGGTAGACGGTCGCTGGCGATTGGCGCATCTCATCTGCCAGCTTAGAGAGCGGCTTGCCCTGCGCTTCGCTGAGATACTCGAACACCTCCATGGCCCGGTCGAGCGATTTGATCGTATTCTGCGCGGTCTTGTCCGTCCAGCCACGGGGCCTTCCGCGTGCTTTCCGACCAGTTCCTGAACCATTGCCTTGAGATTCCATAAGAACCCTTCGTTTCTATGTGAAAGACGAAATCACCATGTGAAAAATATAACGCACTGACAACACTCATCTTTACGCATGAAGGCAAAAACTGAAACCCTATTTCAAAAAAATATCGGTTCACCCTGGTCCGGTCTACTGTGAAGCCAACAACGGAAGGAGACCGTCCATGAGCTTTCAAAATCCCGTTTTCATCCCGGGCCCAACCAACATTCCCGAAAGCCTGCGCAAGGCTTGCGACATGCCCACGATTGACCACCGGTCACCACTGTTTGGTCAAATTCTGCATCCCGCTCGTGCAGGTGTTCGCAAAATCCTTAAAAGCGACAACGCAGAAATCTTCATTTTTCCGTCTACCGGCACGGGCGGTTGGGAAACCGCACTGACCAACACGCTGTCATCTGGTGACAAAGTGCTTGCGGCGCGCAACGGCATGTTCAGTCATCGTTGGATCGATATGTGCCAGCGTCATGGTCTTGCTGTGCAGACAGTCGAAACCACATGGGGCGCAGGGATTCCGGCGGATCGCTACGAAGAGATTCTGACAGCCGACAAGAGCCATGAGATCAAGGCGGTCCTTGCGACACATAATGAAACGGCCACCGGCGTGAAATCAGACATCGCGGCTGTGCGCCGTGCGCTGGACGCATCGGGTCATCCGGCAATGCTGTTCGTCGACGGTGTATCGTCGATTGCCTCGATGGATTTCCGTTTCGACGAATGGGGCGTGGATGTTGCCGTGACCGGGTCACAAAAAGGCTTCATGTTGCCCGCAGGCCTCGCCATCGTTGGCTTCTCACCCAAAGCGATGGAGGCCACACAGACTGGCACCCTTCCCCGCACTTTTTTCGATGTCCATGACATGGCAAAGGGGTACGCGAACAACGCCTATCCCTACACGCCTGCGGTGGGTCTGTTAAATGGGTTGAACCAAGCCTGTGACATGCTGCTGACCGAGGGTCTGGAGAATGTGTTTGCCCGGCATTACCGAATTGCGAAGGGTGTGCGCGCGGCTGTGGGCGCTTGGGGTCTTGATCTTTGTGCCGAGGACTCTTCGGTTTACTCCGACACTGTCAGTGCCATTCGGACCCCGGAAGGGTTTAACGCCACCGATATCGTGACCCATGCCGCCAACAAGTATGGCGTCGCCTTTGGCGTGGGTCTTGGTGAGGTTGCCGGCAAGGTGTTCCGGATCGGCCACCTCGGCAGCCTGACGGATGTCATGGCCCTCTCCGGCATCGCCACCGCAGAAATGTGCATGGTCGATCTCGGAATGAACATCAAACTCGGTTCCGGGGTCGCGGCGGCCCAAGAATATTATCGCGGCCATTCTGCGGCAGCGCAAAAGGACGCTGCGTGATGAAGGACTGCCAGATGTACATCCCCACCTACCAGGACATGCTAGAGGCTCACGCGCGGATCGGCCCTTATATCCGCCGCACGCCGGTGCGCAGCTCGGACTATCTTAACGAACTGGCCGGTTGCGAGTTATTCTTCAAATGCGAGAATTTCCAGGAGCCCGGCGCCTTCAAGGTGAGAGGTGCTTCAAACGCGGTGTTCGGGCTCAGCGAGGAGCAGGCGGCCAAAGGTGTGGCGACACATTCCTCTGGCAACCATGCATCCTGTTTGGCTTATGCCGCTATGAAGCGTGGCATTCCTTGCAACGTGGTTATGCCCCGTACAGCACCTCAGGCAAAAAAGGACACGGTGCGCCGCTATGGCGGGGTCATTACCGAGTGCGAGCCATCGACCAGTTCACGCGAGGCAACCTTTGCCGAGGTGCAGGCAGCGACAGGGGGCGACTTCGTACATCCTTACAACGATCCCCGAGTGATCGCCGGACAGGGCACGTGTTCGAAAGAATTCATTGAGCAGACAGATGGTCTTGACGCTGTGGTGGCGCCAATTGGGGGCGGTGGCATGGTATCGGGCACCTGCCTTACCCTCGCGACCCTCGCGCCTGAGACGCAAATCATCGCTGCCGAACCTGAACAGGCAGACGACGCCTATCGCAGCTTCAGGGCGGGCCATATCATCGCAGACGATGCCCCCAAGACCATTGCCGACGGGCTTTTGGTCCCGCTCAAGGACCTGACTTGGCATTTCGTCTCAAACCATGTGTCCGAGATCTACACGGCGTCAGAGCAAGAGATCATTGAGGCGATGAAGCTGACGTGGAAGCATCTGCGCGTGGTCATGGAGCCATCCTCTGCTGTGCCGCTCGCGACAGTTCTCAAAAACCCGGAGGCTTTTAAGGGCAAACGCGTGGGTCTGATCATCACGGGCGGCAATGTCGACCTCGACAAGCTGCCATGGCTGAACGCCGCCTGATCTCAAATATTGACTGAAAATGAAGGAGCACGGACATGAAAGATATGACCAATCTCGACGAATTCGAAGTGGGCTACGATATCCCGGCAAAACCGGGCATGGATGAGGCCGACATCCAAACACCGAGCCTTGTGCTCGATCTTGACGCGCTGGAGCGTAATATCAAGAAGATGGGCGACTACGCCAAGGAACATGGCATGCGCCATCGAACCCATGGCAAGATGCACAAGTCGGTCGATGTCCAACGGCTTCAGGAAAAGCTCGGCGGTGCATGTGGTGTCTGCTGTCAAAAAGTCTCAGAGGCCGAAGTCTTTGCGCGGGGCGGCATCAAAGATATCCTCGTCTCGAACCAAGTGCGCGATCCTGCCAAGATCGACCGCCTCGCCCGTCTGCCCAAGCTGGGCGCACGCACGATCTGTTGCGTTGACGACCTTACCAATGTGGCTGACCTGTCGTCGGCGGCGCAGAAACATGGCACCGAAATCGAATGTCTTGTCGAAATAGATTGTGGCGCCGGACGCTGCGGTGTGACCACCACGTCTGACGTGGTTAAGATTGCTAAGGCCATCGACGGCGCTGAGGGTCTTAAGTTTGCTGGCCTGCAGGCTTATCAGGGCGCAATGCAGCACCTCGACAGCTATGACGAACGCAAAGCGAAGATCGATATCGCCGTGGTCATGGTCAAAGATGCAGTCGATACGTTGAATGCCGAAGGTTTGGAGTGTGACATCGTCGGCGGTGGCGGCACCGGCTCCTACTATTTCGAGTCCAACTCTGGTGTGTATAACGAATTGCAGTGCGGCTCCTATGCCTTCATGGACGCGGACTATGGGCGCATCCTCGACAAAGACGGCAACCGCATTGACCAAGGTGAATGGGAAAACGCCTTTTTCATCCTCACCAGCGTGATGAGTCATGCAAAGGCAGACAAAGCGATTGTCGACGCGGGCCTCAAGGCTCAATCCGTCGATAGCGGCTTGCCAGTGGTCTACGGGCGCAATGATGTCGAATATATCAAGTGTTCGGACGAGCATGGGGTCGTCATGGACCCAAACGGCGCGTTGAAGGTCAACGACAAGCTGAAGCTGGTTCCGGGCCATTGCGATCCGACCGCCAACGTCCATGATTGGTATGTCGGTGTTCGCAACGGCAAGGTTGAATGCCTCTGGCCAGTTTCGGCGCGCGGTCACGCCTACTGATCTAGCCTATGTCAGGTAGGGAGGCTGGTTCGCAAAGCGCCAGACAACTGCCCATGTGTCTGCTTTCCTCCCGGCGGGGCACATGGGCAAACTCATTTAGAAACGTGTCAGAATGCTCTTATCCGCCGTGATCTTGAGCGCGATGTTCTCAAACCATTTGTGAACCTCTCAGGGACTTCTGAAACGAAAAGATTTGGAGAGAAAGATGCTGATCGTACCTGAACGTGAGATCGCCAACCTAATGACCCGCGAGGCAGCTTTTGATGCTATCGAGAAAGTCTTTGCCGCAATGGCCTCCGGCGACGCCTACAATTTCCCTGTCGTACGCGAAGCGATTGGGCACGAAGAGGCGCTTTACGGGTTCAAAGGCGGATTTGATCGCGCCGGGTTGAGCTTGGGGTTGAAGGCCGGTGGATACTGGCCAAACAATCTGGAAAAACGGGGACTCATCAATCACCAGTCCACCGTATTCTTGTTCGATCCCGACACCGGCAAGGTCAAAGCGATGGTCGGGGGCAACTTGCTGACCGCGTTGCGTACGGCGGCGGCGTCTTCGGTTTCGATCAAGCACTTGGCGCGCAAAGACGCGACCGTTATCGGCATGGTAGGGGCCGGTCATCAGGCCACTTTCCAGCTACGGGCCGCATTGGAGCAACGTAAGTTCGAGAAGGTGATCGGGTGGAACTACCACCCAGAGATGCTGCCCAATATCGAGAAAGTGGCCAATGAGGCAGGGGTTCCGTTTGAATCCGTCGATCTGCCCGGCATGACCGAAGCAGACGTCATCATCTCGATCACCTCCGCCTTTTCACCGTCGTTGATGGCCGATCACGTCAGCCCCGGAACCCATATCGCATGTATGGGCACCGACACCAAAGGCAAACAGGAGGTCGAAGCGGCCTTGCTGGCACGCGCGTCCGTGTTCACCGATGAGGTTGCCCAGTCCGTGAGCATCGGCGAGGCGCAACATGCCATTGCTGAAGGGCTTATCAAGGACACGGATGTTGCCCAGCTTGGCGCAGTCATCAATGGGACCAATCCGGGTCGCACGTCGGATCATCAAATCACCCTGTTCGACGGGACCGGCGTGGGCCTTCAGGACCTCGCGGTGGCGGCCAAAGTCGTTGATTTGGCCGTTGAACAGGGCATCGCAATCGACGTGGACTTCTAAGCCGAGACACATTGAACTGGCCCAGAAACCGAAAGACTTTCTTTCAGCGCACAAACGGTAGGTTTCATGTTTTTGCCAATATCCCTGCTGTTTGTGGGGGCGGTACTTGTGTTGAATGGTCTTTGGATGTCTGGGCGCATCTCGGATCGAGAGATTGTTGTCATTAACTTTGCCACAGCGGCAATTACCGCCACAGTCGCCGCTGTGTCACTCGTACGCGCCACGACCGGGGATGAAATCCGCTCTGTTGCCCTGACCCTGCTGTTCAGCGCGACCTACCTTTGGGTGGCGGTTAACCGGTTGAATGGAGCTGATGGCCGGGGTCTGGGCTGGTTCAGCCTGTTTGTCTCTCTTTCCGTGTTGCCTCAGGCCTTTTTAGCCCTCGCCTCTGCGGCGAAATTCATTGATATCTGGCTGGGCATTTGCTGGCTTACTTGGTCGGGTCTTTGGTTCATGTATTTCGCCACTTTGACGTTGAAGAAACCAGTTCAAGACCAAACAGCAGTTGCCACACTCCTAAGCGGCGTGCTGACTGCCTGGCTGCCCGCCCTTTTCCTGATGTACGGAGCTTGAACGTGACCCGCCAGCTAAGTGTCTTTATCAACGGTTTTGGTCGCATCGGCAGGACTTTGCTGCGCCAGATTTTACAAAATGAGAGCCAGACCGCCGTCAAAGTCGTTGGCATCAACGATATCGCGCCACTCGAAACTTGCGCGTACCTGCTGCGCTACGACAGTGTTTTCGGCCCTTTGCCTCTCCCAGTAGAAACGGGGGATCGCCAGATGACAATTGGCGGTCGCCCCATCCCCTTTACCTGCGAACCGGACCTGCGCGCCTTGGATTTACGCGGTGTGGATGTTGTTTTGGAATGCACCGGGAAGGTCAGGGATAGAGATTTTGCAGAAGCAGGCATCGACGCTGGGGCGTCGAACATTCTAATCTCCGGCCCGTCCGAGGTCGCCGACAAGACGGTTGTCTTGGGCGCCAATGAACAAGAACTCGGCGATGCGCGGATCGTGTCAAATGCGTCTTGTACGACCAATGCGATCGCCCCCCTACTCCGCACGATTGATCTAGGGCTCGGAATTTCCAGAGCACATATCACGACCATTCATTGCTACACCGGGAGCCAACCGACTGTTGACCAACCCGGTGCCAGTCTTGAAAGAAGCCGTGCTGCCGCTGTCTCAATGGTTCCGACAACAACCAGCGCGCTTAATCAGATCTTTAACGTATTGCCTGAACTCCATGGCCGGCTCAGCGTCAGCGCCGTACGGGTCCCTTGCATTTCTGTCTCCGCAATCGACGCGACGCTCCAGATCTTGGAACAGCCCGACGGCTCATTTGTCGAGTTTCTGCGCGAAGCCTTTGCAGGCTCGACCCTCATTGGCCTGACAGAAGACCCCTGTGTTTCGACCGATTTTCGGAGCCGCCCTGAATCTCTGGTGATCGCCCTTCCCGAAACGCAATCAATCGAACAGCGCCAGCTTCGCGTCTTTGGATGGTACGACAACGAATGGGGCTTCTCGGCGCGCATGCTCGAAATGGCGGAACGCCTCGCAGCGAGACGGTGATCTTGTGAGACTGAAACGGGACCTCAAAGCTTAGGGACCCGCTAAAAGAAAATGCGACGCTTAGATTTGCGTCGCATTCCATTTGCTCAATCCGCGATGATTTCTTCACCGCGAAAGCGCCATCAGACGCGGTCACTCTGCGCGAGTGATCCGCTCCCCTGTCCTGCCATACCGCCAGAAACCTCGTCGGTGGCTTCACCGGAAAGCTCCTCGGGCAGTACCAGATTAAGAACGATGGCGATGAGGGCCGCAGGCAGGATGCCCGAAGTCCCTAGGACTTTCAGCGTGCCCGGCAGATACTGAAGCGCATCCGGCTCAAGCTGCAGGCCCAGACCAAGCGACAGGGCGATGGCAAAAATGACCATGTTGCGACGGTTCCAGTTCACATCGGACAGCATCGAGATACCAGCCGCGACCACCATGCCAAACATCACGATGACACCACCGCCGAGCACCTCGATCGGGATCGAAGAGATCACCGCACCGATTTTGGGAACAAGTCCGCATATGATCAGAAAAATCGCCCCGATTGTAACGACCATTCGGCTCATCACACCCGTCATGGCGATGAGACCTACGTTTTGACTGAACGACGTATTGGGCAGCGCGCCGAACATGCCTGAGATGGCCGTGCCAATCCCATCGGCATAGGTCGCCCCTTGGATTTCGCTGTCGCTCGCCTCCCGACCCGCGCCGCCTTTTGTGATCCCGGAAACATCGCCGACAGTTTCGATGGCAGATACGAAGGACATGGCACAAAAGCCGATGATCGCGGCGACCGAAAATTCGATGCCAAAGTGAAACGGGTTCGGCAGAGCAAAACTTGCCGCTCGACCTACGGAGCCAAGGTTGACCTGACCAAGCGCGAAGGCGACCACATAACCAACCAAAAGACCGATCAGAACGGCCGACACAGAAAGCATGCCGCGTGTGAAGAACTTCAGGCCGAGGGTCACCAAAATCACGGTACCTGCCATGAACCAGTTGAGCCCAGAGCCGTATTCTTCGGTGCCGATTGCGGGCACACCCCCTGCCGCATATTGAACACCGACCTTGACCAGAGCCAGACCAATCATGGTCACGACCAAGCCGGTGACCAGCGGCGGCAGCGCAAAACGAAGTTTACCGATGAAGAGCCCTAGAAAGGCGTGGAACAGGCCGCCGACGACGATACCCCCCATCAGGACCGCAATTGCGTCCACGCCCTTCCCGGCGACAAGCGGGATCATGATTGGAATGAATGCAAAAGATGTCCCCTGCACGATGGGCAAGCGCGCGCCGATTGGACCTACTCCGACCGACTGGAACAGCGTCGCGACGCCTGCGAAGAACATAGACATCTGAATCATGTAGATCATTTGCGGAAAGTCAGGGCTGTTAGAGCCAAAGCCGAAACCCGCAGCGCCGCAGACGATGATCGCTGGTGTAACGTTCGATACGAACATCGCCAGTACGTGCTGAATTCCAAGTGGTACCGCTTTTGTTAACGGCGGGGTATAATTTGGATCGCGGAGTTGGTCCGGCGTTCCGATGGATGCATCAGACATTGTGATTGTCCCTCCCTATTGATGCGTGAGCCGGCTCCTTTTTTGCCGAGTTATTAATTATCGCTCGATGATGAATGGCTCATCGAACCAATGTTCTTCCAGATTTGGTCCGTCGCTGACCCGATCGACAACCATGAACAGGCCCGGATCGGCCAGCGGACACAGAACCCCGTGCCAGACGTTGCGCCCGATGTTCACCGCCTGCCCTGACCCGGCAATAAAAGCGCGGGGTGCAGCCGGGGCACCGTCCTTATCTTCAGCCAGCACGACGAGGTATTCGCCTTCCTGCATTGGCACGAAAGCTTGGCTTCCCAGCGGATGCCGCTCCATCATTTCCATTTTAAAAGGCAGGGAGAACGATGTGGATTGAAAGACACTGACTCCTAGGCGACCATCAACGTCAAGGGTCGCACGATCATGAAAACGTCCGCAGCGCCCTTGGTTTATGAGCTTGTCGGGCGTGTCTGACGCCTCAATCAGCTCTGCAAGCCCTGCGATGGCATCGGAATTAATTTTGGTTGCCGTCAAAACGTTACTCATGACGCAAACTTCTCAATGAGGCGCAGCTCTGCGATGCGTTCCACCTGTCGGCAGGCTTCGGAGAACTCGGTGTCGCGGTCATTGTTGATGCGGCGGTGAAATGCCTCAAGAATGCTCGATTTTGTGTTGTCCTTCACTGCGATGATGAAAGGAAAGCCGTGCCGTTCTACATATTCCGCATTGAGCTTCTGGAAGGTCTCCCGTTCTTCATCGGTCAATAAATCTAGCCCGGCGCCCTTTTGTTCAAGGGTACTCTCCTTAGTAAGGCGACCGGCAGCCGCCAGTTTTCCTGCCAAGTCGGGGTGAGCGGTTAGAACCCCCAAACGCTGTTCTTCGGAGGCGCTGCGGAATACCCGCGACAGTGCGTTGTGAATGCCAGCAGCATTGTCATGGGTCGCACCAAGCTCGAGATCGAATGCGCCCTCTGCGATCCAAGGGCTGTGTTCGAACATGCCACCAAACTCAGCGACAAAGGTTTCCCTGTCCATTTCAGATGGCGCGGCCCCCTCGGCAGGCGGGTGCAGGCTTGCCCAGTGATCGGCGATCTGTTCCCGGGTGGCGAACCACACCCCGTCGTGTTTCGCGAAATGATCCAAGGCGCGTTTCAACGCCATTGCACGGCCCGGACGCCCGATGAGACGACAGTGCAAACCGATTGAGAGCATCTTGGGTTCGCCTTCGACCCCCTCGGCATAGAGCATGTCGAAACTATCCTTGAGATAGCTCTCAAACTGATCGCCGTTCGTGTATCCCGCTTGAATCGCGAAACGCATGTCGTTGCAGTCCATCGTGTAAGGCACGATCAACTGGTTTTTGCCGCCCGCCCGCACCCAGTAAGGCAAATCATCGGCATAGCTGTCGGCAATATAGGCGAAATCGCCTTCTTCGGCGGCAAGGTCTACGGTATTCATGGAGCAGCGCCCGGTGTACCAGCCGCGTGGGGCCTCCCCCACCACTTCGGTATGCAGGCGGATTGCCTCGCGGATATGGGCGCGTTCTTCTTGCGGCTCCATATCCTTGTGTTCAATCCATTTCAGGCCATGGCTGGCAATCTCCCACCCGGCATCTTTCATCGCCTTGAGTTGCTGAGGCGCCCGCATGAGGGCGGTCGCTACGCCATATACTGTAATCGGCGTGTCCTTCAGCAGGTTGTGAACGCGCCAAAACCCGGCGCGGCTGCCATACTCATAGATCGATTCCATGTTCCAGTGGCGTTGTCCCGGCCAAGGAGCGGCGCCGGTGATTTCCGAAAGGAATGCTTCGGACGCGGCATCATCGTGCAGAATGTTGTTCTCGCCACCTTCTTCATAGTTCAGAACAATCTGAACGGCGATTTTCGCGCCATTTGGCCATTGCGCCGCAGGCACAGTGCCACCATAGCCGGTCATATCTCTTGGGTAACGTTTCACGCAAATATTCCTCTTCTTCTAAACCCAGCTTAAACAGTAAAAATGGGTCTGTTTTTCAAAAAAAATTTAAAGGAGCCTTCTGTTAGTGGGGATTTGTCACGTGAAGGCATTCAGCCTAGAAACGGACAATGTTTTAGGAGAAGTTTAAAATGGCCGGTTATCTTACGACCCATGTCCTTGACACTGCACTCGGTTGCCCCGCCAAAGGGTTGAAGATTGAATTGTTTCGCATCACGGGTGTTGAACGGCAATTGTTGAAAACGCTTCAGACGAATGACGACGGGCGTACTGACGAACAGATCCTGCCTGCAGCAGAGTTCGAAGTGGGCGAGTATGAATTGGTGTTCCACGCGGGCGCCTATCTGGATGCAAATGGCACGCCGCCTGAGGAACCTCGTTTTCTAAACGTCATACCGATCCGCTTCGGGATGTCCGAGCAATCGCACTACCACGTGCCCTTGTTGCTGTCTCCTTTCGGATATTCAACATATCGGGGAAGCTGAGACTTCCGCCCTCTGATCGCTTGGCTAGATTGTCGCTGCTATGCGATCGATCATGAACTCCATGAAAAGGCGCGTTTTCGGATCCTGTCTACGGCGATGCGTAAAGAGGCAGGCCATTTGGATCGGCTCCGGTGGCGTCTTCTCGGCGACTGGAACCAAAGCGCCGGTCCGCAAGTGTTCTGCAATCTCAAAAACGGGTTTCATGGCGACGCCATGTCCCGCCAGCGCCCAATCGGTGAGTACGTCCCCGTCATCTGACTCATAACGCCCCGCGACGCGAAACCGCTTTGGACCCTCCGCCGTCTTCAGCAGCCATCGAAATTCAGTGGCCCCCGGGAACCGAAGGCTCAGACATTCATGTCCGTCCGCAATCAGAGCGTTGCCGCTGTCAGGCATGCCACGCCGCGCGATATAGTCCGGTGAGGCGCATAGGACCCTTTCTACATCTGCGATTTTACGGATGCGCAGATTGCTGTCCTCGGGTTGTCCCAGAAAAAATGCCAAATCCAGACCTTCTGTGGTCAGGTCCACTTTCCGGTCTGTCAAACGCAACCTCACGCTGACCTCCGGATAGTCTTTCAGAAAGTTGGGGACCTGCGGCGCAATCAATCGTCGACCCACCCCCAAGGGAGCCGCCACATAGAGCGACCCTTTCAGGTTTTCTGTGATGTTGACGATTTGCGCCTCGGCGCTTTCGATGGCTTCGAGTATTTCAGTCGCGCCCCGATAGAACGACTTTCCCTGCTCGGTCGGAGAGAGGCTGCGTGTCGTTCGTTGGAAAAGTCTTACACCAAGCCGTTCTTCTAGCTGGGATATCCGTGACGACGTAACAGCTGGAGATATCCGCAGATCTCGCCCCGCGGCAGACATGCTGCCAAGTTCATAGACGCGCACGAAAGTGCGGATGTTATCGAAGTAGGACATTATTCTGTCTTTTTTGATGCTGCTTGGTCCTTTACGGCGATACCAGAACAAATCTGTCTCGCCTAGTGTGCAGGAAAATTCGAATCTTAGGAGGCAAGCCATGTACGATTTGGCAATTCTGTGGGACTGGATCGCGTTCAGCGTTCGCTGGCTACATGTGATCACTGCAATGGCGTGGATCGGTGCATCGTTCTACTTTATCGCTCTCGACCTGATGCTGAAACCAAACGACGCCCTGCCCGAAGGCGCCTATGGCGAAGAATGGGAAGTGCATGGCGGGGGCTTTTATCACACGGTCAAATATCTGGTGGCGCCCGCCCGGATGCCTGAGCACCTGACCTGGCACAAATGGCAAAGCTACAGCACCTGGTTGTCAGGGGCGGCACTCTTGATGATCATCTACTGGGTGGGCGGTGAATTGTTCCTGCTAGACCCCAGCAAGGCCGATATATCGCTGTTGCAGGGCATTCTGATCTCCGGCGGTTCCCTGACGATCGGCTGGCTGCTCTATGACGCGATGTGCAAATCCAGATTGGCCAACCACCCGACAGTTCTGATGCTGCTTTTGTTCGTGATCCTTGTGATCATGTCTTGGGGGTACAACCAGATTTTTACCGGTAGGGCGGCGTTGCTGCATCTCGGTGCTTTCACAGCGACGATCATGACCGCCAATGTGTTTTTCCAGATCATGCCCAACCAACGGGTTGTCGTCGAAGACCTCAAGGCCGGTCGGACGCCCGACGCGAAGTACGGCAAGATCGCCAAGGTGCGCTCGACGCACAACAACTACCTGACGTTGCCGGTGGTGTTCTTGATGCTGTCGAACCACTATCCGCTGGCTTTTGGAACTGAGTTCAGCTGGATCATCGCCAGCCTGATCTTTCTGACCGGGGTTACCATTCGCCACTACTTTAACACGATGCACAAAACCGGAACCGGCCCGCATTGGACTTGGGCAGTGACCGTGTTGCTGATGGTTTTAATCGCCTGGCTTTCTACCATCAGGACGGGTGAGACTTGGGAGGACGCGGAAGCCCGTGAGCTAACGGCGTACGAGCAGACCTATGCCGCTGCAAAGGGGTTTGAGAACGCCTACGACTCCGTCATTAGCAACTGCTCAATGTGCCATGCCCGAGAACCGGTCTGGGGCAATATGCAGTGGGCGCCGAAAGGTGTCTACCTCGAGACCCCGGGCGACGTAGCGCGTCATGCTGACCAGATCTATCTCCAAGCGGGCGTGAGCCATGCCATGCCCCCGCCAAACGCCGTACAAATGGACGAAGAAGCGCGACGCAGTATTGTCGCTTGGGTGCGCGAAGTGCGTAGCCAGTAGCGCTCCGCTTTCCGCTTTTTTTAAGGTTTGGGGGTATCGGCAGCGGGCCGTCACCACTGTAATAGCCCAACAGGCTTTGACGCAGCGCACCGGCTTTCCGCCTGACCAAAATCCGAGGATGAACGAGCTTGAGGTTCAGACGAAGAAGCGTTTGCTGTTTCGTGCGATGTGATCAACGAACAGACGGACCTTTGGGTCCTGAAGCTTTTTGTGAGGATACAGGCAGCCAAAAATGGTCGGTTTTGGCGGGGTGTGCGGCAATACTTCAACCAGCCTTCCCAATTTCAGATGTTCGCGCACGTCAAAGCGGGGTTTGTTGATGATCCCGCGCCCGGCCAGCGCCCAATCGGTCAGTACATCACCGTCATCGGCATCGAACCGCCCGCGAACCTCCAGTTTTCGGGGCCCCATATCGGTCTGAAGTGTCCAATAATACTCTGGTGACCTCGGATACCGGAGTAGAAGGCAGTTGTGAGCCTGATCGTGAAGATCGTCAGGCGTCGTTGGCGTTCCGCAGCGCGAAAGATAATCCGGAGAGGCACACAAGACCCGATCGCAATCCGCGAACTTTCGCAGCTTCATCGTGGAATCACTCGGCTCGCCGATAAAGAAAGCGATGTCGAGCCCATCGGCCATGATGTCTACCCTTCGGTCGGACAGCCGCATCCGAATCTCAGTATCGGGATAGGTATCAGAAAATTCTGGGACCAAGGGCGCAACTATTCGTCGCCCGACCCCAAGTGGTGCCGTGATGCGCAGGGTGCCCCGCGGGGCGTCGGAAAAGCTGGCGACCCGGGCCTCGGCATTATCCAAGGCCTGCAAAATAGCACGGGCCTCATCGTAGAATACGGTGCCAACTTCTGTCGGGGTTATTGAGCGCGTCGTCCTATTAAAAAGTCGCACGCCGAGATGTTTTTCAAGCTCTTTCAGACGCTTGCTTGCAACGGCAGGCGTCAATCTCAGATCCCGGCCACCCGAAGTTATGCTTCCCAGTTCCATCACGCGAACGAAGACGCGCAAGCTTTCGATATAAGACATACAGGCGATCCCCTCATCAGAGGAACATGCCCAAGCTCCAATTCATTTTCAACGATCTGTTGAAAGTATTTAGCGTTTCAGGTGATTTTTTTACCTAAACAACTGTGTCTATCGTAGCGGTGACGATCACAGCCAGACTGGCGATTGGGAGGCACCCCGTGGACTATCAACGCGACATCCGTTTCATCCTCAACGGCACAGAGATGTCTTTGGCCGACGTGTCAGCGAGCCAAACACTTCTCGATTTTCTTCGGCTCGACCGCCGCCTGACCGGGTCAAAGGAAGGCTGCGCCGAAGGCGATTGCGGCGCCTGCACCGTGCTTGTGGGCCGGCTTGGCAATGCCGGGCTGGTGTATGAACCGATCAATGCCTGCATTCGGTTTCTGGCCTCCCTCCACGGCTGCCATGTGGTCACGGTCGAGCATCTCTCCGGCCCAGAGGGTCGGTTGCACCCCGTCCAAGAAGCGATGGTTGAACACCACGGGAGCCAATGTGGCTTTTGCACGCCCGGATTTGTCATGTCGCTCTATGCGCTATGGATGCAGACGCCCGAACCGACGTCGCAAGAGGTCGAGACAGCCTTGCAGGGGAACCTTTGCCGCTGCACCGGCTACGAGCCGATTATGAAGGCAGCGGTGGCAGTGTCGCGCTATGGCACGCCATCGTCGGACCTGCTGAACGCCGAACGCGAAGATATAACGACGCGCTTGCAAGCGCTTCAATCTGGGAAACGCATCGTCTCTGGTCCCGAAGATAACTTAAGCATCATTCCGACTGACGTGGACGACCTGGCCGATTGCCTTTTAAGCTACCCGAACGCAACCATCGTCGCGGGGTCCACAGACGTCGGGCTATGGGTGACAAAGTTCCTACGGCAAATCGGACCGGCGATTTTTACCGGCCATTTGAACGCATTGAAAACAGTCGAACAACAGGGGGGTCAGCTGATAATCGGGGCTGGCGCCACCTACACCGATTGTCAGACCGTCCTGTCGGAGCACCTGCCACATCTTATCCCATACTGGAACCGGATCGCGGGATGGCAGGTGCGAAACATGGGCACGGTCGGGGGCAATATCGCGAATGGTTCTCCTATTGGCGATACCCCGCCCGTCCTAATCGCGCTTGGCGCCGAGATCACGCTTCGGCACGGCGATGCCCGTCGAAACATTCCCCTGGAGAAGTTTTTTATCGACTATGGCAAGCAGGATCGCGCAGCGGCGGAATTTGTCGAAAGCATTCAGGTTCCCCTGCCCGGCCCCAATGATTTGAACGCCGCCTACAAGATTTCCAAACGACGTGACGAGGATATCTCATCGGTAGCCGTGGGCATCCATATGACCGTCACCGGAAGCGTAATCAGCAATGCCCGCATTGCCTTTGGCGGCATGGCGGCAACACCTAAACGTGCGAAGGCCGCGGAAACTGCGCTGAACGGTCAGCGCTGGACGCGCGAAAACTTCGAGGCCGCGGCAGCAGCGCTGGCCAAGGATTTCGAACCGCTTACCGACTGGCGCGCGTCCTCGCAGTACCGGAAGCTCACGGCCCAGAACCTGCTGCGCCGTTTCTATCTTGAACAGGATGCGCAAAGCACTGCTCCCGTTCAGCTCATCAACGCTTAATGCAAGGAGACGCCAGAATGAAAGCCAACGTTTCCATCACCGGCACCGCTCACAGCGATCGCATTCATGACAGCGCGTCCAAACACGTTACGGGCGCGGCAGACTACACTGACGATATTGCACTGCCCGAGGGAACGTTTCATGCCTATCTAGGTGTCTCGGATATTGCCCATGCGACGCTTTTGGGCATCGACTATACGGATGTGCTGGCGACCCCCGGTGTGATCGGCGTTCTGACGGCAGACGATGTGCCGGGTATCAACGATCTGAGCCCTACCGGACTGAATGATGAGCCGGTTTTCCCCACCGATCTGATCCAATTTCATGGCCAACCGTTGTTTGCAGTGATCGCAAAGACACGCGACATTGCGCGGCGCGCCGCGGAAAAAGCCAAAATCAGTTACGATGTTTTACCTCATGCGCTTGATTCCATTCAGGCGCAACAGGCAGGATACCCGCATGTCACCCCTCCGCTGAAACTTGAACGTGGTGATGTCGATAGGGCGTTGGAATCTGCAAGCAATCGGATCAAGGGCAAGATCACTGTCGGCGGACAGGATCACCTGTATCTTGAAGGGCATATCGCCTTGGCCATTCCCGGGGAAGACGACGATATCATCTTGCATTCCTCCACGCAGCACCCGTCAGAGGCGCAGCATATGGTGGCGCAAGTTCTCGGTGTGCCCTCGAATGCCGTAGTGGTGAACGTGCGCCGCATGGGCGGCGGGTTCGGCGGCAAAGAAAGCCAGATGAACCTGTTCTGCGCCGTCGCCGCAATGGCGGCGAAAAAGTGGAACCGCGCCGTGAAAATTCGCCCCGATCGGGACCAAGACATGACGGCGACGGGTAAGCGCCATGATTTCGTGATTGATTATGACGTCTCTTTCGACGCGGCAGGACGCATCGAAGCGGTGAACAGCAGCTTTGCTGCACGCTGCGGTTTTTCGGCCGATCTGTCGGGGCCCGTGACCGACCGCGCCCTGTTTCACGCCGATAACGCCTATTTCTACCCGAATGTTCGGCTTGAAAGCCGCCCGATGAAAACAAACACTGTGTCCAACACAGCCTTTCGCGGCTTTGGCGGCCCGCAGGGGGTGGTGGCAGCGGAACGCATCATAGAAGAAATCGCCTATGCCATAGGTCAGGATCCACTGGATGTACGCAAGGCCAACTTCTATGGCGGCGAGGGGCGAGACCTAACGCCCTATCACCAGAAAGTCGAAGACAGCATTCTGGAACGGCTTGTCGGGGAGTTGGAAAACACCTCCGACTATCGCCAGCGCCGAAAGGATATCATTGCCTTCAATAAGACCTCGCCGGTGCTCAAAAAGGGGATTGCCCTGACCCCGGTCAAGTTCGGAATCTCCTTCACGGCGACGTGGTACAATCAGGCCGGCGCATTGGTGCATGTCTATAACGACGGGTCGATCCACCTGAACCATGGCGGCACCGAGATGGGTCAGGGGCTGAACACCAAAGTGGCGCAGATTGTCGCTGAGGCATTTCAGGTCGACTTTGAGCGGATCAAGATTACCAAGACCACCACTGAGAAAGTGCCGAACACGTCAGCGACTGCCGCTTCTAGCGGAACCGACCTGAACGGCATGGCCGCGCTCAACGCGGTAGAACAGATCAAGGCGCGGCTCGTCGAATTTGCGACAACAACTTGGGATGTTCCTGCAGAAGAGGTGACTTTCCACGCAAACAAAGTGTTCATCGGGAAAGATATCCTGACATTTGATGCCTTCATCAAACAGGCCTATCTCGCCCGCGTGCAGCTTTCGGCGGCTGGATTCTACAAGACACCAAAGATCCACTGGGACCGCAGCAAAGGCCAAGGGCGCCCGTTCTATTACTATGCCTATGGCGCGGCATGCTCTGAGGTGACAATCGATACGCTGACGGGCGAATATCGTGTTGAGCGCACAGACATCCTGCATGACGTGGGCCGGTCCCTTAATCCGGCACTTGATCGGGGTCAGGTTGAGGGCGCCTTCATCCAAGGCATGGGATGGCTTACCACCGAGGAATTATGGTGGGACGATGCCGGACGGCTGCGGACCCATGCGCCCTCCACCTACAAAATCCCCCTCGCGTCCGACCGCCCACGCATATTCAACGTGAACCTTGCCGACTGGTCGGAGAACCGCGAGTTGACCGTAAAGCGCTCCAAGGCCGTAGGAGAGCCGCCCTTCATGCTTGGCATTTCGGTCTTCGAAGCGCTGTCGATGGCCATCGCTTCGGCCGCCGACTACCAAGAGTGTCCGCGTCTTGATGCTCCAGCCACGCCGGAACGCGTGTTACTGGCCGTGGCACGGCTGCAGGCCGTGGGGTGAACCATGTCGAATAGCCCCGACTCTTTGAAAGAATTTCTCGCGACACATTCCTCGGTCATCCGCGTTGCGCTGACCCGTGTACGCGGCTCTTCGCCCCGGAACGAAGGCACTGAGATGTTTGTCTCTGCCCAAGCGCTTTGGGGAACGATCGGAGGTGGCCAGTTGGAATTTATGGCGATCCAAGCTGCACAGGACATGTTGCAGAGCGGAAATTTGGAGCGAGAGATGGACGTGCCGCTTGGCCCCGAAATCGGTCAATGTTGCGGGGGACGGGTAGAAATCCGCCTGATACGGATGCGGTCCTCGGACAAGCGCGCCGCAGGTGAACGCGCTCGCCAGACAGATGCGGCGCTGCCTCATGTCTATGTCATGGGTGCCGGTCATGTGGGGCGGGCATTGGCCGAGCTGTTTCAACATTTGCCCGTCAAATGCATCTTAATTGACGCCCGGCCTGAGGAGATCGCAAGGAACACGGCAGCGGTAGAGACCCGTATCAGCGTGCTGCCGGAGGCCGATATCTGGAACGCGCCAGCGGGCAGTGCCTTTATCGTTCTGACCCATGATCACGGGTTGGACTTTTTGTTGACCTCTGCCGCGTTGCAACGTGGCGATGCCTCATATGTCGGCATGATCGGCTCTGCCACCAAGCGCGCGAAGTTTAAAAGCTGGGCGCGCATGCATTGTGACGGCCAATCGATTGAACATTTAAATTGCCCTATCGGGGCATGCGGTAGCCGCGACAAGCGGCCCAGCGTCATTGCGGCCTTCGTGGTTGCCGAAGTGATCGCTGAATTGACCACTGAAACTGCCGCAACCGCCCCGATCGGGGCAATAGAAGCGCCCCCGGGGCGCGCATATCTGGGCCGAACGGGGAGACTGGCCTGACTGGCCAGAGGCGTTCCGCCCTATCAGTGGAGGAGACCGTCATGGACGGGAGGACTTATAGCTACAAGCTGTTTGCACGCAGCGATTTTAACGCTTTCTGGGCGTTATTTACCGATAACCTTGTGAACTTGCTGATCCTGACTGGGGTTTGCCAGTTCGTGTTCCAGATGCCGCCCGAGATCGTCTTTGGCCGCATCGTACCGGGCGCCGCGATCGCCATTTTGGCCGGTGTTGCGGTCTATACCTATTTGGCCAAATGGGCCGCCAACAAACAGGGAAAAGACGTGACAGCCCTGCCCTACGGCATCTCGACACCCGTGATGTTCGTCTATCTTTTCGGGGTCATCGGGCCCATTTACTGGGCCACGAACGACCCGTTGCTGGCATGGCAGGTCGGCATCGGTGCGGGCTTCATGGGTGGTATCGTGGCCGCTCTCGGGGCCATCGTCGGGCCATGGTTGAAAGAAATCACGCCGCGTGCGGGCATGCTGGGCACCCTATGCGGCATCGCTCTCGTGTTCATCGGCTCAGTGCCCTTGGCTCAAATCTTTGAAAGCCCGATCATTGCGTTCACCTCCCTGTTGTTCATCCTTTGGGGATTGATCGGACGTTTTCGCCTGCCCGGCAACCTGCCTGCCGGTCTGGTAGCAATCGCTGCCGGTACAATAATCGCTTTCGCCTTGGGTGAGTCCAAGTTTGACGTCAGCGGGATCGGGTTTTACCCCCCGGTTCCTTACATTGGCGACCTGATTGCCGGGGTTCAGTATCTGTTCGCGAACCCCGAACTTTTCCTCGTGCTGATCCCGGTGCAGATCTACAACTTCATTGAGACGATGAACAACGTGGAGTCTGCTGAAGCGGCGGGCGACCACTATCCGGTTGGCCTGTGTCAGGTTACCGATGGTGCGGGCACAATGCTGGGCGCCCTTTTTGGTTCGCCCTTTCCAACGACTGTCTACATCGGCCATCCGGCCTATAAACGGCTCGATGCACATGCGGGCTATATCATTGGTGTCGCTGTTGTCATCGCCGCTGCCGCCTTTGCCGGGCTCTTGTCGTTTCTGGCGGGTCTGATCCCCGTTGCTGCGGCTGCACCGGTTTTGGTTTTTGTTTCTGTCAGTCTCATCACCAATACGGCGTGGGCGGTGAAACCAATGCATATGGCCGCCGTATCCTTCGCCATCCTGCCGCATATCTCGGCGTTCTTGATGACCAAGTGGGGTTCGTTAATGAACGCATTGCGCAGTTCCGGTGTCGAGGGACTGCCTTCCTTAGGGGATGAAACCCTCACCGCCGCGCTTCTAATGGAAGGCGCGCATTACGAAGGTCATCTGGCGCTTAGTCAGGGGGCGATTATCACCGGTCTTGTCTGGGGTGCGATTGTCGCTGACACCATTGACGGGCGTTTCAAAATGGCAGGCGGCTTTGCAATCGCAGCGTCTTTGATGTCCTCGGTGGGGATCATTCATTCCTACAAGCTGCAACTGCCCCAGCTAGACCCAATCACCATAGGCTACCTGATCGTTGGTGCATTCATGTACCTTTATCCGATGGTCGCGCCGAAAGAAGATCTTGAGCGCCGCATCGTTGTGCCCGATGAACCCGACTTTCTGGACGAAGATATGCCCGCCCAACAGGCTTGACCAATAACGGGCAGCATCTCGCCGCCCACCCAAACTTTCCTTAAACTTGAGCACCCTATGACCCAAAAACTGCTTCGCGGTCGCCTTTTGACTTTTCATCGCGCGCCGCAAGATGGCTCTGATACCGAAGCATACACCTATCATGAGGATGCCGGTCTGTTGATCTGCGATGGCATCATTCAAGACAGTGGCCCTTTCGACGGTATATTGGCCAAAGCCCCGGATGCGCCGGTCACGGATCACCGCCCCAACTTAATGATGGCGGGCTTCATCGACACGCATATTCACTTTCCACAAGTGCAGGTGATCGCCTCATGGGGTTCGCAACTGCTGGATTGGCTCAACAATTACACATTCCCGGAAGAAACACGCTTTGCTTGCGAAAGCCACAGTGAACGCATGGCGCAGGCTTTCTTCGATCAGTTGATTGCCCATGGCACGACCAGCGCCGTCGCGTATTGTTCGGTTCACAAGACCTCGGCAGATGCATTTTTTTCAGAAGCGGCGCGCCGCAATATGCGGATGCTAGGCGGCAAGGTCTTGATGGACCGGAATGCGCCAGCCGAGCTTCGCGACACGTCGCAAAAAGGATATGACGAAACCAAAGCGTTAATTTCCGAATGGCACGGCAAGGGTCGGAACGGCTATGTGATATCGCCCCGCTTCGCCATTACGTCATCGCCAGAGCAGATGAAGATGGCGATGGCGCTCGCAGCAGAGCATCCCAATTGCCATATCCAAACCCATTTGTCCGAAAACAAGGACGAGATCGCCTTTACCAGAGAGTTATATCCGCAGGCGCATGACTATCTGGATGTCTACCAGTCCTATGGTCTGCTGCGGAACAACACACTGCTGGGTCACGCCATTCATCTTGAACCCAGAGAGATTGATGCCTTGGCAGAAACCGGCGCGCACCCCGTGTTCTGCCCGACCTCAAATCTCTTTCTGGGCAGCGGGTTGTTTGATCATCGCAAGCTAAGTGCCCGTGGAATTATGAACGGGATTGCGACAGACGTAGGCGCGGGCACAAGCTATTCGATGCTCCAAACCCTGAATGAGGGTTACAAGGTCCTGCAACTTCAAGGGCAGTCTCTACATCCGCTCCAAGCCTTCGATTGGGCAACAAGAGGCAATGCTAATGTTCTCGGTCTGGAGGACAAGATCGGTACATTGGCATCGGGGACGGAGGCAGATGTTGTGATCTTGAACTCTTCTGCCACAAGCGCAATGGCGCTGCGCATGGAGCGTGCAGAAAGTCTGGCGGAGGAGCTGTTCGTGCTGCAAATCATGGGAGACGACCGGGCTATTGAGGAGGTCTATGTGAGTGGTGTCGCGCAGAAGGTTGGTTTGGTTCAATCTAGAGAAGCATCGAGAAGCTAAATTTCTATAAGTATCGACTGGGTTAGGGAGTGTCATGAACTTTGTGTATCTGGCCTGGCCCATGCGGCTTTAGATACAGTCACGAATTGAAGCGATCCTCGAACATTATGGCGAAATGATTGCGGGCCGCAAACCATTCTCGAACATTCCGGCCGCCTTTCTCAAAGTTGCGGATCGCCAAGTAGATCAGCTTCGTGGCTGCGTCTTCGGTCGGGAACGATCCTCGCGTCTTGATCGATTTTCGGATTACCCGGTTCAAGCTTTCAATTGCGTTGGTGGTGTAGATGATTTTCCGGATGGCGGGATCAAAGGCAAAGAACGGGATCACTTCCTGCCAAGCCCTGCGCCAGGCCGGTGCGATGGAAGCATATTTCCCAGCCCATTTTTCCTCAAAGGCATCCAGCTCCAAGCCAGCTTGATCGGCTGTAGGGGCGCTGTAAATCCGCCGTAGATCAGCGGCCACTTCCTTGCGATCTTTCCAGGCACAGAAGTTCAACGAGTGGCGCACGAGATGGACAATGCACGTTTGCACGGCCGTGTCCGGAAAGGCTGCTGTGATGGCATCAGGGAAGCCCTTGAGACCGTCTACGACCGCAATCAGGATGTCGTGCAGCCCACGGTTCTTCAGCTCTGTCATCACCGAGAGCCAGAATTTGGCGCCCTCGTTGTCAGCGATCCAAAGACCAAGAACCTCGCGCACGCCATCCCTGCTGACACCAAGGGCCACGTAGACGGCTTTGTTCTTGACCATGCGGCTATCGGCGTCGCGGATCTTGACCCGTAGAGCGTCAAAAATGACGATGGGATACATCCGGTCCAGCGCCCGAGATTGCCACTCCCGAACCTCATCTAACACCGCATCTGTCACGCGGCTGATCAAGTCTGGCGAGACTTGCAGGCCATAGACGTCCTCAAGATGAGCACGGATATCGCGGACCGTCAGACCGGCGGCGTAAAGCCCGATAATCTTGTCATCCATCCCATCAATGCGGGTCTGTCCCTTCTTCACCAGTTCAGGCTCGAAGCTGCCGTCCCGGTCCCGCGGCACAGCGATAGGCAGTTCGCCGTCTTGCCCCTTCAATCTCTTGGCGGATGACCCGTTGCGACGGTTGGTCTGTTCAGGCGGGGCATCCTTGCCGTCTTCATAGCCCAGATGCGCCGTCAGCTCAGCACCGAGCATCCGCTCCATCAGCTTAATCTTAAGTTCTTTCATTAGCCCGGCATTGCCAAGCAGGTCTTCAGGCCGCTCGCAGCCCTTCAGTAGCTCGTCCAGCAGTTCCTTGGATATGGTCATCGTCCTTGCTCCTCTCAGGAAGCATGGACCAGATCGCAATTACACAGAAGATCGGACACTCTCCTGGGTTACGTTCCGACGTCCCCTTAATCCTGCATATTGGTGAGCCGTCGCGGAACCTTTCATGACAACGCGGTCGTTATCGGTTTCTTCAATTAGCTCATGCTCGAGCGGATCAGGCCGAGAACCTATCACACTTGCAAGGACGCAAGGCAGAACGCGTTCGACGACACCAAGACGTTCCACAAAACGAGGCGCAAGCACGCGGAACGGAACGCTGTCGGCAGTCGACTTCGAGAGACCGCAGCGACTAAAACAATAAGGCGTCCAAGGAACGCGGGGCATTTCAGTCGTCAGATTCTTTCCATCGCAAGAAGGCTTATTCCTTACCCCTGATACGTTTTAGAAGCACTAGGCGCCTTGGCAAAAACATCGTCAAAGCGTCGATTTAAGATACTCGAAATGACGCCGCGCCATGCCGCGATAGGATTTCCAGCCTTCCGCCGTGGCTTTGGCGACGTCATCGCTTAACACCGCCAAAGGCCTCCCAGATGAGAGGGCAAGTATCTGCGTTTGTGCGGCTTTCTCAAAAAAGTAGAGATCCTCAAAGGCATCCGCCACCGTGGGACCGGTCACTGTATTGCCGTGGTTCCGCATAACCAAAACAGTATTTTTTCCCATTGCTTGCGCGAGGTGGGCTCCCTCCTCAGCACTGTCGGAAATGCCGCCAAATTCCAGATCATATCCAACGCGGCCCCAAAAACGGGCAGTGTTGTTATCAATCGGTAGCAGTGTGGGGTCCTTCAGGCAGGCCAAAGCCGTCGCATAGGGTGAATGACAATGCAGGATCACGCGCGCTGCGGGGATTTCCCGGTGCAATGTACCATGGACCGCCCATGCCGAAGGGTCAGGTGCATTGTCGCCCAACATTGTTTGGTCATCATCCACATCCAGCAGAAGCAAGTCGTCGGGATTGATCGTTGCGAAATGCTGCCAGCATGGGTTCAGCAAGAATTGCCGCCCGTCTTCAGACACAGCCGCGCTGAAGTGGTTGCCGACAGATTCGCTCCATCCAAATTGATGGCATAGCCGAAACGCGGCGGCGAGGTCTGTTCGCAGCGCTGCTGTTGTGTCAATTTCTGTATGTATATTCATGATTTGAACCGCCCTTCGGACACTAGAGACCGATAGGTCGACCGCATTTCGGCCCTGTCTGTATACGTGCCGCGCAAATAACGCTCACCGCTTGTCGCAGAGTATGCGGCCCGTCCATGCACGATGCGGTGGTTGTCAAATACGATACACTCCGTCGCTTGGAGCGTGAATTTCATGATGTATTTATCGTTCTGCAACAGCTTTCCGAACCGACAGAATGCGGGGTAATAGGTTTCCAACAGATCCTGCGGCAGGTCGATCAAATCCAGCATATGCTGGCTGATCGTCAGGCCTGACACCGCGCCATTCTGGTCAAGCTCAATGACGCGTTGATAGCTGCGCATGTCATAATTATCGTGTTCGCAGTAAAACGGTATTTCGATTTCCGACAAGAGCTTGAAACCTTCCGGGTCAATGTCACGGAAGTCATTGGCCGCTGCAACCCCATCCCCGAACAGGTTCAAACCCCCCTTTACGCTGTTAGCGCGCATGTGCAGATATTGAATGCCGGGCGCGGCCTCCTCTGCGGGGACATCTGTGTGTAATTCGAGGGCCGCAGCGGTATAGGCGCTATTGGTCGGATTGATATGCGTTCGCACATCGAAGTAATCCCCAAAGAAGGTCGGGCGCACAGTCCCCGCCAAGTTCGCGAGGTCAGTGAGCGCTGCATCTGTGTCGGGCATATGGGTCACGATTGAGATTCCTTCAACGATCATCGCCTCAAGCCATGCCGTCCGCTTGGTTCGATCTGTCTTCAACTCGTCGAGGGTGAAACGAGCTACATCTGCCAAGTGGTCTCCGAACCACGGTTTGCGGGACAAATCGGCGGGGTCGGGCCGTGCCGTCCCGTTTGCATATGTCTCCAACGTTGCCAGTGGCATACGTGTCACATGGTCTTCGTCTGCCCATGTGATCACCAAGTTCTCGCCTTCAACCTGCGCAGCACGCGCCCGCGGAGGGAGGCTTAGATGAAAGATATCAAATGTGCGCTCACGCGTGACGCTGTTGAAGGACGTCGGGCAGTTATCGCGCAGCCAATAGTAGTTGAAATAGGCCATTTCCGCACCTGACAGGGCAATACGAAGGCCATTTTCGCCTAATATAACATGGGTCGGGGGAGAGGTTTGTATATTCATAATGTGGTCCCTAAGGAAGGTGACGTACTCCTTTGAATTCTACCGAAATAGACCTTTCAAAAAAGCTGCAAAAATCGGAACATAAGTTAACACAGGAGTTAACTTATGCCTGACCGATCTTTCCTTCATGCGCTTGAAACGCTGGAATTGGTGTGTCGCTTGGGCTCAATGCAGAAAGCGGCGGCGCGTTTGAACGTTTCGCCACCCGCAATCACCCGTGCAATTCGGCTGCTGGAAGCCGATGTCGGTGCTGCTCTCATGGATCGCAGCACAAAGCCTGCGCGTCCCACCGAAGCAGGCGAAAGACTGGCACGCGCCACGCGCAACGGCTTGGCCTTGATCGAAGACACCATCGCCGACATCCGCGACGAGAACAGCAGCAACGACCGCCACGTTACCTTGGCCTGCACGATCGGTATGGCGACCTACTGGCTCATGCCGCGCCTGCCAGATTTCTATGCCAAACACCCGACGATCACGGTAAATGTCCAAGCGCCTCCGCTCGACCGCCCTGTGCTTTCGCGCGGCATTGATATTGCGCTGCGCTACGGCACCGGGGATTGGCAGGGCGAGACCATCAAACTTTTTGACGAACGCGTTTGCCCGGTGGGTCGGCCAGAAGTGATTGAACAAGCGCTTAAAGACGGCGGGCTGTCGCGAGCGTGGCTTATCGATGTGCGTTCAACGGCGCAGCACTGGCTCGGATGGTCGGATTACCTCAAGGCCTCGGGTGAGACCTGCAAGCTTGAGGGTGAGGTGTTCGACAATTACATTCACGCCGTGCAGGCCACGCTGGATGGCCGAGGGCTAATGCTTGGATGGAAGTCCATCACGGCAGACTATGTCAATGACGGCACATTTGCCTCGTGGCCCGGAGGCGGCAAAGATTTCGGAACGGGCTATTTCATTTCGTGGTCTAAAAGGGGGGGCCGAAAAGAGGCGGCTCAATCTTTCGTTGAGTGGGCTGTCGACGTAGCACGAGAGCAATAGCCGCCGTACGTTTCCGTTAACCTTGTCCCCGAAGGCTTTGCCATCTCTAATCCGGCTTAACCCGCGCTGGTATCAGCCACGCCGATTGGGCTGACCACATTAGCGTCCTTTCCAAACAGGATCCCGTTTCTCTGCAAAGGCGCGCGCCCCTTCGGCGTTATCCTCAGACCCATAGAGGACATCGACAGTCTTTAGCTGTCGCTTGGTGATGCGGTTCATGGCATCCTGAAATTTGCTATCTTCTGCATCCCGCACGATTTCCTTGATCGCGGCAAACACCAGTGGCGGACCGGAGGCCAGCCGGCGGGCCAGTTCCCACGCCTGCGCCATCAGATCTTCCGCCGCGTGGATGCGATTCACAAACCCCCAGCGGTGGGCTTCTTCGGCGTCCAGCCAGCGGCCTGTAAAGAGCATCTCCATTGCGATGTGGTATGGGATGCGCTTTGGTAATTTGATCGACGCGGCATCAGCCACCGTGCCTGAGGTGATTTCGGGCAAGGCAAAACTTGCATGATCTGCCGCCAAGATAATATCGGCGGACAGGGCCAATTCCAGCCCGCCACCGCAACAAATACCGTTCACCGCAGCGATCACTGGCTTGTTCATATCGCGCAATTCCTGCAGGCCACCAAAGCCGCCAACGCCGTAATCGCCATCCACCTCGTCACCCTCGGCGGCGGCTTTCAAATCCCATCCCGGGCAGAAAAATTTTGAGCCTTCCCCTGTGACAATTGCCACGCGCAAATCAGGGTCATCGCGGAACGCAGCAAAGGTTTCACCCAGAACACGGCTCGTTTGCAGATCAATTGCATTCGCCTTTGGGCGATCCAAAGTGATCTCAAGGACGGCACCTTCTCGACGCGTTTTAACGGGACTTGTCATGTTGTTCCTTTCACCAAAAGCGCATCGGCGATGATCGCCCGGTCTTTTGTACAGATGAGTGGATTGATTTCGATTTCGGCGATCTCGTCGGCATGGTCAGTGACAAAGTTTTGCAGCCTTAGGACAGCGTCAGCAATGGCATCTATGTTGGCTGGTTCACCACCGCGAAAGCCATCTAACAGGGGGGTTATCTTTAATTGCCCCAACGCATGGCGAATATCGGCATCCGTGGTGGGCAGCAGCAAGGATTGACCGTCTTCAAGAATTTCCGTCAGCGTCCCCCCCGCGGCCAAAGTCAGGACAAATCCATGGGCAGGGTCCGCGACGACGCCAATCAACAACTCTGCGACGGTGCCGGTAATCATTTCTTCTACTAGGAAGGTTTTGGCCTGCATCTCTTGCGCCGCCGCCCCGACTTGCGCTGCGTCCGCGAGGTTCAGTTTCACCGCGCCGGCCTCCGTTTTATGGGCGAGACCTTCGCCCTTTAGGACCACAGGAAAACCGATCTCTTCGGCGCAATTGACCACATCCACCCGCCCGACGCCTGCACGGCTTTTGGGGACATCCATGCCGTAGGTCGCGAGGGCCAGTTTGGCATCGCCTTCGATGACGGCGGCGGTGGTGGCAAAGCTCTGCGCGCGTAACAGGGGCTGATGTTCTAGGCTAACCGGCATGCGTGCTGCGTTGATCGCTTCAAGGGCCGTGCCAAAGTCGCACAGCGGCACAATCCCCGCGCCAAGCAGCCGTTTTGCAACCGCTTCGGGAAGATTTTCGACGATGGACCCGACCACCCCAAACGGGCGGCCCGTTTGGCGGGCCGCGTCCTCGATCGCCTCAATCGCAATCATCCAGTCATCGGCGGTGCAGCTGTCCAAGCGTGGGAAATCAAGCACCACAAGCGTCAGATCGATATCATCGCCTGTCATGGCCGCGAACACCGCCGTCATGGCCGCCTTATCACGCCAGATTTGCGTGTGGTAATCCAAAGGGTTTGCCAGATTGACCAGTGAACTGAGGTGCTGCGAAAGTGAATCTGTTTGCTCAGATGTCAGCGGTGGAAACGTCAGGCCATATTGCGCGGCGGTATCAGCCATGACGCTCGCCTCGCCGCCCGAACAACTTAAGGACGCAATTCGCGCCCCGGACAGGCGTCCATGGCAGTGAAACAGCTTCAATGTTTCAAGCAGTGCGGCGGGGGAGCCGACCCGCGCAATGTCCAGCCGCGCCAATACCGCATCCGAACCGGCGCTACTGCCAGCGAGCGAGGCCGTATGCGAAATGGTTGCCAGTTGCGATTCCTGCGAACGACCGACCTTCAACGCTACAATTGGTTTGCCCAACGCGCGCGAGAGTCGCGACAGCTCTTCAAACGCCGCGATGTCACCAAAGCTTTCGATATAAAGCCCAAGGGCCGTTACGCGGTCGTCGCGAATGACAGTTTGGGCGATACTGGCAAGCCCTTGTTGGGCCTGATTGCCTGCAGTGATGGTATAGGCGATGGGCAGCCCGCGTTGCTGCATCGTGAGATTAATCGCGATGTTGGATGACTGCGTCAGGATCGCCACACCGCTTTCAACGGGAACAAGTCCGTGTTGGTCCGGCCATAGTGCTACCCGATCCACGGCATTCAGAACCCCGTAGCAATTTGGCCCAAGGATGGGCATGTCACCCGCCGAGGCCAGCAGTTGGTCATTCAAAATCGCGCCGTCGGCTGTTTCTTTGAAACCACTGGCGAAACACACTGCGCCCCCTGCACCCATTTGGTTTAATTCGCCGATCAGACCGATGGTGGCAGTACGGTTCACACCGATAAACGTTGCATCCGGCGCTTCCGGTAAATCAGCGAGCGTATTGAAGGCTGGCAATCCACCGACAAGGTTCTTTTGGGGGTGAACGGGCCAAATCTGACCCTTAAAACCGATCTTCTGGTTCTGCTCGATCACGGAGTCACACCATGCCCCGCCACCGACCACGGCAATGGATCGCGGGCGCAGGAGGCGTTCAAGATCACTCATTCCCGCCGTCCTATGCGCCAAGGGGGCGCAAGAGTTCGCGGCTGATGATGTGGCGCTGGATTTCAGATGTCCCATCCCAAATCCGTTCGACCCGCGCATCACGCCAGAAGCGTTCAATGGGGAAATCATCCATCAAACCCATGCCGCCAAAGATTTGCAGCGTGGCATCCGTCACTCGCGCCAGCACTTCAGATGCGTAAAGCTTAGCACTGGCAATTTCGCGGTTGGCAGGCAGGCCCTGATCCAACCGCCATGCCGCTGCTAATGTCAGGTGCTCTGCCGCATCGATTTCGGTGATCATGTCGGCAAGCTGAAAGCTGATGCCCTGATATTTGCCAATCTGCTGACCAAACTGTTTGCGTTCAGCCGCGTAGTTCAACGCCATGTCAAAACAACGACGTGAGCGCCCCACCGACATCGTGGCGACCGTGATCCGCGTGGCGTAAAGCCATTCGTTCATCACTGCAAAGCCACCGTCAACCTCGCCAAGAACCTGTGCATCCGGCAGACGACAGTTGTCAAATTCGAGGATCATATTCTTGTAGCCACGGTGCGAGACAGATTTGTAGCCGTCACGAATGGTAAACCCGGGCGTGCCGCGGTCGACCAAGAACGTAGTGATGCGCTTTTTCGGGCCGCGCGGCGTGTCGTCTTCGCCTGTCGCCACAAAGACGATCACGAAATCCGCATGATCCGCGCCAGAGATAAAATGTTTGGTCCCGTTCAAAACCCAATCACCGCCTTCACGTTTGGCCGAACATTTCATGCCCCGCACATCAGACCCGGCATCGGGTTCGGTCATGGCCAAGGCATCCATCTTTTCGCCGCGGATTGCGGGGGTGAGGTAGCGTTCGATCTGGTCCTCTTTGCAGGCCATCAAGATATTCTGAGGCCGCCCAAAAAAGTGGTTCAACGCCATAGAGCCGCGCCCCAGTTCGCGTTCAACCAGCGCAAATTCAAGATGCGACAGGCCGGCCCCACCGACGCTTTCGGGGAAATTGCAGGCATAAAACCCAAGATCGATCGTCTTTTGTTTGATCGCTTGCGCAACGTCTTGGGGGACTTCGCCAGTGCGCTCTACCTCGGCCTCATGGGGGTAGATTTCGTTTTCGACGAAGGACCGCACGGTGGAGACGATCATCTCTTGTTCTTCAGTCAATCTAAAATGCATCAGGTAAGCTCCGGCTTCGGGAGGGCGGCTTGGGCCGCGATGATTGAGGCGAGCTTGTCACTGACATGCGGGGCAGGGTCGCAGGATTTGCGGGTTTCCAAACTGACGTGCAGAAGGAACTGATTGCAGGTTGCCACCACATCGCCAGCCGCGTTTTTCAGTTCATGGAACAGCCGCAGCTTTTTACCCGCACCCTCAAGAATCGTTGTGACCACGGTGACGTTGTCGCCCGCATGGCATTCATTGCGGAACTTGGTATGGGTATCGGCGGTAAAATAGCTGAAGCCGGATTTGATGTAGGCCGCATCGGCCCCGATCATTCTCATAAGTACGTCGGCCGCATCTGACCACAGCTGCCCATAGCGGCTTTCGTTCATGTGCCCGTTGTAATCCGTCCAATCAATCGGGATGGCGCGGGCGACAGTGATGATGGGTTTGGTAAAGTCTGGGTCAGCTTTGGCCTCAAGGCGGGCGTCATGCGCATTCAACAACGCTCCTGCGCCCCAATCACGGCCTTTCAGGGATCGCATCATCGACACCAGATTGTCATCGCGGATGTGTTCAAGTTCGCGGATCGTATATGCGCCTGATTGCTCATCCGATTGGCTGGCGATCATCTGTACCAATTCATCGGTAAGCTCAGGCACATCCATCAATTTGGTCCAAGGCCATTGCAGGCAGGGCCCGAACTGTTCGATGAAATGGGCCATCCCAGCTTCCCCGCCCGCAACGCGGTAGGTCTCAAACAGGCCCATCTGCCCCCACCGCAGACCAAAACCAAACCGGATCGCATCATCAATTTCTTCGGTCGTGGCGATCCCGTCTTTGATCAGCCAAAGCGCCTCGCGCCAGACCGCCTCGAGAAAGCGATCGGCAACATGTGCGTCGATTTCCTTGCGCACCTTCAGGGGCTTCATGCCGATCTCAGCAAGCACCGCATGTGCGCGCGTGGTCGTGGCATCGTCACCGACCAGCTCGATCAGCGGCAGCAAATAGACAGGGTTGAACGGGTGCGCGACGAAAATCTGACCTGGCCGCAGCGCCCCTTGCTGAAGCTCAGACGGTTTAAACCCTGACGTTGACGACCCGATTAGCGCGTCTTTGTGACAATGGGTCTGGATCTCGTTAAAGATCTTGTGCTTCATCTCAAGCCGTTCCGGCGCGCTTTCTTGGATCCAGTCTGCACCTGCGACGGCTTCGGCAATTGTGGGGACGATTTTAAACTGCCCCTCGGGCGGCAATGCGACCTCGGACAAGGCGGGCAGGGACCGGCGCGCGTTCGCCATGACTTCGCTAATTTTGCGTTCGGCTTCGGGATCAGGGTCAAAAATCGCGACCTCCCATCCAGACAAGGCAAACCGCGCGGCCCAGCCGCCGCCAATGACGCCACCGCCGATGATTGCTGCTGTTTTGGTCATCGGGGTGCCTGCTTTGTCAGGCCAAGCTTTTTGCGCACGGCATCAGGGCCCATAATCGTGGCCCCCAAATTTTCGATGATCGACACGGCACGCGAAACAAGCGCCTCATTGGTGGCGAGTTCGCCTTTGCCGAGCCACAGGTTATCTTCAAGCCCAACGCGCACATGCCCCCCTGCCAAGACGGATGCGGCCACATAGGGCATCTCATCCCGGCCAATGGAAAACGCGGACCAGTTCCAGTCGGCGGGGACATTGTTGACCATTGCCATGAAGGTGTTCAGGTCATTGGGGGCGCCCCACGGAATGCCCATGCACAGCTGCACCAAGGCGGGCGAGGACAATACGCCATCTTTAACCAGTTGTTTCGCATACCAAAGGTGCCCCGTATCAAAGGCCTCAATCTCCGGCTTCACGCCGAGCTCTTCCATACGCGCGCCCATCGTCATTAGCATGCCGGGCGTGTTGGTCATCACATAGTCGGCTTCGGCAAAGTTCATCGTGCCACAATCGAGGGTGCAAATTTCGGGGAGGCAGTCTTCGATATGCACCAACCGTTCTTCGGCGCTGACCATGTCGGTGGCGTCATTCAGCGGCAGTGGTGCGGACGGCGGGCCAAATACCATGTCGCCGCCCATGCCTGCGGTAAGGTTCAAGACCACATCGACATCAGCATCGCGGATGCGGTCAGTCACTTCGCGGTAGAGTTTCGGATCACGTGAGGGAACGCCGGTTTCAGGGTCGCGTACATGGCAATGCACAATCGCTGCGCCCGCCTTGGCAGCGGCGATGGCCGAATTGGCAATCTGCTCAGGGCTGCGGGGAACATGGGGTGAGCGATCTTGGCTGCTGCCAGATCCGGTCACCGCGCAGGTGATGAAAACATCACGGGTCATGTGCAGGGGCATTTTAATATCCTCTCTGGTTTTAACCAGAACACTACACGGATTGATCGGCTGGGATGTGCGGTGTTAGACATAATCATGCGGCAAAAGACAAAATCACCAATTAAGACTGTAAAAATCGACGTGCTGCTGTTTGATGGATTTTCCAACCATTGCTTGGCCAACACCTTGGAACCATTTCGCGCCGCAAACACTATTACGGGTCGGGCGGTCTATGAATGGCGCCTGCTGTCTCTCGAAGGTGGTTTGGTGCGGTCTTCAAGCGGGATGCTCGTTGAAACTGAAAATGCCACAGCGATGAAGGCATCGTGTGATTATCTCATGGTGACCGTAAGCTATGGCCACCTGGCGCTGTGTAGCACTCAGATCCTGTCCACGCTGCGTGAACTTTGCGCAAATGCGAAATGTCTGGTTGGGCTCGACACGGGTTCTTGGCTGTTGGCGGCGGCAGGGCAGTTAAACGACAGGCCCGCAACCATCCATGGTCATCTGTTCGAAAGCTTTTCAGAGACGTTTACGCAGGTAGATGCACGGCAAGAGCGGTTTGTGATAGATGGCAACCGGATCACCTGCGGTGGTGCTATGGCGTCCTTCGACTTGGTGCTTACTCTGATCGGGGAGCATTGCGGCGAGATGATACGCCTCGATGTTGCGGCTCTTTTTCTGCACCAAACCAATCAGCTATTTGAGGAATCTGACACTAAACCTGTGCGGTCCAAACTGGTTTCTCGTGCGCTCGTTCTTATGGATGAGAATATCGAAACGCCTGTGCCAATTCCGACAATTGCACGTCACTTAGGGTGTTCGCTGAAAAGCCTCCAAAGACGGTTCGCACGCAGCTTGAACGCGACGCCGGGCCAAGTCTATCGGCATAGACGACTACTCGCTGTCAGAAGCTTGGTCGAAAGCACCAATCTTTCCATTGCTGAGATTGCCACGCGGTGCGGTTACGAAAACGCCAGTTCTATGACACGGGCCTTTAAGACCCAGTTTGGCAAGACGCCGATGGATATGAGAACCGACTGATTGGTAACTCTCGGTCTCTTATCCCGGCACCCGGTTTTCGAACCGTCGAAACATCAATGCAATGATACCGGCGATGATCATATAAAATACCGCAAGCAGGATCAGTGGCTCGTACACAATAAACGTATCCGACCGGACGCGCGAGGACACGGCATAGAGCTCAACAACCGTGATGGTCGCGACCAGAGGTGTGGCCTTGAGCTGCAGGATGGTTTCGCCGCCCAGTGTCGGCAGCACGTTGCGAATGGCCTGCGGCAGCCAGATGCGGCGGAACATGGTGAAACGCGGCATCCCGAATGCATTCGCAGCTTCAAGCTGACCCTTATTCACACTGGAGAACGCGCCGCGCATGACTTCGCCCTCATAGCCTGCATAGGACAGCGTCAACGCCAGCACTGCGTAAGGCCAGGCTTGGCGTAAATAGGGCCAGAGTTCACTGCCGCGGATCCACGGGATTTGCGGGAAGAGCGAGCCGAGCCCATAGTAGAGCAGCCAGATTTGCAAAAGCAGCGGCGTTCCGCGGATGACGGTACAAAATATCCGCGCGGGGGCGGAGAGGTACCAAGGCCCTACGGCCTGCGCGAGGCCAAGGGGGATGGCTAGAAGAAAGCCCAGCACGCAAGTGACAACCAATATCCAGATCGTGCGCCAGAGACCCTCAAGCGCTAGTGGGGCGTATTCCGGTATCCAATCCCACCGCAGCGCTACGGCGCACCAGACCACCGCGCCCAGTAAAAGCGCCAACATGACAATGCGATGGGGCTGCATCAGAGCGCGAATAGGGATCATCGGCCCGCTCCTTTCAGCGACGGCTGACCGCGCCGCGCCCATTTTTCGATCCGGGCGAAGACTGCGCCTGAACAGAGCGTTACGATCAAGTAGAGTGCGCCCGCAGCGAGGAAGAAGGTGAAATAGGCGCGCGTGCTGGCGGCGGCCTGTCGTGTCTCAAGTGTCAGCTCGCTAAAGCCGACGATGGCCAACAATGCGGTATCTTTTGTGGCAATAAGCCACAGGTTCGCAAGACCGGGCGTGGCAAAAGACATCATCGCGGGGATGGTAACCCGGCGCATCAGCATAAACGGCGGCATGCCATAAGCACGCGCGGCCTCAATCTGCCCCGGTGGCACGGCTTGGATTGCGCCGCGCAACACCTCGGTGGCATATGCGCCCTGCACCACGCCGAGCACCCAGATACCCGCGACCACACCGCTGATCTCGACACGGCCATAGCCCATGGCTTCCGAGATTTTATTGATAAGATCGGTACCGACGTAATAGAGGATCAGGATCAGCACCAGTTCCGGCACCGCCCGGATCACAGTCGTGTAGACGGCGAGGAGGTCGCGCAGGACCACCCCGCCATAAAGCTTGCCGTATGCTCCGAAGAGCCCGATCAATAGACCAAAGCCGAAAGCGCCGAACGCGATCTGCAAAGAGTTCGCGAGCCCGCGCAGAAGGTTGCCTCCCCAGCCCGGCGGGCTGAGGGACAATAGTTTCGCACTTTCGGTCAGACCGAGCGTTTCGAAGAAGAACTCCACGATACGGGCTTACTCAGCGTAGATGCTTGTATCGAAATAGCGCCCGGTGATCTCTTCGTGGGTGCCATCTTCGAGGATTTTTGCGATGCCCTTGTTCAGGCTTTCGCGCAGCGCATCATCGCCCTTGCGCACCCCGGCGCCGACACCTTTGCCCAAGATGGCCTCGTCATTTTTGACCGCCCCTTTGATTTCGCAACAAGCGCCAATGTCGGAGTTGACGAAATCAGCCATGGCAATGCTGTCGGCCTGCGTGGCATCAATCCGACCCGAGACGAGATCCTGATTGGCTTCGTCCTGCGTCTGATAGACCCGGATCTCTGCCGCATCGCCGAAATATTCGTTGGCATAGGCTTGGTGAATTGTTGAGGCTTGAATACCGACGATCTTGCCCGCGAGGGACTCGGGGGTGGGCTGAATATCCATCGACTTATCCGCCACGATCACTGCGGGCGTGTTGTAATAGGGATCGCTGAAATCAATCGTCTTCTGCCGCTCTTCGGTGATCGACATGGAGGCCATGATCGCATCGATCTGCTGGCCGGTCAGCGAGGGGATGATGCCGTCCCATGCGACAGGAGTGATCACGCAATCCAGTTCGGCCGCAGCGCAAACCGCATTGATCACCTCGACTTCCCAACCTTCCCATTCGCCAGAGGCATTGAGCGAGGCGAAGGGAGGATAAGGTTCTGCGGCGATGCCGATCTTGACCTCTTCGGCGGCTACGGCACCTGCGCTCACGATGGCTGTCGCCATTGCGGTCGTCATAAGTTTCTTAAAAGTCATGAGTAGTCTCCCTGTTTTGTTTTTGGTGGTTTAACCGACAGTCTGCAAAAACTGCTGAAGCCGGGCAGATTGAGGGTTGCCGAAAAGCTGCTCCGGCGGTCCCTGTTCTTCGATGCGGCCCTCGAAAAGGTAGACGACATGGGTCGCAACCTCGCGGGCGAATTTCATCTCATGGGTCACAAGCAGCATGGTGCGCCCTTCGGCGGCCAGATCACGGATGACCGTGAGCACTTCGCCGACCAATTCGGGGTCGAGCGCGCTGGTTGGCTCGTCAAAGAGCATTACGCTGGGCTCCACCGCGAGGGCGCGGGCAATGGCCGCACGTTGCTGCTGGCCGCCGGATAGAAATGCTGGAAACGTATCGGCCTTGTCGCCTAGGCCGACCCGCTCAAGCAGTACCCGCGCGCGTTGGATTGCTTCATCCCGTGGCACCTTAAGCACATAGACTGGCACCTCTATGACGTTTTCCAGCAGGGTGCGGTGGGTCCAGAGGTTGAAAGCCTGAAATACCATGCCAAGGCGGGTTCGGATGCGTTCGATCTGTCGGCGGTCGACGGGTTTGCCGTCTTGGCGCATCTTGATTTCTTCACCGTTGACGACAATCTGGCCCGCGCTTGGGGTTTCCAGAAAATTGATGCACCGCAGGAAGGTCGATTTCCCCGAGCCGCTGCCGCCGATAATGGCAACAACATCACCCTTTTGCGCGGTGAGGGAGACGCCCTTAAGAACCTCCAGCATGCCGAAGGATTTGTGCAGATCATTAACCCTTATGGCCTCATCTTGCCCTGCGATTTCGGCATCAGCATCTCTGGCCGCCTCTGTGGTTCCGATCGGGTCTCTCTTCAAAACGTCCGCGCCCTCCTTTTGGTGTTCTCCAAAATTGTGCCTTGTAGTAAGGCCCGTATTTCGTAATCATGCAAGTGTATAATTACGAGGTCTGGAAATCGCCCGTGTCGGACACCACTCCCAAATTCAAGCGCGAGCCAGCGGAGCACCGCAGGGAGGCGCTGATCAATGCCACCCTGTCGCTGATCGCCGAAAAGGGCGTTCAGGCCGCCACGGTGCGGGCGATTGCCGCCCGGGCGGACGTATCGCAAGGCATGATCCGGCATCACTTTTCGTCCAAAGAAGAGCTGATCACCGCTGCCTATGAACATCACATGGACCGGTTGACTGATCTTACATCGGCCTCCGCCGATGCCGATGGTAGCGCACCAGTAGCGCGGCTCGCGGCATTTGTTGTGGGCAGCTTGACGCCACCGGTTGTTGACGCCGGGTCGGTCAGTCTCTGGGCCGGGTTCCTGACGAAGGTGCATGACGATAAGCAGATGCGCGACAGTCACGAACGCACTTATTACAACTTCCGCAACCGCCTTGAGGCGCTGATCGCCGCCGTGTTGGGAGAAACAGGTCAGCCAGCCACAACGCAGCAGCTGCGGTATCTGGCAATCGCCTGCAACGCTGTGATCGATGGGCTGTGGCTGGAAGGCGGTATTCTCTCAGGGGCTTTCGCGCCGGATGAGCTTCCGGAAATCGGGATCAGATCAGTCGGCGCAATTCTCGGAATGGACCTTACAAAGGCAGGGCAACAGACATGAGACAGACAGACATAACCAAACGCCTTGCAGGGCTTGGCGGCGCAAAATGGGAAGTTCACATCCGGGCGCGCGAGTTGGCCGCTCAGGGCTGCGATATCATTGAACTGACCATTGGCGAGCCGGACGTGCCAACGCCCCCCGCGCTTGTGGAGGTCGCCGCAGATGCAATGCGCCGCGGTCGTACTGGCTATTCTGATGGCCGGGGGGAGGCGGGCTTGCGCGCCGCACTGGCCGAACGCTATTCGCGCAGCACGGGCCGCCGCATCACGCCGGATCAGGCGATGTGCTTCCCCGGCACGCAGACCGCCCTTTATGCGGTGCTGCTGGGTGTGGCAGAGGCTGGTCAGCAGGTTCTGGTCGGTGACCCAATGTACGCCACATACGAAGGGGTTATTCGCTCTACCGGCGCTGAGATGGTTCCGGTCCCGCTGCGCCCGGAAAACGGCTTTCGCATTCATGCCGAGGACATTGCCGCAAGGATCAGCCCGCAGACCACGGCGATCCTGCTGACCACACCGCATAACCCGACCGGATCGGTTCTGACCCGCGCAGACATTGACGCGATTGGAGAGCTGGCGATTGCCCATGACCTCTGGATTATCTCCGATGAGGTCTACGAAGACCTCATTTTTGACACCATCGATTTCTGCTCGCCCCTGTGGCGTCCGCAACTGGCTGACCGTGTCATCGTTGTCTCCTCGATCTCAAAATCCCACGCCGCACCGGGCTTTCGCAGCGGCTGGTGCATCGGACCGGAAGCCTTCACCGAAGCACTTCTGCCGCTGTCGGAAACCATGCTTTTTGGCAACCAGCCCTTCATCGCGGATATGACCGAAAAGGCCGTGCGCGAAGGGTCTCCGGTGGCCCATGGAATGACGCAGCGTTTTGCTGCGCGGGCCGAGCGCTTGCATCACCGCCTCTCCGAAGAAAGCCAGTTGAAGGTACACCGCCCAGAAGCGGGCATGTTTGCGATGATCGACGTTTCTGCCACGGAAATGAGCGGCACCGACTATGCCATTCTTCTGCTTGAGCACGCCGGCGTCGCGGTCATGCCCGGCGCGTCGTTTGGCGAGACGCTTGATGCTTGGGTGCGGGTGGCGCTGACGACCGGCGATGCGGCGTTCGACACGGCTTGTGACCGGATCATCCACCATGCGGCGCAACTGCAACTGGAATCCGCATGACCACCATCGGAGAGGCACTGGTCGCCCAACTTTCAGAGCGCGGGGTCGACTGTGTTTTCGGCATTCCGGGCGTCCATACGATTGAGCTTTACCGGGGTTTAGCCACTTCTGGCATTCGCCACATCACACCCCGGCACGAACAGGGCGCGGGGTTCATGGCGGATGGCTATGCGCGGGTATCCGGGAAGCCCGGTGTTGCCTTTGTCATTACCGGGCCAGGGCTGACCAATACGCTGACGGCAATGGGCCAGGCGCGTGCCGATTCTGTCCCGATGCTGGTAGTTTCCGGCGTCAACACGCTGCCCAGCCTTGGCCAAGGTCAGGGCCATTTGCATGAGCTGCCGGATCAACGAGCCTTGGCGAGGACCGTTGTGCTGGTGTCAGAACGTGTCGAAACCGCCGATGAGCTGGCACCGATGCTCGCGCGGGTGTTTGCGCCCTTTAGCAGCGGGCGACCGGGTCCTACACATCTCGAAATCCCGTTGGACGTTGCCGGAACACCCTATACTGCAGAGCCGCAGGCCCGTTCTGAAACGGCCCCGCCTTCTCCGTCTGCCAATCAGATCGCAGAAGCCGCCGCGCTATTATCGCAGAGTAAGGCACCTTTGATCCTCGCTGGTGGCGGCGCCCGACGCGCGGGAGCGGCCTTGCGTAGACTTGCCGAAAAGCTCGGCGCCCCGGTCGTGCAGACGGTGAATGCACGCGGCATAATGTTCGAGCACCCCTTGGGCGTTCCGGCCAGCCCCAGCCTGCAAGCCGTGCGCAGTCTGATTGCCCAGTCGGACGTTGTACTTGCCGTTGGCACCGAACTCGGCCCGACCGATTATGACATGTACGCCACCGGCACCATGCCACAGATGCAAACGATGATCCGTGTCGATCTATGCGCTGAACAGCTTGCACGCCATCCCGCCAAACTATCGATCCAAGGCGATGCGACTTCCGCGATGGACGCTCTGAACGCCGTAATCGACGGAAGCGCCGCTCCGGACGGCGCAAAACGCGCCGCGAAGGCCCGCCGCGAGGCTTTCGAAGAAATCGGCCCCGAAATGCGTGTGCTTTGCGATGTCCTTGCCGAAGTGCGCACGACAGTTCGGGGGGCAATCATGGTCGGCGATTCCGCACAACCGATCTACGCAGGGAACCTTTATTACGATCACGACCGTCCCGGCGGCTGGTTCAACGCCGCGACCGGCTTCGGCGCGCTTGGCTATGGCATCCCCGCCGCGATTGGTGCCGCAGTGGCAGCACCAGACACGCCGGTGATCTGCATCGCAGGTGATGGCGGCGCGCAGTTTAGCCTGCCGGAGCTGATGTGCGCCGTCAAAGAAAACCTGTCGATCTGCTTCATGATCTGGAACAACCACGGCTACCAGGAAATCGCCACCTCCATGCAGGACGCGGGGGTGAGCGTGGTCGGTTGCGACCCGACCCCGCCAGACTTCGCCGCTGTCGCCCAATCTTGTGACTTGCCCTTCTGGCGCTGCGGGCCGGAGCCGGATGCCGTCGCAGAAGCGCTCCGCGCGGCCACGGACACAGGCGGACCAACCCTAATTGAAATTCAGGCCCAGCCCTACCTGCGCCAGTGAACCAGAGAGCATGACATGACAGACCCCACCTATGAATTCACCCGCGCCGTCACCCGCCGCCCCGCTGCCAGCATCGTCAACGGCCTACGCGCCGAGGACATCGGCACGCCCGATCTTGCGCAGATGGAAGCGGCCCATGCCCATTACGTTGCTACGCTGAAACAGACCGGCGCGGAGGTGATCGAACTGCCCGCATTAGAAGCGTACCCGGATTCAGTCTTTGTCGAGGATACCGCGCTATGCCTGCCCAAGGTGGCAGTTCTGATGCGCCCTGGCGCACCAAGCCGCATGGGGGAGGTCGCTGAAATGGCACCGACGCTAGGCACCCTCTACGACGAACTGCGCCAGATCGAAGGCCCCGGCCACGTCGAAGGAGGCGACATTCTGGTCACCGGACGCGAGATTTTAGTCGGCCGATCAGACCGCACCGATGCCGAAGGCGTCGCCGAGCTATCGCGGATCGTCTCGGACTGGGGATATAGCCTGCGCGAGGTCTTTACCCCGCCCGGCGTGCTGCATTTCAAGACCGATTGCTCGCTGCTCGACGGTGATACCATCCTTAGCACCAAACGGCTTGACGCTTCGGGTTGCTTCGAAGGCTACCGCGTGCTGCACACCGCCGAGGGCGAGGAAGCTGCCGCAAACAGCATCCGGTTCAACAATTTTTTGCTGTGTCCGGCAGGCTTTCCCCGCACGGCAGAAATGCTGACCAACGCGGGCTTTGAAGTGGTCGAGATCAACAATTCGGAATGCGCCAAGTTGGATGGGGGCATGTCGTGTTTGTCACTAAGGTTTTGATGCTGAAAGGAGCTTGGCTCAAGGTTTGATCCGCTTTTCCCTGACTTCACCCAATTACGGATCAATGTCTGCTTTGGGAAAGCTGTAGCGCAGGATTTGGGCGGGACACGAGCAGCAGGTTCGAACCGTCGGCTGTAACGGCCCAGCGGTTCAGACTTCGATAGTCTTCGACAAGAGCTGGGGCATCTTCGAGTACAATGCAGAAGATCTTAATAGAGCTGTCCAAGTTGGTGCTCCCCGAACAGAAATTGGATCGGCCGCTGTGTGAATTCCCAATCGCTAATCCGAACTCTGATCTGACTATTATAATTAATATCGAACCGGGTCTTTCCCGAAGTATCAGCCCTGCACGTGGGACTTGCCGATCAATCTGATTTCGCCTTCTAGGGGCACGGGAAGACGTTAATCGTTACCTCGCCAGCCTTCTCGGACACTGACGTTAACCTTGCCCCATAGGCATTCAAGTACGCCCTGTCATAGCGCAACTCCATGCTGCCAAAACGTTGATTTTGGGAACTTCGTCAGTGGATGACCATAGGAGACAAGCGGGTTCTAGCGAGATTTGTTGAACCTGATGAATAGAGTATTTTTACCCTCATGCTGTCTCTCCTAAGCAAGGTTCAACTGGCGCGTATGGCGTACAATAGTATCAGCTATTGAGCATAATCCAGATTCAGGACACCTCGAACAGAGGTGTGTTGGTTATTGGCCAGGTTGCCCGCGACGGACCCTCGTCAACTACACTGCCGGGCGACGGCGCAGATAAGAAATGACGGCAAACGAACCCCCAACGGCCCGTTTGCCATCTTGTTCAATTAAGCAGCTGCGCGCGTTTGCCCTACCGCCGCCTCAATGGACGCCTCAAGGATATCCAGCGCCTCGTCAACCTGCGCCATTGGGATCGTCAGCGGTGGCAGCAGGCGCACCACGTTGCCGTGGGTGCCACATGGCAAGATGATCAAACCACGGGCTTCAGCTTCTGCTACAATCGCCTGGGTCAAAGCGGCGTCAGGTGTGCGGGTGGCGCGGTCGGTAACCAACTCGAAGGCTACCATTGCGCCGAGGCCACGTACGTCACCGATCGCCTCCAGCCCTTGCCGTGCGGCCAAAGCGTCGAGCCGCTCACGCAGCGCATTGCCAACTTCTTCGGCGCGTGCGCAGAGGTCTTCCTCCACGATCACGTCAAGCACCGCATGGGCGGCAGCAACCGCGAGCGGGTTGCCGGCATAGGTGCCGCCGATCCCGCCGGTGGGGGCGGCGTCAACGACCTCGGACCGCCCGGTCACTGCGGACAGAGGGAAGCCCCCTGCCAGACCTTTGGCCATTGTCACCAAATCGGCAGCAACGCCCGCGTGTTCCATCGCAAAAAGCTTGCCCGTCCGGGCCATCCCGGCCTGCACCTCATCCGCGATCAAAATGATGCCGTAGGTGTCGCAAACCTCGCGCAGACCGCGCAGGAATTCCGCCGGCGCGATGTTAAAGCCGCCCTCGCCTTGAACCGGCTCAAGGATGATCGCTGCCACACGCTCCGGGTCGATTGTGGATTTGAACAGCTGGTCCAATTGGGCCAAGCTCATCTCTGGCGTGATGCCGTGATAGCTGTTTGGGAAGGCCGCGTGATAGACCTCGGGCGGCATGGCGCCGAAGGCTTTTTTATACGGCTGAACCTTACCACAAAGCGCCATGCCCATCAGCGTCCGGCCATGAAATGCGCCGGAAAAGGCAATGACGCCCGAACGCCCGGTAAAGGCCCGCGCCATCTTCACAGCGTTCTCGACTGCTTCGGCACCAGTGGTCACCAGCATGGTCTTCTTGTCAAAATCACCCGGCGTGCTTTTGTTAAGCCGCTCGGCCAAGCTGACATAGCTCTCGTAAGGCGCGACGTGGAAACAAGTATGCGTGAAGGCATCGGCCTGTTTTGCCACCGCTGCCATCACCTTTGGATGACGGTGACCTGTGTTGTTCACCGCGATGCCCGCGGCCAGATCGATGTAGCGCTTGCCATCCACATCCCACAATTCGGCATTTTCCGCGCGCTCTGCATAGATTCCGCGGGTGCCCACACCACTGGCAACAGCCGCTGTGCGCCGTGTTTTTAGTTCCTCGCTGCGTGACATGATCAGCCCTCCTTAATAGCGAATATCGATCATCAATAGCTCATTATTTTGAACACTCCAATGCTTTTATCTGACGCCCGGATGGGGTAGTTTTCGAAAGATATCATCAGTGAGAATAGCATATGACAGGTTTCGACGTGGGGGCTCGCCTTCGTGAACTTCGCATGGATCAAGGACTTTCCCAGCGTAAGCTTGCCGAAGCAGCGGATGTCCCCCATGGTCAAATTTCAATGGTAGAGACGAACAAGAGCAGTCCTTCTGTCGCGACTTTGCGCAAAATTCTGGGCGGCCTCGGCATTTCCATGTCTGAGTTTTTTGAGCCAGAAGCCGCACCAAGCAACGCGCCCTTCTTTACCCCCGACGAATTCAAAGACCTGACATCGCGCATCTATTCTGACCACGGTGAGCCGGTCGGGCAGATGGCGCTCAAACAGGTCGGCAATGCGCGGGAACATGGGTTGCAGATCATGCATGAAACCTATGAACCGGGTGCGGATACAGGCGAAGAGATGCTCTGCCACCCTGCGAGCGAGGGGGGCATCGTGATTGCGGGCGAGCTTGAAGTGATCGTCGGTGACAACGCGCGGATTTTAAAGGCGGGCGACGCCTATCTGTTCAACTCGCGCGAACCGCATCGCTTTCGCAATGTCTCAGACCGGGTCGCCGTTGTCGTATCGGCCTGCACCCCGCCCTATCTTTAAGACAGTTCACGCGGGCTTTGCGCGGCGCAGATTTGGCCGAGCCACTCCCGCAGCGCCATCAGCGCGGCATCCCCCTCCTTTACCAGCGGCCAAGCCAGCCAGTAGGCCCCGCGCACCCGGATAGGTTGGCGCAAGACTGGCAGCAGCCTACCCTCTTCGATCTCAATCTTCGCGAGGTAGTCAGGTAACAGCGCCACGCCGAGGCCTGAAATTGCCGCTTGGATCATCATCGAAAACTGGTCCATCACCATGCCACTTGTGTCTTTAGCCGCGCCGCCCTGCCCGGCGAACCAATCCTCCCAAGCGGTTGGCCGGCTCTCGAGACGCAGTTTGGGCAGCCGTGCAAGATCGTCGATGCTGTCGAGCGCATGGGCGGCAGCGAATGCAGGCGACACACAGGCGGTGACGGTTTCTTCAAGGAGCTTCATCTGGCCGACCCCCTCCCAATCCCCGGTGCCGAAATAGATTGCGGCGTCAAAGGCCTCATCGGTAAATTGCACGCGGCCAATCCGCGTAGACATATTGATCGCAACGCCGGGATGCGCGGTCAGGAACTCTCCCAGACGCGGGCCAAGCCAGCGGGTCGCGAAGGTGGGCAGCACCGCCAAAGACAGCGTTCCCCCATTCGGGTTCGTCATCACCGACATCGTCGCGCGCTGCACGGTATCCAGCGCACGGGCGATGTCTTGCTGGTAGCGCAGCGCCGCTGGCGTGGGGATTAACCGCCTCCGCTCGCGTGTGAAAAGCTCTTTTCCCAATTGCGCTTCTAGCGTCAGGATCAAACGGCTTACCGTGCTTTGGGAAAGATCAAGCTCAAGCGCCGCCGCGGTGACGGAACGGTGGCGCACCACAGCGTCGACCGCGGTGAGGAGCTTGATCGATGGCAGAAACCGCCGCTGACGCATTCATTCATTCCATACATGGTTTCATGCGGTTTTATCGGTTCATATGGCGTGTTTCCATTCATATTCTCTCTAGGAACGGTTCATAAATAGGACGTGATATGGTTGGATTTTTCTCTAGGGGCTACAAATGAACAACGACGCCCCGCTCAAAGGCCTCAAGGTCGTTGAACTCGCCCGCATCCTCGCCGGCCCATGGATCGGCCAAACGCTTGCCGATCTCGGTGCAGAGGTCATCAAGGTCGAAGCGCCCGAAGGCGACGACACCCGCCGTTGGGGGCCGCCCTTCATCGAACGCCTCCTGCCCGACGGTGGCACTGAAAAGGTCGCGGCATATTTCTACTCCGCCAACCGTGGCAAGCGGTCGATCACCTGTGATTTCTCCGATGTCCAAGATCTTGAACAACTAAAGGATCTCATCGCCTCCGCCGATGTCTTGATTGAGAACTTCAAGGTTGGCGGGCTCGCCAAATTCGGATTGGACTATGCCAGCTTGTCAGAGACAAACCCGGGCCTGGTCTATGCCTCTGTCACCGGCTTTGGCCAGGACGGCCCCCGTGCGAAACAGCCGGGTTATGACTTTTTGATCCAAGGCATGTGCGGCATTATGGACCTGACGGGCGAGCCAGAGGGAGAGCCGCAGAAGGTCGGTGTGGCGTGGATCGACATTTTCACCGGGCTTTACGGCGTCATTGGCATTCAGGCCGCTTTGGCCGAGCGCGCTCGCTCTGGCAAAGGCCAGCATGTCGATCTGTCTTTGCTTGATTGCGGTGTCGGGGTTCTTGCCAATCAGGCCACCAACTATCTGCTGGGCGGGGCGGCTCCGACAAGGCTCGGCAACGCGCATCCCAATATCGTGCCCTATCAGGTTTTCCCGGTGTCGGACGGGCATTTGATTGTCGCCTGTGGGAACGATCGACAATTCGGCGCCTTTTGTCAGGTGTTGTCGCGCAACGACCTGTCTGAGCATCCCGACTACACCACCAACCCGCAGCGCGTGACGCATCGCGCCGCCCTTTGCGCGGCGCTGGCCGAGGAGACATCGCGCCGGACCAAGGCCGATCTTATCGCAGCGCTTGAGGTGGCCGGGGTGCCGGTTGGCCCGATCAACAATGTTGCCGAAGCCTTGGCCGAGCCACAGATCGAAGCGCGCGGGATGCAGATCGCCCCCGAGGGCATCGCGGGACTGCGCACGCCGATCCGCTTTTCCCGCAGTGACATGGCGCTGACCCATGCAGCCCCGCTATTGGGCAGCGGCAAAGCAGGCTTTACGTCCTGACACCATGGGCAGAGCTGAGGCGCGGAGGATCGCTCCGCGCCCCAGCTTAGTTGAACAGAATGCCCGGCAGCCAAAGCGCGATCTGCGGAAAGGCAACAACCAGCGCCAGCCCGAAAATCTGTAGCAACACGAAGGGGATCGCTGACCAATAGATGTCGACAATGGTGATCTCCTTGGGGGCCACGGAGCGCATATAGAACAGGTTGTAGCCAAAAGGCGGCGTCAGATAAGCCGATTGCATCGACAGGATGAACAGCACGGCGAACCATGTCGTGTCATAGCCCAATTCACGGACAATCGGCACAAAGAGCGGCACGGTGATAAAGACGATGGCAAAGTCGTCCAGAAACATGCCGAGGATGAAATAGGTCGCCAGCATCGCGATGATCACCCAGATCGGAGAAACGTCGAAATCCTCGATCAATTCGCCCACGATCATGCCCGCTCCAAGGCCAACATAGATCTTGGAGAAGAACACCGCCGCGATGGTGATCCACATCAACATGCCCATCAGCTTTGTCGTGGTCAGCATGACGTAGCGCAACAGGTCCCAGTTCAGCCGACCGTGCAGCGCCGCGATGAGCAGCGCACCAAAGGCACCGATTGCAGACGCCTCTGACGGCGAGGTGACCCCGCCGATGATGCAGCCCAATACGGCCGTGATCAGCAGGCCGGGTGCAATAAGATGCCGCAGGGCCTTGAGCTTTTCGATCCCGCTATAGCGTTCGTCGACCGGCGTGGGGGGGCCGAGATCCGGGTTCAGACGGCAGCGGATCAGGATATAGACCATATAGATCCCCGCCAGCATCAAACCCGGCATCAACCCGGCGGCAAAGAGCTTGCCCACTGAGTCGCGCGACAAAAAGGCGTAGATGATCATCAAAACCGATGGCGGGATCAGAAAGCCAAGCGCGCCCCCGGCCATGATCGTGCCGGTGACCAGCCGCTTGTCATACCCCCGTTTGAGCATCGCAGGCAGCGCGATGATGCCAAGAGAGACAGTAGCCGCCCCAGAGACCCCCGCCATCGCCGCGATCAGCGCGCAGATAATCACAGTGCCGACGCCCAAGCCGCCTGAGACGCCGCCCATCAGCTTATGGATCAGCCCGAACAAATCGTCGGTGATGCCCGAGCGTTGCAGGACCAGCCCCATAAAGATGAACAGCGGCAGCGCCACCAACAGGAAGTTGTCCATCGCGCTAAAGGTCGAACTGACCAGAAGGTCGAGCCCGCCGGGACCCCAAAGCACATAGGCGCTGCCCACGCCAGAGATCGTCAAGGCCCATGCCAAGGGGGCGCCCATCGCCATAAGCACCAGCATCGACGCGAACATAATCGCGGTGATTGCGAGCGGATCGAGATCAGCCATCACATGTCTTTCTCGCAGGCGGCACCTGCGCGTTTTGGGATTATTTCTTCAGGGCATCCAGCAGAACGGGATCAACTTCGCTTTCCAACTCACCCTCTCGCGGGTCGTCATAAGCAACGCCAAAGAGCGTCAGCACAGCCCGCAGAAGTTCTGCAATATTTTGCAGGATCACCAGACCGACAGCGATTGGGATCACCGTTTTGATCGGGTAAAGTGGCGGCTGCCAAATGCTTTTATTGGAATATTCGCGCACCGCCCAACTATCTGCGGCAAACTCGACCGACAGTTTCAGAAAGACCAAAAGCACCACGAGGCCGATTGAGAACACAATGGTGTCGCAGAAGGCTTTGCCGCGTGGCCCCATGATGCCGTAGAGCACTTCGGAACGCACATGTCCGCGGTAGCGCAGCGTATAGGCGCCCGCCAAAAGGCAGAATGCGCCATAGATCATCGTGCTGGCCTCATGCGCCCAAATGGTCGGCGCATTTAAGAAATACCGCGCGACAATCTCCAGCATCAGCACCCCGATTAGCGCCAGACTGAGCCAAGAAATAGCCCGCCCGACAAAGTCGGACAGGCCATCCTGAAGGACAAGATACCTTGTCACTGGCTTCATTTCAGGCGGCCCTGCGCCTTGGCATTGGCAACCAGCGCGTCGATGAACGCCTTGTTGCGCGCGGAGCGTTCAGCTTCTTCCTGCCAGACAGTCTGCGCGGCAACGGTCAGCTCTTTGGAGTCTGCTTCGGGCAGGGTGGCGTATTCGAAAGTGCCTTCGGCGACGTTCTCATTGCCCTCGGCCAGCCAGTTGTGGATGTCCTCGGCGAACTGCGCGATGGCTTCTTCAAGGATCGCCTTATGCTCATCCGACAGCGCTTCCCATTTTGCGGGGTTGGCGAGGAATGTCTCGGTCCAGCCGGGCATGAGCATATTCAGATAGGTGTAATGCTTGGCGGTCTCGTGCAGTTTCAGCTGCTCATATTCAACTGGGCCACCATAGATCGCACCGTCGATCACGCCGGTGGACATGCTGATGTAAAGCTCCTGCGCGGGCAGGTAGACCGTTGGAATACCAAAGTAATCCAGAACCTTCGCCACGTTCGACGTCGCGCGGATTTTGCGGGTCTTGAGGTCTTCGAGAGAGGTAACAGGCTCTTTGGTCAGCAGGTCATAGTTATGGCCATAGCCCTTGCCCAGAAAGACCGTCCCGGCCTCTTCATAGGCTTCGGTCAGCAGCGTGTTGACCTCTTCGCTTTCAAAGATCGATTTCGCTTCTTCAACGCTGGTCCACGCGCCCGGCAGGCCCGCTTCGATATTGCCGATGTCGACCTGACCGGACCAATAGCCGCCATGTCCATGTACGATGTCGAGCGTGCCTTTGGAGACCGCATCCGCAAACTGGTCGGAGGCGACAAGCTCACCGCCGCGGAAGTACTGGATGCGCAGCGACCCGTCGGAGGCCTCTTTCACCGCGTCTTTGAACTTGTCCGCGATCGGGTCAATCTCTGTTCCGTAAAATGTGTGGAAACGCAGTCGAACGGTTTCTGCCGTGGCAGCACTGGCCAAAGCGGCGAGAGAGACGGCACCTGCGATCACACCGGCTGTGGTGGAACGGGCAAATTTACTGAATTTCATATTATCCTCCTGAGGGGGGGCGACCCCCTGTTTATCGCGCCCCATGCCGTGCCTGCCAAAGCAGCCTCCCCCATATCGGCGCAATATGCCCTTACATGTTGACCGCTCAAAAAAGAAGTAGGAAATTTGCCTATTTGCTCATTATTTGCGTTTTTATAGGGCGATTTGGCGGAATACATCATATCTGGCTCTACTATAGCCTGCTTTTCGCCTCAGAGTTGCGCATAAAATATCGAGCGCCGCGCCTTACTTTGCGTACTGCGCTCGGGATTAACATATGCAAACGAGCAAGATGCATGACCTAATCCGCTTATGCGAAACCAACGAGGAGCAAGCGCGCCGCCTCGGATTCTCACTCAATCCGTGCCTCAATTGACCTGTTAATTCCCGTAGGAGGTGCCCCCCTGGCTTTCACCTTGGGGAGGTTTTTCGATGCACATCATGGGAAAGGTCCCAAAATGCGAACATCGCTGAGCTAAGAGCTACTTTAAACCGGGTCGCGCGCCTTAGCTCACCCAGCAGAAGCAGCCGTAATAATTATCTCGACCTTTAGCGCTTCTCGTGCAAGCCGCGTCTCTCCGCATGCACGCGCTGGCGCGGCGCCTGCCGGGACCCATGCGTCCCAAACCGCATTCATTTCGCCAAAATCAGCCATGTCGGCGAGCCAAATGATTGCCTGTAAAATGCAATCTGGAGAGGAGCCTGCCTTTTCCAGCAAGGTCTCGATGCGCGACAGGCAATCCGTGGTTTGCTCTGTGACGGTCGCCCCGTCACCAACCTGTCCGCACAGATAGACGACGCCGTTATGCTTGACGATCTTGCTCATCCGCTGACCTGTGTCGATACGTTCTATCATTTGCTGTCTGCCTTTGTTTCTTGTGGTGTCATCGCCGCGATCTCTCCGAGTGTGACGGGTTTGATCGGAGGGCGAATGCGGTAATGGCCGGTTTCATCGGGCGACACTCCGTTGGCGTCAGCCAACAGGCGGGTGACCGTCAGCCCGCAGTATCGCCCCTGACACGGCCCCATCCCGGCGCGGCCAAAGGCTTTGGTCTGGTTGGGCCCCGTGCAGCCCAACCCAGCCATACGCCTGATGTCGCCCGCCGTGACCTCTTCGCATCGGCAGACGATGGTGGCGTCTTGCGGGGCGAGTGCCGCCGCGTAGGGAGGATAGGCGCTGTCGATGAAAGGCCGCGCGGCGCGTTCGTTGATCAAGCGCGCGCGCAACGGACGCGCGGCTGCGTCCCGGTCTGCGCTTGTAAGCTGGCCAAGATCACAGGCGATGTCTAAGGCTGCGATTTCCCCGGCCAAAGCGGCGGCTTTTGCTCCACCGATCCCGGCCCCGTCCCCTGCGATGAACACATCGGTTTTCGGCGTGCGCCCCCATTCGTCGCATTGTGGTACAAAACAGGCTTGTTCCTCATCCCACTGATGCGGAATATCGATGGATCGCGCGGTCTGTGTGTTTGGGACGACACCGTGATGGAGCAAGACCGTTTCGCAGGCAATGCGGCGGCTTTTGCCTTTGCTGGTGAAAGCCACCGCCTGAGCGGCCTCTTTGCCCTCGATGGCAAGACTGCTCGCAGCCACATAGCGCGGCACACGGGCGCGGCGTAGGTGCCAGAGCATCGCCGCCCCCTTCAGCAGATAGCGCCACCCCCGCAGTGCCCCGCCAAGATGCCGAAGCGACCCGATGAAATCATGGCGTGTTTGGGTCTCGACCAGCGCGAGGGGCGGAACGCCTGCCCGCACCATTTGCGACCCGATTAAATACAATAGCGGCCCAGACCCCACCAGAACTGCGCCTTTGCAGGCGATGCCGGATTGCTTGAGAAGTATCTGCGCGGCCCCCGCTGTCATCACACCGGGTAGCGTCCATCCCGGTATGGGCATGGGCCGCTCAAGCGCCCCTGTGGCCAGAAGCAGGCGTTTCGCGCAGACGGTGCCGCCCTGCCCCGCGTGGGTATAGGACACACGCGGCCCGTCTTCGATTTGCCAGACCACGGCACCTTTTAGATGGGTGATATTCTTATGGTCCAACCGCTGCGTCAGTTTCTGGCCTTCGGTGAAATCCTTACCCAGAATATCGCCGCGCAGGGCGCTGGCGCGGTCTACGTCGCGGTAGATCTGCCCCCCCGCGACGGGCTGTTCGTCCAAAATCACGACGGACAGACCACACTCGGCGGCGCGTCCTGCGGCAGACATTCCGGCGGGGCCCGCGCCGATGATGATCAGATCAACCTCACGCATCGCCGTCTCCTTTACCCGCGGCGGGCATGTCGATTGCCATATCCTCGGTCACCGTTAGCATACAGGCCTGCCGCGTCACGCCGTCGATCTCGACCAGACAGTCGAAACAGGCGCCCATCATGCAAAACGGCCCACGCGGCGCGCCCGACACAGGGGTCAGGCGAAAGGGCATGATCCCCGCCAAAAGGAGCGCGGCGGCAAGGTTTTCGCCTAAGGGCAAACGTACGGCGCGTGTGCCAAAGCGCACATCAGCAAGCGCACTTTCGGGGGCGGGCGTGAGTTCGCGGAAACTAGAAGCGGGCTTCACTGAATATCTCCAAATCCGGGGCGTCGCCTGCCGCTTCGAGCCACGCGGGCAGGAGCCGGGCATGGGCGGCTGCAAGGGTGATCCCGCTGTGGCAGGTCACAAGATAGGCACCGGGCATTTCGGTACTTTGTTGATAGATCGGCAGCCCGTCTGGGGACAGAATGCGCAGCGCACCCCAACTGCGCACAAGCTGTGCCTTGGCGAGCACCGGAAAGGCGGCGATTGCCTCGGCGGAAAGACCGGACAACCCCGGCTGGGTGACGTGATCGTCCAGACCGACCTCTTCGTTGGTGGCCCCGATCTGGATGCCGCCCTCGTCCACCTGACGTGCGATGAGCGAAGGGCGGTTGATGAGTTTCGGCAGTTTTTCAGTGATCAGCACCTGCCCGCGCTGTGGCCTGATGGGCGCTTTGAAACCCAGCTTCGGCCCCAGCGTCATCGCGCCGAGTCCGGCAGACAGTACGGTCTTCTGCGCCCGCACCTCTGTCCCGTCTGAACAGGTGATGCGGAACAGATCCGTCTTGGTGGCATCCGTGACCCGCTTCCCATTGAGGACAACCCCGCCAAGGCGGCGCACATCATCTGCCAGTGCGCGCAGCAGCTTGAGCGGATTTGCGTGGCCGTCCTGATGGTGCAGGACCGCGCCCACGACTTTCGGGCCAATCGCCGGTTCTTCGCGGCGCAGCGCGTTGTGGCCCAAGACCTCATAGGGGTAATCGCCGCCCAGTTCGGCCCTTAACCCTTCGTATTTTGCAACCGTTGCCTCAAGGCTCTCTTCCGAGAAATGCAGATCATAGCCGCCGCGTTGTTCCAAGCCGAGGTCAAAGCCCGTGGCGTCGGACAGTTCTGCCGCAAAACCCGACCATGCAGCCGCCGATCTTTGGGACCATCTGGCATAGCCCGGCGCGTTCAGGCCCTTGCCCTGCACCCAGACAAGACCAAAGTTGCCGCGGCTGGCGCGGAACGATCCGTCGTCGCCGTCCAGAACGGTCACCCGCAGGCCGCGCTTGAGCAGACCCCAAGCCGTAGAAAGGCCGACGATCCCGCCGCCGATGATGGCATAGTCCGATGTCATGAAATATCTCTCAGGCATGTCGGGGCAGCACATCGCGCTGCCCCGACAGGTGAAGTTACTCAGCCGCCGCGGCCACTTTATCAAGGATCGCTTGGCCCCATTCGGCGCCGACATCCTCCAGAACTTGTGGCCAGACTTCGGCGCGCACCTTGGCCGACATCGCGGCAAGATCGTCTTCGGTCAGCTTGGCGACTGTTGCCCCCAAGTCGTCGACAAGGCGCTGTTCATTGCGCGCCTGGTCCGCCTCGGCCACGGTCCAGCGGGTCGCCTCAAAGGCCGCCGCCTGCTCTTTCAGCGCGGCCTGATCTGCGTCGGAAAGCGCTGCGAGGCTTTCGTTTGAGATGATCATGTACCAGACTTCAAAGTGGGTATTGGCCGGGATGTAGGTTTTGGTCACGTCGCGGAAGGAGGCGTAATACCCTTCGGCACCCGAGCCGATGACCCCATCGACAACGCCAGTCTGCACAGCGGTGAAGGCTTCCGAGAACGGGATTGGCGACGGGATGTAGCCCAAGGCTTCACCTTCCAACTGGAAGGATTTTACGCCGGGAACGCGCACCTTGATGCCGTTAGGCTCGGTGCTGGCAGGGTTTGCGTTTTCGACGTTCAGCGCGATGCCGCCAAAGTAGACCGGATATGCCGCCAATACGGTGATATCCTGCTCGGCATAGAGCCCGTTCATCACCTCGCGCACTGCGCCGCCCGGCCCGTAGATTTTCTGCGCCTGGGCCCATGTCTCGGCCAAGTAGGGGAAGGATGAAATCTGCATGCGCCGATCTGCGGCAGCAGCAGCGGGCTGTGTCGCCATGTCGAGCGCGCCAACGCTGATGCGTTCCTGCACGGCCGTGTAGTCGCCAAGTGCTGAGGCCGGGAAGAGCTGGATCTCAACCGAGCCACTCGTCGCTTCGGCCACAGAGGTGGCGAAGCTGCGCAACTCGACATCAATGGTGGCGTCCTGTGGACGCACATGGCTCATCTTGAGGGTTTCAGCAATGGCCGGTGAGACCGCCATCAGGGTCGCCAGAGCTGTCGCGAGAAGTTTCGTTTTCATGGGTTTTCCTCCTTGTTGAATGGTCGTTGGCTGAATGCCGGCGCTCAGTAGCCAAAAAGGCGCGGCAGAAAGAGAGACAGGTCAGGCCAAAACGACGTCAGGAAGACGACGGGCACATAGCCGGTCACGATCAGGAACATCGCAGGCGGGATGACTTTGGTGACTTTGACTTTGCCGATCCGCGCGCCGAGATAGAGGATCGAGGCATAGGGTGGCGTCACACCGCCCATCGCCGTGTTGACCCCCATGATCGCCGCAAACTGGACGGGGCTAACACCCAGAGCGTTCATCAACGGCAGCAGCAGCGGCGCGATCAGGATGATCGCTGTGATGTCATTGACGACCATGCCCACCAGAAACAGCAAGATGTTGATAAAGATCAGCAAAACAACCTTGTTTTCCGTGATGGCAAAGATGCTCGACACGATCTGTTGCGGAATGCTTTCATAGACGAACATCTGGCTCAGGATCATCGAGAACAGGATCATGAACATGATCGCGCCCACGGCGGTCGCGGCCTCTTTGCCCGCATCAAAGAAATTCGACAGGCGCAAACCTTTGTAGATCAGGAAACCAACCGGCACCGAATAGATCACGGCCACGGCCGCCGCTTCGGTCGGTGTCATGATGCCCCCGTAGATGCCGCCGAGGATGATCACAGGCATCAAGAGCGCCGGGAAGGCATGAACGCCGCGCTTGGCCACTTCGGTTGACAGCTGGCTGAAGCTTGGCTTGTCATCAAGGATCAGATCGAACTTGCGGCTCATCCAAAGGTTCATCACCGAAAAGCTAAACATAATCAGCAGCCCCGGCCCCAGCGTCGCCAGAAAACAGGCAAGGATCGAGGTATCCGTTACCCAGCCGTAGACGATCATGGTAACCGACGGCGGGATCAGCAGGCCCAGGATCGACGAATTGGCAATGAGCGCAGTGGCGTACTCACGCGGATAGCCACGCTTTTCCATTTCGGGGATCAGGATCGGTCCAATCGCGGCAATCCCTGTCAGGCCAGAGCCCGAGATCGCACCAATGACCGCGCAGCTCACGGCGGCAACGACGCCAAGACCGCCCCGGATGTGCCCGACAAAAGCGTTCACAAAACGCAAGAGCGACGCGGCGATCCCGCTCTCGGCCATGATCGTACCTGCGAGGACAAACAGCGGAATGGCCAGCAGGATCGGGTTGCCCAACTGCTGGACGCCCCAAAGCATCATGCCCTTCATGGTAACGTCACCGATGAAATACATCACCATCAGCGCCGCGCCAAAGCAGTAGGGCAACGGCACCCCGAGCGTCAGCGTGATCACCAGAATGGCAATGGCAAGGAGTGCAATCTCGATCATGCGACCGTTCCGTTCTTCAGACTGAGGATGTGTTGGATCAGGTGCCAAGCGGTGTAGGCCATCATCAGGGCGACCCCTACGACCAGCGCCACGTCAGAATAAAATGTGGGGATGTAGAGCGTCGGACTCTCGCGCCAGACCCGCCAGGCGTATTGGGTATAGTCCCAAGCCCAAGTGAGGATCCACAGACCCACAATCAGGCTGATCACCTCGCCGACGATGGCAAGGATCGTATGCGCCCGCTCGGATGAGATGAAGATCTCCAGCACATTGGCGCGGATGTGGGAATTTTCACGCGATGCGTTGATGGCCCCAAAGATGTAGAGCCAGATGGTCGGATACAGCATCGTTTCTTCCAGCCCCATAACAGGGATCTGAAGGACGTAGCGCGTGATGACCTGAAAGAACTGGCCCAGTGCCACGAAACAGATCAGCGATGTTAGCAATATAGCTGCAAAACGATCCACGGTGCCCCCCACATGAATTTCGGTAGGGCCACATCACCGATCCCTTGCCATAAGGGCAAATCCAAAATATCACTGAATCCATAAAAAGGATTTATGGCATGCTTCCCAATCTGACCCTTCGGCAGCTAGAGACTTTCCGGGAGGTGATGCGCAGCGGGTCCATCTCAGCAGCGAGCCGCACCTTGCTGCGCACGCAGCCAGCGGTCAGCACGATGATCGCCAATATTGAGAAGGAGCTTGGCTTCAGCTTGTTTCAGCGGGAACGCGGGCGCCTCACGCCGTCCCCTGAAGCGCACTATCTGCTGGAGGAAACGGAAGAGGTGCTTGAACGAATGGGCCGCACGGTGCGGACCATGGCGGAGTTTGGCACGCTTGATCGGGGTCATCTCCGTATCGCCTGCCATCCCGCCGCATCAAGCTTCTTTATGCCCCGCGTGCTTGCCGCCTTTCTTGACAGCCGACCGAATGTGAAAGCTGATCTGATGATGCGCGCCTCTCATGTGGTCGAGGATCTGATCGCCTCGCAGCAATTCGATATCGGACTCGCCGAGACGCCACCCGCGCGCGGCTCGATTGAAATCGAAACCTTCGCCCCCAAATGCGTCATCGCCATTCCCGCATCGGACCCATTGGCAAAGCGGGATGTCATAACCCCCGCCGATCTTCACAACTATCCTATGGCCATGCTGTTTGGAGACCACTCAGTTACGATCGCCACTGAGACGGCCTTTGCCAAAGCGAACAAGACTCTGAACAGACGATTTGTTTTAAGAACGTTTTTGCCTGCGCTTGAGTTGGTCAGTTCCAACCTCTGTGCAGCAGTCGTCGATCGCATAACGGCAACCACAAGCCCGGTTGCGGGCGTCGTTTTCCGGGAGTTTGAGCCCGCGATTACCAGTAGTGTTGCGATACTGGTCCCTGCGCACCGACCTGCATCGGTTTTGACGAACGTCTTTCGGGATCACTTGCGGGAACATTTGACGCGGATCGAGGCACCCATTTCCTGACCTTTGAACGGTCATGGCGTCGAGGCAGCTTTTACGTCGGTTGCGCAGGCCGTATAGCGGTGCACTGTCGATGGGACAGACTTTGCAGTTGAATGCAGTGGGCGACAGAACTTCGCCTCTGCGCAAAGCACCCTAAATGGCCCCCAGGCAGGTCAGCCGAGATTTGCAGCCGACCTACCGATAGCCCTCGCAAGCCCGAAGCATTGGTTTCCTCTCGCTCGAAGTCGATACTTTTGCCGCAGATGCACCCGTCTTATTGGGCGATGCGCCTTTCAGTCACCCTCTTGCCCGGCCCCCGCCCCTGCGCGGCTTTCGGGGGTGGCAGGCGCATAGGTGCGCTGCGCGTAAGCCTCCAGCGTTTGAAGGGTTTCTCTGGTCACCTCTCGACCCGAGGCCTCGCGCTGCGCCCCATGCGCCTCTGCAACTGTGCGGGACAAAGTGACCGTTCCTTTGGAAGCAACAAACAGTGCCGCCTCAGCACCATCCACCCGGGGCGCCGCGCCGCCGAGATTGAGAGTCACCCCGCTCCATTTCAAAGCGACGCTGACCCCGGCGGAACGGGCAGCTTCGCAGGCAAAGGGAGCCAACAGCAAAGGCACCGCGACATCGCCAAGCCGCAGTTCCGCGCCGCCCTTCAGATCATCCGCCTGATCGCATATCAGTGCGCCGGCGATAATCGGGCAGAGCAAGCCGCTTTGCGCGCGCAGAACACCGTCACTGCCCTGCTGCACCGCCAGTTCGGCATAGGGTTTACCATCGTTCTGCCGCAGCAGTTCAGCCAGCAACCTTGGGCCAGGGAACCCGTTGTCACTGAGCCAGCGCACGGCCTTACCAGCCTCTTCGGCGAGCCCCCAGCTCATGCCGCCGCCCCGCGCGGCCTTGCGAGCGAGGGCTTCGATTTCGTTCAATGAGCAGATCACACCGGCACCTCCACCAGCGCGGGATAGGTCCAGCCCGCGAACTCCATCTCGGCCAACTCATGCGGGAAGGGCGCGTTGCGGAACATGTTGATCCGCACCCAGCGATCCGAGCGCGGGTCGAAATGGCAGGCCCCAAAGAACGACAGTTTGGCGCGCAGCAGATCGATGGGCAGGATATCGGCACTAACGGTGTTATCGCGGATTTCGGCATAGGGATGCCGGGCGACGATCTGCACGCGGCGCAGAATGTGACGATGCTCCGGGTGCCGCAGCAGGAAATCTGCCACGCGGGTCAGCTCGTCCTCGCCCTCAAGTGCTTCGAACAACAGCGCCGCATCCCGCCCCGGTGCCAGCGGCTGTTCATAGGGTGCTACCGGCTCCAGATGACGCTCGCCAAGGCGCGGTTCCAGTTTCTCGGCGGAGACATACCACGCCTTCGCCTGACTTTCGGGATTGTCCCAATCGATCTTGAGCGCCCATGCGTAATCACGCTCAAGGATGCTGCGCAATTTTGCTATGGTCATACAGCCGTCGATGCGAAAACCCGCGCCCTCATCCGCGCTCATCTGGCTGGGCAGATCGTCGACGAGTGCGCCGTAAGGCTCCATCATCAGCGCGACCAAAAGCTCTTGCCCCTCAAGGCTCAGCGCACCTTCGGCCCAGCGATAGAGCGCGTCCCAAGGCAGTGGCGCTGTGAGCGCACCGCTGTCCAGATGTGCGTCGAGCCGATCAAGATCAGCCTTCAGCCCGTCAATCTTGTCGCATTGCAGCGGATGCTCGGAATGCCAATCGTCCACATTGCGCCGCCCCCGGCGCAGCATGGTCAAAAAGGCCTCGGTTTCCTCCGCAGAAATCACCGGCAAAGACCGCACACGGGCCAGTGCGGTCTCGCGGGCCTTGATCCAGTTGTTCAGCAAAATGGGGTGGTTGAGCAAGAAAGGCGCCATGCCAAGGCCAGTGGAATTGCCGATGCCAAAGCGGCGGCGCAGGGCGGGGGCGAGTTTCACGGCCCCTGCCCCGCCCTTAAGCGCGGCAAGATGTTCGACGAGGTCCAACACGAAGCCTCGGATCAAAAAAACAGTTAGCATCTCGGCTTGAAAGGGCGCGGCGAACTCGGGCCGGTCGGCAATGCTCTCGCGATCAGCCGCACCAAGTTTGCCGGAGCCGTAAACCGCAGTAGTGCGCATCAGGTAGCCCACCGCATCGACATCCGCCGCCAGCGGCTGTTCGCCCCGGCTTAGGCAATCGATCACATGATCGAACAGGCGCACAGACCGATTGGCGCGGGAAACGGTGATCTCGGATGTCGTGACGCGTCCGGCCTCCTGTAGAGGGACATTTTTCGACAGGCGTTTGATATCCGCCTCTGTGGGCAGACCGTCGAAGAGAGTAAAGGTTGTGTCCCAAGCGGTAGCAATCACCCGGTCGGAGCGTTGTTCGGGCGGCAGATCATGGGCAAAGGCGACAAGGCTGTAGCTGCGCGCGGGACCATGCATCGTATAGACCGCATGGCCCACACCTTTCGCGTCGATCTCAAAGGCGCGGCGCTCGAAGCGCCAGTTTTCAGCCTTGAGCCGCCGCAGCAGCACCCGCATGAAAGACAGCCGCGACTGGTGGAATGATCCCATCCGCGCCAGCCGCATCACGGTTTCTGCCGGGCGCAGGGTGGCGCATTCGGGGTTGAGCTGGTCATGTTTCATCACGCGCCTCCTCCTGCATGATATCATAGTCTCATGCCGGGCGGCCCAAGGCGGGCCGCCCGGCGACGTCCTCAGGCTGACTCGCGACCCTTTGCCAGCGTGATGCGCAGCGCATCCCAAAGCGAGGGCAGCAGCACCAGCGACACCGGCACGGCGGTCACGACGATGAAGCTTTGCAACTTGCCCACGCCGCCTGAGCCGAGTGAGACAAGGATGATTGCCACCAACCCCATGCCGATGCCCCAGAACACACGGACCGGCATCGAAGACTTATCCTCGTCCGACATGGCGACCGAAATCACATAGGTCATCGAGTCGCCTGTTGTCGCTACGAAGATCGTGGTCAGGATCAGGAACAGCAGCGAGATGATGAAGCCCATGGGCAGTTGTTGCGTGATCGCCAAAAGCGCGGCCGGCAGGTTGAACCCCTCGAAAGCGGTCGAGACCGAGCCGGTATTGCCAAGCTCAAACGCGATGCCGGAGCCGCCGATGATGGTGAACCAGAAAGTGGTGATGATCGGTGCCACCAGCGACAGCATCACGATAATCGACCGGATCGACCGTCCCCGCGAGACCCGCGCGATGAACATCGCCATCAGCGGCCCATAGCCCATGAACCAGCCCCAGAAGAACACCGTCCACCAGCCCAGCCAGCCCGGCTCACCAAAGAGACCGGCCTCACCGCGATAGAGCGCCATGCCAAAGAAGTTGCCCAAATAGGAACCAAGGCCCGCGAAGTAGCTTTTGAAGATGAAGACGGTCGGACCGAAAACCAGCATGAAAATCAGCAAGCAGGCCGCGAGGATCACGTTGATCTTGCTGAGCAGCTGGATTCCGCGGGTCAGACCGGTCATGGCCGAGATCGTATAGAGCGTGACCAGCCCTGCGATGACCAGCGCCTGAGTGGCGAAACTGTCGGGGATGCCGAAAAGCGTGTTCAGACCATAGCTGACCTGAAGCCCCAAGAAACCGATCGGTCCCACGGTACCCGCGACCACGGCGATGATGCAGGAGGCATCGGCGGCCAAGCCAATCGGTCCCTTGATCGCGCGCTCTCCGAACAGCGGGTAGAGCAGCGTGCGCGGGGCCAGCGGCAGGCCCTTTTCATAGTGGTAATGCATCAGCATGACCGTGGTCAGCGCGCCAAGGATCGCCCAAGCGAGGAACCCCCAATGCATAAAGCTCTGCGCCAGCGCAGGCGCGACGGCTTCGGGGGTTCCGGCCTCGGCCCCGAAGAGCGGTGGGGATGACAGGAAATGCGCCATTGGCTCGCCCGCGGCCCAGAACACACCGCCCCCTGCGAGCAGGGTACACATGATCATCGAGCCCCATTGGAAGGTCGAGAATTCGGGCCGCGCCAGCCCGCCCATCACCGCGCGGCTGCCCGGCAGGACGATCAGCACCAAGCCGATCAGGAAAGTCGCCAGAAGCAAGATCTGCCAATACAAACCGAAATACTTGGCCGAAAAGGCAAAGCTACTGTCGACGATGGTCGATAGCAATTCGAGGTCGAACAGCGCTAGTAGACAGAAGGCGGCGATAAAGCCCCCGGAAATGGCAAAAAGTGGTTTGTTGATATGTCCGGCACTTGGCATCTGCGCCTCCGGGCTTTGTGTTTGGTCCGTCATCCCATCCTCCCTGAAGGAAATTCGTCGTTATGCGTCGGGCCTGCGGGTCATTCCGCTGCCCGTTGGGCCTGCGTCTTGCGCGCAGTGCCGAAACTGTCGTCAAAGAAGCGCAGCCAGTTATCTCCCATGATCCCGGCCACCTCCTCCGCGTTGAAACCTACGGTGCGCAGACCGGCCTCGATGTTCCCAAAATCACGATTGTCTCGGAACCAGTCGGGCATGTCCGGGAAGCCCGGTGCCGCCGCCGATCCTTCGCCGTAGTCCATCCGCTTAGTCCAGCGACCCATGCGCATCCAGTCGACCACGCTGTCGGGGTGGTCTTGGCAGAGGTCCGACCCGATCCCGAGACTGCGGCTGCCGAACTTTTCGGCGCTGCGCGCGACCATTTCGCAGAAGCTTTCGAGGGTGCAGGCGCTCTTGTCCTTCAAGTGATGCGGATAGAGCGAAAAGCCGATCATGCCGCCGCTTTCGGTCAGCGCCCCGATCACCGCGTCGGACTTGTTGCGCCGCGCCGGTGCCCAGCTTGCCGGGTTGGCGTGGGTGATCGCGATAGGCCGGCTCGAGTGTTCGATTGCTTCCAGTGTCGAGCGGTCCGCCGAATGGCTCATGTCGACAACGAGGCCCACGCGGTTCATCTCTTCGATCACTTCACGGCCCATACGGGTAAGGCCCGGATCTTCGGTCTCGTAACAGCCCGTCGCCAGCAGGGACTGGTTGTTGTAGCTCAACTGCATGAAGCGCGCGCCGAGAGTGTGCACGATCTCGACAAGGCCGATGTCATCTTCGATGGGGCTTGGGTTCTGAAAGCCGAAGAAGATCGCCGTGCGCCCCGTCTCCCGTGCCAGCCGCACGTCATCCCCGGTGCGGCCTTGGAAGATCAGGTCCGGAAACTGCTCGAACCAGCGGTTCCAAATTTCAATGTTCAGCACCGTCTCGCGGAAATTCTCGTGATAGGCGATAGTGACATGCACCGCATCCACGCCGCCTTCGCGCATCTGGCGGAAAATCTTCTCCGACCAATTGGCATATTGCAGACAGTCGATGCGAAAGGTCACGCCAGTTCCTCCGGCGTGCCAGCGGCGATATAGGCGGTCTTGACCGTGGTGTAGAATTCGGCGGCATAGGAGCCCTGCTCGCGCGGGCCGTAAGACGAATTCCCCCGCCCGCCAAAGGGCACATGGTAGTCGGTGCCAGCGGTGGGCAGGTTCACCATGACGCAGCCGGTGCGGGCGTTGCGGCGGAAATGCGTGGCCCGCGCGATGGAGCGGGTAACGATGCCCGAGGTCAGGCCAAACTCGGTGTCATTCACCACCTCCAGCGCTTCGGCATAGCTGCCGACCTTGATGACGCAGGCGATGGGGGCGAACATCTCCTCGCGGTTGATGCGCATGGCATTAGTCGTGCCGGTAAAGACTGCGGGGGACATATAGTAGCCCTCGGTCTCCATGCTCAGCCGCTCACCGCCGCAGGCCAGCACTGCGCCTTCGGATTTGCCAAGTTCGATATAGTCGAGGTTGGCGTTCAGCTGCTCTTCGCTGACCACCGGGCCGATCTGCGTGCCCTCGGCGAGTGCGGGGCCGACCTTCATGGCCTTGGCCCCTGCCACCAGCTTCTCGACGAAAGCGTCATGCACCGCCTCATGCACGACCAAGCGCGAAGAGGCCGTGCACTTTTGCCCTGACCCGCCAAAGGCACCGCCAAGCGCAAGGCTCACGGCGAGGTCGAGATCGGCGTCATCCATGACGGCCAGCGCGTTTTTCGAGCCCATTTCCATCTGAATCTTGGTGAAATTCTGCACGGCGGCTGCGGCGATGCCGCGCCCCACAGGCACCGAACCGGTGAAGGAAATTGCGTCCAGCGCCGGGCTTTCCACCAGCTTTTGCCCAATCTCGCGCCCTGCGCCCATGACGAGGTTAAAAAGCCCAGCCGGGATGTCCTGACGGCTGATGATCTCGGTCAGCGCCACGGCAGAAGCGGGCGTTACATTTGCAGGTTTCCAGACCACCGCATTGCCATAGGCCAGCGCCGGGGCGATTTTCCAACTGGCGGTCGCCGTAGGGAAGTTCCATGGGCTGATGACAGCCACCACGCCCACGGGCTCGCGGCGCACGTCAATCTCGACACCCGCACGGACGCTGTCTGCGGTGTCACCCATCTGGCGCAGGCATTCGGCGGCGTAATAAGTGAAGAACTGCCCGGCGCGGTAGACTTCGCCCTTGCCCTCGGCCAGTGGTTTGCCCTCTTCACGCGACAGAAGTTCACCCAGTTCGGGGGCCCGGCGCATCATTTCGGTACCAATGGCCATCAGCACATCATGGCGCTTCTCGGGGCCATAGCCTGCCCAGGTCGCCTGCGCCTTGCGTGCTGCACTCAGCGCTTCATCAAGCTGCGCGGCGCTGGCCTGTGCGTAGCGGCCAACAACCTCAGACACGTCGGACGGATTGCGGTTCTCGATCTCGCCGCTGCCCGCGATCCATGCGCCTGCGATGTAATTGCGGTTGAGGTCTGTCATGACGTTCATGCGATATCTCCTGTCTGGCCGGGGTGTCCCGGATGGTTGGCGACAGTAAGCCTGAACGCGACCTTTCAATCAAATTCGATTAAATTGAATTTACTACAGCAAAATTGAAGTTACTGACCTGGTCGTTCAGCTTCGAGCGCTGCCAAGAACGCCTGAGCGGCGGGCGGCAGAAGGCGGCGGGGTTGCGAAACGAGGTAGAGATGACGCTGTGCGTTGCTCTGCGCGAGCGGCAGGAACACCAATCTCGGATCGTCTTCAGGCACTGCACGGCGCGGTAGCAGGGTAAGGCCAACCCCACCGCGCACCAACGCCAGCAATGACGCGGTATTGGGCACCGACATCGCGGCTGCATCGAGAATGGGGTCAAACTCTACATCCTCGATAAGATGGCATAGCCCATGTGTAATGAAATTACGCTCGACGAGGTCAGCCCAAGCGACCGGCTCCCCACGCAGCGCTAGTGGTTCTTCCGGTGCGCAAACCACCCCGAAAGGATCAGCGAAGAGAAGTTTGCGGTCAAAGTTCGGCCCGCCCGCTACGCTGCCCAGCCCGATGTCGGCACGCTCGGCCTCCATTTCACGCTGCACGGCGGCGCTGTCCATGTCGCGCATGTCGATCCGAACCTTCGGATGGTCGCGACGAAACCGCCGTATCACCGCTGGCAGTACCACAGTCGCGACCGAGGGCGTCACCGCCAACCGCACCTGCCCCTCCTCTGCGCGGGATAGCCCTTCAATGGCCGAGACCGTGCGCCCGAAGTGGTCGATCTCGCGCCGTGCCTCGCTATAGATCATCTCTCCCAAAGGTGTCAGCCGCGCTTTCCGGGCGGTCTCGAACAGCGCCGCGCCGACATGTTCCTCAAATTGTTTGAGCATCATCGATACTGCCGAAGGGGTCCGCGCCAGTTGCTGTGCGGCATCGTTCAGGCTGCCATGCTCTACGACCGCGCAAAAGCAGCGCAGCATTTCGATCTTAATGGCCAAGTTCAGAGTTCCTGAAGTAGATTTCAGATAATGAACTTTGCCTGAATATGCCTGCCCTGTCTACATGGCCGCAGATAGTTGCAAGGAACACCCCATGACAGACAGCCTCAGAAAAATCGGCGGCTCGGCCCGCTTTTCCGCGATTTCCATTCACAACGGCCAAGTGCATCTCGCCGGTCAAGTGTCGCAGTTGAAAGACGGTGATATCGCGGCCCAATCCCGCGATGTGTTTGCCAAGGTCGATGATCTTCTCGATCAGGCGGGCACCACCCGCGAGAACCTCATCTCGGTGCAGATCTGGCTGGCAAATATGGACGATTACGCCGGGATGAACGCGGTCTGGGATGAATGGGTCGCGCCCATCACGCCCCCCACCCGTGTCTGCGTCGAAGCGCGCATGGCGCAGCCGCATTATCTGATCGAAGTGCTGGCCATAGCGGCGGAAGGGTAAGCGCTTAGCGAACTTGGCCTCTTCTGTGCTTTGCAGGAGAGGCTGCCAATTTAAGCATCTTGGTTCCGAGACACCTGACGATTAGCGAAAGCCGGCACGTTCCAGTGCGCCGGTTTCGGCTTTTGGGCTGTGCTCAGGCTGCTGGCCAATGCCTCTGCGATCAAGGGCAGTCCGCCCTCCGGCCGATCCATTCGCCAAAGCCCTCACCACCACCTTCAAACAAACGTTAGACCAAGCAAACCCGCCCCCAAACCACGACCTCAATGAGCGATACATATCATTATTGACATAATGAAAGATTACTTTCATTCTTTCGGTAATGAGAATTTCGGAGGCCCCGTTGCACACCTCAATCAGAGCTCAACTAGAAGGTGTCTTCGAAGAAGGGACCAAAGCAGACCGCCTTTTGGCCCGCTACATGCTGGATTCTTGGGGAGGCTTGCCTTTTGAAACCGCCGCAAGCATCGCGCGGTCGGTAAAGGTGAGCGAAGCGACCGTCGGGCGGTTCTGCCGTTCCATCGGCTATGATAGCTTTCGCGACCTGAAGGATCACCTCAAGCACGATATGGGTGACGACCCTTGGTTGATGTCTGAACGGCTTCAAGAAATGCGTAAGGGTGGCAATGTAGACAGTGCTCAGCTCAATCACGGCCTGCAGCTTGAGATCGCGGCACTCGTCGGCATCTACGAATTGGCAGGCAGTGCCGATTGGCAACAAGAAGCGGAACGCTTGGCGAAGACCGCGCATGTCTTCGTCGCCGGTTTTCAGACGGAACGCGGCCTTGCTCAGTATTTCGCCAACCAGATGCAATATATCCGCGACGGGGTTACGTTGCTTGACCTCGCAGGCGGGAACTTTGCCGAAGTCCTGCTGACCGACCGCCCTGCCCAC